>CAXBNA010000156.1:0-15221 GCA_963976915.1 uncultured Verrucomicrobiales bacterium
TCGAACGAGCCATTGCCACTGCACTGGAAACCGTCACCCCAAATGATGCCAAAAGTTGGTTTCACTCTTGCGGCTATAGTTTTATATAAAATGCTCTAGGTAGAAGGCTCCGTGCTTGAGATGCCCTCGTTGGAACTCGATGAATGGTACTAAGAGATGCCACAAATTCTTCCTGACAATTGAGCGAGCATATTCTCAGAAGGGTGCTTCAGCCCCGTCGGATTTCGATACGGTGAATTCGGCGAGGAGTGGTTTCCGTACCGCCCCAACGAATGCGGATCCTTGTAGCAAGGTCGCTATTCAGTTTGACACTCGGGGTTGTCAATCGCCTGCCAGAACTGTTTTCAAAGACGGCAGTTACGCGGTCTCCTTTTCGTGTGATGATAAATTGCCCTGCGCTGGGATCGGAAGCGATCCCAGACTTGGACTCCACGCCGCGATCACTCGATTTTCCCGCTGCGTTTTCCACCGCAGCGGGATTGATGAAAACGGTGTCTTCACCGTTCCTTCCAAGGATCAAACCAGCGACGACCCCGGTGTCAAGCAATGCCACTGCGAAACCCCATTGCTGCCACACATGAGAACCAGCTCGCTCGATCTGCAGGGTTAGCGTGAAGTCACCGTTGAGAGGCTGTTTAAAGACCAACTCCGCGCCATCCGTCGTCGCTGACGCGGCTCCTTCTTTAAACTTCACCTCCTGATTCCACTCCCACAGTACCGTTGAGGGCGCGGTGAGTTCTTCCACAATCACTCCCGTCTGAGAAGGCAGTGTCCCCGAGGAACCACCGAGCCGGGTGATTGCCTCGCTCACGGCAACCGCTGCAGCGAGATTCCCCGACCGGGTCTCACGGTCAAGATGCTGTTGAAGGGCTTCCACCACCTGCTCTCGTTTCTCGGCGACAGCGGCATCCACTTTTCGTTGCTCCTCAGTTTCAAACTCGGCCAACTTATCCATCAGGGACTTGGAATCGGGAGGTAGGGCGCTGCTTTGAGCCCTGGCCAGTGGGGGACACAGACTCACTCCCAGTGTGAGGGCGATGGTAACGATGCGGATCTTCATGATTCGTGGGTCTTCGTGCCCTGGTGGACTCGGGTTCGATTAGAGGAAGGATTTTGGATTGAGTCAAGGCGGACGGTCGGGTTGGGTTGAGTGACGTTGCCTTCTTGTTGCAAGCTCGGCACTCACCTGTCACCTTCGCGGCCCAATCATGGCCAAGAAATCCACCTCCAAGTCGAAGAAATCCGAGTCTCTCCATCGCAAGCATTCCGCCGTGGTGGTGGACGGTCCTGAGCGCGCGGCCAGCCGCGCGATGCTGCATGCGGTGGGGTTCAAGCGCGCGGACTTCAAAAAGTCACAGATCGGCATCGCGTCCACCTGGAGCATGGTCACGCCATGCAACATGCACATTGACCGCCTCGCTGTGGAAACCGCCAAGGGGGTCGATGCGGCCGGGGGCAAGAGCATCATCTTCAACACCATCACCATCTCCGACGGGATCTCCATGGGCACGGAGGGGATGAAGTACTCCCTCGTCTCGCGTGAGGTCATTGCCGACTCCATCGAAACGGTCGTCGGCTGCGAGGGCATGGACGGCTACGTCGCCATCGGCGGCTGCGACAAGAACATGCCCGGCTGCATGATCGCGATCGCCCGCATGAATCGCCCCGCCGTCTTTGTCTATGGCGGAACCATTCTCCCCGGCTGCGTCGGCAAGGAGAAAAAGGACGCCGATATCGTCACCGTCTTCGAAGCCGTCGGCAAGCACGCCAACTGCCAGATCTCCGACAAGGAGCTGATCGACATCGAAGAGCACTCCATCCCCGGTGAGGGAAGCTGCGGCGGCATGTACACCGCCAACACCATGGCCAGCGCGATCGAGGCGATGGGCATGTCCCTGCCGAACTCCGGTGCCCAGGCCGCCGTCTCCAACGACAAACTCATCGACTGCTTCGACGCTGGCGCCGCCGTCATGAACATGATCAAGAAAGGCATCACGCCCCGTGACATCATGACGAAGGAGGCCTTTGAAAATGCCATCACCCTCATCATCACTCTCGGCGGTTCCACCAACGCCGTTTTGCATCTCATCGCGATGGCCCACGCCGCAGGCGTGAAGCTCGGCATCGACGACTTCACCCGCATTGGCAAAAAGGTGCCCGTGCTCGGCGACCTGAAGCCCAGCGGCAAATACTTCATGAACGACCTCGTGAAGATCGGCGGCACCGTGCCGCTCATGCGCATGCTCATCGAGGAGGGCCTCATGCACGGCGACTGCCTCACCGTCACCGGGAAGACGATGAAGCAGAACATGAAGAACTCCAAGATCGTCTGGCCCAAGAGCCAGAAGATCATCCATCCGCTCAGCGATCCGATCAAAAAAGACAGCCACCTCGTCATCTTCAAAGGCAACCTCTGCCCTGAGGGTGCCGTCGGCAAGATCAGCGGCAAGGAGGGCCTCAAGTTTGAGGGCAAGGCCATCGTCTTCGAGTCCGAGGAGGCCGCGCTTCAAGCCATCCTCAACGACAAGGTCAAGAAAGGCCACGTCATCGTCGTGCGAATGGAAGGCCCCAAGGGCGGTCCAGGCATGCGCGAGATGCTCTCACCGACCAGCGCCATCATGGGCAAGGGACTCGGCAAAGACGTCGCCTTCATTACCGACGGTCGTTTCAGCGGTGGCAGCCACGGTTTCGTGATCGGCCATGTGACGCCCGAAGCCTTCGTTGGCGGCCCCATCGCCGTCATCAAGAACGGCGATGCGATCACCATCGACGCGGAGAAGCGCAAGATCACCCTCGGGGTTCCTGCTGCGGAGCTGAAGGCACGCCTCGCCAAGTGGAAGCAGCCCAAGCCCCGTTACACCCGCGGTGTTCTGGCCAAGTTTGCCGCCACCGTCACAAGCGCCAGCGAAGGAGCGGTGACGGACAAGGACGTGGTCTGAGCGCCCATCCCCATGCAGTTGCCCGACTGGTTGCGGATCTTTCCTGATGCGGACTTTCGCTTCCGGATGGGTGTGCGGCCCGGGGATCTGGCGTCGTTCTTCGAGCCGGATGAGGCATTGATCAAGCTGCGGCGCTCGGTGCTGAACGAGCACCCAGAGCTTTATGCTGCCACCATGCCCGGTGCAGAGGAAGCGATGACCGAAGCTGCGGGCGTGATGGGTATCGACGTCGATGCTGAGAGTCGGTCTTGCCGGGAGTTTTGCCTGGATCTGGGGCGTCGCTCCGCTGCTGACTGGGTGCTGCTTTCTCCAAGCGTGGTGGACCATCATCCCGTCATCGCTGGTGCCGTATGCTTTCCCTCTGGCTGGTCGCTTCCTGAGAAACTGGGGAAGCCCATCGAGAAGGTACACGAACCTGTGCCGTTGCTGAAAGAGGAGTTGAACCTGTCCATTCACACCTTCCTTGAACGACTGGTTTCAGGCGTGCCATGGGAGCGCGACAACTGGGGACTGAGTGCGGATGCGGAACTCGATCATCATCCAGACGTCGCCCGGTCAGTGTTGGCTTTGGATGCGACGCTGACCACGACGTGGTTGCGCCTTGAGCGACAACTCCTGCTGCGGCTTCCCAAGACAGGGGCGATCCTTTTCGGAATCAGGGTCTCGACCCACCGGCTCGATGCCTTGGCAGCGGACCCGGGGCTCGCCCCAAGAATGGCGCGGGCTTTCAGGACCATGCCGGATGTCATCGCCTCCTACAAAGGCCTGACTGAATGTCGGTCATCACTGGCGGACGCCCTTGAAAGAACGTGACGCCGTGGGGTGCGCCGGGCATCGGAACCTTGGATCTTGACCAAAGGTCAAGCGTCGCCCCCAGAGAGTCCAAGACGCTCGGCCTGCGACGGCATCCAAAGCGGTCATCCCTCACCGCATTCCAAAAGGATCGCTCAGCCTTTCTTGCCTTTGTTCGCTTGCTTGGGCTTCTTCTTGTTCTCGGGCGGTTTGTCAGTGAAGGGTGTTCTTTCGAAAGTCATGCCATCTCCCGTGACTCGTGGGTCACCCGCCGCTTCCAGCGTGGCAATGAGTTGTGCGTGCAACTCGGTACGGATCTCCGCGTAGGCCTCGTCCTCCGCCACGTTGTGGATTTGGTCCGGGTCCTTGCTTAGGTCATAGAGTTCTTCGGCGGGGCGTTTCCCAAAGGCGTAGTCATAGTGCCACTTCCACTTTGCGTCGTTTCGTTGCTCGATCAGCCAGGCTTTTGTCGGGCTGGCATCCATGTCTGCAAAGGCGACCATCGTGTTGTTTTCCAAAACGTCCGTTGAAGGAGCGGAGTCCGGCGTGACTTCCTTCGGCTCGCCCATGGGCCAGCGATCCGGCTCGAAGTTGATGACGTACAGGAAGTCCTTCGTCCGCAGTGCCCGCTGGGGGTATGGTTTGAAGCCCTCGCGGGCGATGCCGACATGGCGCTCGCGCCCGGTCACGACCCAGCTGCGATCGTCGTCCACCATGCCTGATTTGTCCGACGTGAGGACCGGAACGAGGCTCTTCCCGTGCATGCCCTCGGCTGGCGGGAGGCCTGCAGCGTCGAGGAAGGTCGGAGCCAGATCCATGAGATTGACGAAGTCGTCCACGACGCGTCCGCCGGGTTTTCCGGGCCACCAAGCGGCGAGAGCCACGCCCACGCCGAAGTCGTAGAGGTTGCACTTCCCGCCGGGGAATCCGGGCGCACCGTGGTCGCCACTGACGACAATCAGCGTGTTTTCCAGTTCACCCGCCGCTTCCAGCATTTTCAGGATCTCTCCCACAGCCGCGTCAAAAGCCATGGCCTCGCCCAGGTAGTCGGCGAAGTCTTCGCGGACTTGGGGCACGTCCGGCAGGAAGGCCGGCAGCTTTCCCTCCAGATCATCCGGGTTCAGCCCCCAGAGCGCCTTGCCTGAACCCTTGATCCACTTCCGATGCACGTTCGTTGGCCCGAACCAGTAGAGGAAAGGGGAGTCCGCCGGTTTGGCCTCCATGAACGCCCCAAAATTTCCGCGCGCTTGCTCCAGGAGCTTGTCCTTGGCTGCCGGGATCGACAGGCCACCCGCCACACTGGCGGTCGCGGCTTGAGAAAAACCGTTGAAGGAGCTGCCAGCCTTCTCGTAACCATATTTTCCGGAGCCAAACGGCGCATCCACGGGTTCGCCAGGGCTCCAGACCTTGTAGGTCTCGCCGATGTGGTAGCCCGCATCCCGCATGAGGAGCGGGAAACTCGGAATCTTGGGGTCCCAGATCGCGCCTTGGAGAATCGCCGCCCGGCCCGTCGCAAAGAAATAGCGTCCCGAGAGCAGCGCACTGCGGCAAGGCGTGCAGGAAGGCGCATTCACGAAGGCATTTCGGAACAGGACGCCATTCTTCGCAATGCGGTCGATGTTGGGCGTCGAGATGACGTCGCTGGCGGTGGCCCGGCCATCCAACCCCGAATACGCGCCCGCATAGCGGCCCCAGTCATCCGCGAAGAAAAACAGGACGTTGGGGCGCTTTTCAGCAGCCGTGGAAGCTGAAGTGAGTGAGAGTCCGGCGAGCAGGGCGCAGAGCAGGCGGTTCAAGTGCATCTCCTGAAAACGGTGGCTTGTCCGTGGATCGAACAGCAAATCGCTCCGACCCCGCCCATTGATCCCCGGTTGACGGTGGGGGAGTCGTCCAGTAAACATCCTGCCCGCCCCATTTTGGTGCGGATTGGCAGTAACCCAAAACATCCCCCTCCTTTAGACATGGTTAAAATCGGCATCAATGGTTTCGGACGCATCGGACGTCTGGTATTTCGTGCAATCTGCGATCAAGGCCTCCTCGGCAAAGAGATCGAAGTCGTGGCCGTGAACGACCTCGTCCCAGCAGACAACCTCGCCTACCTCGTGAAGTACGACTCCACGCAAGGACGTGCGAAGGAAGAAGTCTTTTCCAAGAAGTCCTCGCCCGACGTGGCTGAGGACGACGTGCTCGTGGTCGACGGCCATGAGATCAAGTGCCTCGCCGTTCGCGAAGGTCCTGCCGCCCTTCCTTGGAAGGAACTCGGCGTCGACGTCGTGATCGAATCGACCGGCCTCTTCACCTCCCGTGAAGCTGCGCAGGGCCACATCGACGCTGGCGCGAAGAAAGTCATCATCTCGGCTCCAGGCAAGGGTGAGGACATCACCATCGTCATGGGCGTGAACCATGAGAAGTACGAGGCGGCCAATCACCACGTCATCTCGAACGCTTCCTGCACCACCAACTGCCTGGCTCCTGTCTGTCACGTCCTTCTGAAAGAAGGCTTCGGCATTGAGGAAGGCCTCATGACCACCATCCACTCCTACACCGCCACTCAAAAAACCGTGGACGGCCCTTCGAAGAAGGACTGGAAGGGTGGCCGCAGTGCTGCCATCAACATCATTCCAAGCGCCACAGGTGCTGCGAAGGCCGTGGGTCTGGCGATCCCTGAGATCAAGGGCAAGCTGACCGGCATGGCCTTCCGTGTGCCGACCCCAACCGTCTCGGCCGTGGATCTCACCGTGAAAACCACGAAGGAAACCAGCTATGCTGAAATTTCCGCCGCGATGAAGAAGGCCAGCGAGACCTACCTGAAGGGCATCTTGGCTTGGACCGCTGACGAAGTGGTTTCCTCCGACTTCATCCACGACCAGAGCAGCTCCATCTTTGACGCCGGTTCCGGCATCGAGCTGAACAGCAAGTTCTTCAAGCTGGTGAGCTGGTACGACAATGAGTGGGGCTACTCCAACCGCGTCATTGACCTTGTGAAATACATTGTGAGCAAAGGACTGTAATCCGAAAGAACACAGCACCCTTTCAACCCTTCCAGCGGGCCGGCTCACATGAGTCGGCCCGCTTTTTTTGTCTTCATCTCCAAACCACCAACCCAAATCCAAACATGAAATCCACAAACTCGATCTCAGCGCCCACCCACTCCCGCCCGCAACCTGTCATCGAAGGCAGAATGGTCTTTGGCAGCATGGATGCCCCGGGACCTCCAGACCCCACGCCCTAGCGCTGCGCCATGTTCTCATCGTTTTTGTCCAGCTATCGAGCGCTGCCTCCGCCCTTCTGGGTGTTGGTGGGGGCGACTTTTGTGAATCGGTTTGGCGTTTTTGTCATTCCGTTCCTGACCATCTTTGTGACTCGCAACGGCAACTCGGCCGTCCACGCGGGGTACTGCGTTGCCGCCTATGCGGCCGGCGGGTTGGGGGCGGCCTGGCTTGGCGGCTGGTTGGCCGACCGGATCGGTCGAAACGTGACCATGGGCATGGCCGCCATTGGAGGCGGGGCGTGCATGCTCGTCATGTCGCAGTGCGTGCAGTGGCAGACATTGGCGATGGTCTCGTTCTTTACCGGGCTGATCACGGAGTCGAGTCATGCTCCGACATCCGCACTGATTCAAGATTTGGTGCCTTTGGAGCACCGTATGTTCGCGTATGCCGTGCAGCGGTTCGCGGTCAACCTGGGCTGGTCCTTCGGCCCTGCCGTGGCGGGATTCCTCGCGGAACGGTCGTTTTTCTGGCTGTTCGCGGTCGACGGAGCGACGTCGATGTTCTTTGGCGTGATGGCGCTGCGGTGGCTGCCGCCCGGGAACCGGACAGAACGATCTCTGGCCGGTTGGGGGCGCGCGTGGAGATCCATCCGGGCCAATCGGCCTTTTTTGGCTCTGGCTGGATCCTGCATCCTTGTCTCCTGGTTGTTCAGGCAAGCATTCTCGGCCTTTCCGCTGCATTTCGAGCGCTCGGGCCTTCCCATGCATTGGTGTGGGGTGGCGCTGGCGCTGAATGGCGTGATCGTCTGCCTTCTGGAGATCCCTCTGGCAGCGGTTACGCGAGGCTGGCCCGTGCGGATCATGCTGGCGCTGGGGTATGTCACGATGGGCGGCAGTTTTCTGTTGATTACAGGCGCGCCCGCGATGCCCGCGTTCTTTGTGATGATCTCCATCTTCACGGTGGGCGAGATCATGGCCTTCTCCCGGCAGCAAGCGTATGCGGCCAGCCTGGCCCCCGATGACATGCGGGGTCGCTATGCTGGATTCCTCGGATTCGGCTGGGGGACTGGTGCAGTGCTCAGTGGGCTCTGCGGCATGGCGCTGTTTGACGCCGACCCCACGCTGGCTTGGATGACAAACGCAGGTCTGGGACTGGCGGCGGCTGTGCTGGTGGTTTACGGAACAGGCCGAGCTCCTTCCCCGGCAGTGGTTGAACAACCTGCCGGTTGAACGCCGCTGCTCCATTTCAACTTTTTCACCCCTTCCAGATGTCCTCTCCCGTTTTCCTCTCCGATATTGGCAATGTCCTCGTGACCTTTGATTTTTCCATCGCTGCTCGGCGATTGGCGGAGCAGAGTGCTTTTCCGGCGGAGACGGTGCTTGGGCAATTGGATGCGCTGAAATTGCCGTTCGAAAATGGGGACATGGACGGGCCGACGTTTGTCGCGAAAGCGATGGGGGCGATTGGGTTTGCCGGAACTGCAGCTGAATTTGAGACCATTTGGTGCGAGATCTTTGCGCTGAATCGCCCGATGGAGCTTTCGGTGGAGCGATTGGCAGGCTCGGAGGTGCCGCGCTACCTGCTTTCGAACACGAGCGACATCCACTTGAACCACCTGCGGCAGACGTTTCCGGTGTTCCGCCATTTTAGCGACGGGGTTTACTCGTTCTCGGCGCAGAGCAGCAAGCCTGAGGAGGGGATTTTTCGGCAAGTGATTGAGCGGTTTGGCCTGGATCCAGCGTCGACGCTCTTTGTGGACGATTTGCCGAGGAACGTCGAAACGGCCCGGAAGCTGGGTTTTTGGACCGTTCACTACGATCCCTCGGACCACGCTGCCTTCGAAGCTGAGCTGGAGCGATGGGCAGATCGGTATGCTGTGGAATTGGCGCGGACGGTTGACGCCCCGGTGTGACTGCCATAATCAGTACTCGTTGGTGGTCACTGGAGCGTATTTACTTGTGTAAGCGTGCTTGAGGCCACGACCTATCCACCATGAAATGCGACGTCTGCGACAATGAGGCCACGGTTTTTCTCACCCAAATCATCAATGGGCAGATGACAACTGTGAATCTCTGCGATGCCTGCTCCAAGGCGAAGGGGGTGACAGACGAGACCGGTTTTGGTCTGGCGGAGGCCTTTCTTGGGGGAAATCAGCCACCCTCGGTGACGGGATCCAGGGATCCGGTCTGCCCGTCCTGCGGATTCACTGCGGGGCAGTTGAAGAAAATCGGGCGGATGGGCTGTCCCGACTGCTATGAGGCCTTTCGTGACGGCTTGGACAACCTCCTCAAGGCGATGCACAAAGGCACCCGGCATGTGGGAAAGACGCCGACGCGACTGATGTCCGAAGGCCAATTGCAGGGGAGCCTTGAGATGCTGGGGAGTGACCTCGAAGCTGCCGTGAAAGAGGAGCGCTACGAAGACGCGGCCCGCCTGAAGCAGCAGATTCAGGAACTGAAGGAGAAAATCACCAGCGCTCCATGAACCGTTTGTATTCAGAGCGGGCGAGCTGCTCCTTTCACATGGATTGGGATAGTTTCACTCACTTTCAACGCCACGCCTCCACCGCGGGTCCAACTCGACAGCTTTTGTCAATCCCATGATGCGATTCTCCACCCTCATCAAGCATCCAGCCGACTGGATGCGCGGAAGTGGTCCGCACTCGGACATCGTCATGACTTCGCGGGTGCGGCTGGCGCGAAACCTGCGTGGCTTTCCATTTCCAGGGTACAGCCATGAAAATCAACGCATCCAGCTGCTTGAGCTCGCCCGTCCGATTGTTGAGGGGCTTCCCGAGATGAAAGACGGGTACAGCGAGAGCTATGAGGATTTGGGGAAAATCCACAAGCAGGTGCTCGTCGAACGCCACCTGATCAGCCGTGAACACGCCGCGCGGGCTGCGGGCTGCGCGGTGGCCGTGGACCGGAAGCAGAGCATCTCCCTGATGATCAATGAGGAAGATCACTTTCGAATCCAAGGCATCCGGCCAGGATTGGACCTCCGGAGAGCCTACGAGGTGGTGGACAACGTGGATTCGGAGTTGGAAGGACAACTTCCATATGCCTTTGATGGCCGTCTCGGCTATCTGACGGCCTGCCCGACGAATTTAGGGACGGGAATGCGCGCCTCCGTCATGCTTCATTTGCCCGCACTGGTGATCACGGATCAGATCAACCAAGTCGTCAAGGCGGTCGGCAAGATCGGCCTCGCCGTTCGCGGCCTGTATGGAGAAGGCACCGAAGCACTGGGCAATCTCTTTCAAATCTCCAATCAGCACACGCTGGGGGAATCCGAGAGCGAAATCATCACGCAGATCGAAAAAGTCATCGAAGGCGTGGTGAGATCCGAAACCACAGCGCGCGAAAAGCTTCGGGCGGACAATCCGGTGATGCTTCGAGATCAGGTGGGGCGTGCCTATGCGGTTTTGCGCCATGCCTATGTGCTCACCTCCAAGGAGGCCCTCAATCACCTTTCAATGCTCCGCCTGGGGGCCGATCTCGACCTGATTCCCGATTGTGACCGGGGTTTGATCGACATGTTGCTCTTGGAGATCCAGCCTGCGCACCTGCAACTTTCTGCCGGCCGGGAATTGTCCCCTGAAGAACGCGATGTCATGCGCGCCGAAATCACCCGGCGGCGGTTGCAATCCTTGGAGGCGCCTCTTAACGTATCTCAATTCGAACCACCTAACTCGGAGGAACCCTCCTCCCTTTCTGATGATGAATAATTTCACTCCACGTGCGCAGCAGGTGCTGGCACTCGCCCGGAAAGAGGCTGACCGCTTCAACCACAACTATGTTGGCACGGAGCACCTTCTGCTCGGGCTGATCAAGTTGGGGCAGGGCGTTGCCGTCAACGTTCTCACCAAGCTCGGTCTCGATCTCGAAACCGTGCGCATGCAGGTGGAGCAGCAGGTCGGCTCTGGGCCCGAAACCAAGATGGTGGGCAACATCCCCTACACGCCGCGCGTGAAGAAGGTGCTCGCTCTTGCCTCGAAGGAAGCCAAGACACTCAATCACAGCTACGTCGGTACCGAGCACATCCTGCTGGGGCTCCTTCGTGAAGGCGAGGGCGTGGCTGCTCAAGTCCTCCGCAATCTGGACGTGAATCTAGACAAAGCCCGCCAGGAGATCCTGCGCGAGTTGGATCCGAACTTCACTTCCCAAGATGACGACGAGGAAGATGAGGATCAGGAAGTCTCCAGCGGAACGGGAAGCTCCAAGAAGAATGAAAAGACTCCGGCCCTCCGCGCTTTTGGTCGCGATCTGACTGAGATGGCTCAGAAGGGCGAACTCGATCCTGTCATCGGTCGTGCCGAAGAAATCGAGCGAGTGATTCAGATTCTCTGCCGTCGCACGAAGAACAACCCTGTCCTCATCGGTGAAGCTGGTGTGGGCAAGACAGCCATCGTGGAAGGTTTGGCTCAGGAGATCTCCATCGGGAATGTCCCTGAAATCCTCCGCGACAAGCGTGTCATCACTTTGGACCTCGCCCTCATGGTGGCTGGTACCAAGTATCGTGGACAATTCGAGGAGCGCATCAAGGCCGTGATGGACGAGATCAAGCGGACCAAGAACGTCATCCTCTTCATTGATGAACTTCACACCATCGTCGGTGCGGGTTCGGCCGAAGGTGCCATGGACGCGTCAAACATCATCAAGCCTGCGCTCAGCCGCGGCGAGATGCAGTGCGTCGGCGCGACGACCATGAACGAGTACCGCAAGTACATCGAAAAGGATGCCGCTCTCGAACGTCGATTCCAGACGGTCAAGGTGGAAGAGCCTTCTGTCGAAGATGCGATCAAGATCCTCCAAGGACTGAAGGGCAAGTACGAGATGCACCACAAGGCTCGCTACACGGATCCAGCGATTGATGCTGCGGTCAATTTGAGCTCTCGCTACCTTCCTTCCCGGTTCCTCCCCGACAAGGCGATCGACATCATGGACGAAGCCGGCTCCCGTGCCCGCATCGGAGCCATGACACGTCCGCCCGAGTTGAAAGACATCGAAGGCGAGATCGAAGAAATTCGCATTGAAAAAGAAGGGGCGATCAAGGAGCAGGATTTCGAGAAAGCCGCGCATCTGCGCGACAAGGAGAAGTCGGCCAAGAAGCGTTTTGACGAGATGCTGGAGAGCTGGCGTTCGTCCAACGAAGAGCGCATTGTCGACGTCGATGACGAAGCCATCATGGCCGTTGTTGCCAAGTGGACGGGTGTGCCGCTTCAGCGCATGGAGCAGGCCGAGGCGGACAAGTTGCTCAAGATGGAGGCGGAACTCAAAACCCGCGTCATCGGTCAGGACGAGGCTGTCATTGCGATTAGCAAGGCGCTGCGTCGTTCACGGGCAGATCTCAAAGATCCTCGCCGTCCGATTGGCTCGTTCCTTTTCCTCGGCCCCACCGGTGTGGGCAAGACATTCCTCGCGAAGAACCTCGCCGAGTTCATGTTTGGCAGCGCCGATTCTCTGATTCAGATCGACATGTCGGAGTATATGGAGAAGCACACCGCAAGCCGCTTGATCGGTGCGCCTCCAGGATACGTGGGTTATGATGAAGGGGGTCAGCTTTCAGAAGCCGTCCGTCGCAAGCCCTACTCCGTGGTGCTTTTCGATGAGATCGAAAAAGCGCACCCGGATGTGATGCACCTCCTGCTGCAGATCCTCGAAGAAGGTCAGGTGACGGACAACTTTGGCCGCAAGATCGATTTCCGTAACACGATCGTCATCATGACCTCCAACGTCGGTGCGGAGCAGATCAAGAAGCAGACCTCCCTGGGGTTCATGGCCATGGCTCAAGAGTCCGCCGATCACGAAGGCATCAAGAGCAAGATCAACGAGTCCGCCAAGAAGGTCTTCAAGCCGGAGTTCCTCAATCGTCTCGACGACATGGTGGTCTTCCACATGCTCGACAAGGGTGACTTGGTCAAGATTGTGGATCTTGAAGTCAGCAAGGTGGCCAAACGCGTCAAAGCCAAGGACATCGACATCACGCTGGATCAGCCTGCGCTGGAATTCCTGATGAAGGAAGGTTTTGATCCTCAATACGGGGCGCGGCCCATGCGTCGTGCCGTTGAGAAGCACATTGAAGATCCGCTCGCCGAGCACTTGCTCCGTGGGGATGTGAAGACAGGCGATGTGGTTGCCGTGGGCTTCGATGAGGAAAATAAGCGTCTGAAATTCAGCGCGAAACCTTCCTCCGAAAGCGCAGAGGACACGGTCACGGAAGCGGCCAGTGCCTCATCGGAAACCACCGAGGAAAGCTGAGTGCCATTGCCCGGCGTCAATCAATCAAAGAAAAGGCCGCACGAGAGTGCGGCCTTTTTTCTGGATCGCGACGCAGCCTCTCGCTCTACTCCACCTGCGGAGGGACATTCCCATAGCGCCAGGCTCCTGAAAATGGAGGGATTTTCTGGGGGACTGGAACCTCTCCGGGCGTCATCGTTTGGGTGAGTTCGATTCCGACATCCCGAAAGGTTGATCCGGCGGTGATGATCAGATTGCTGTAGGCAGAGAGCCGGGTCTCATAGCCTCCACCATTGGGTCCGAAGGCCTCTTCGGTGGGCACATAACCCACGCAGCCGTTCGCAAGCTCCACGGGGTAGGTGAATGGAAAGGGACTGCCGTTTTTGATGTCGAGTCCCAGCTGAACAAAATACTCGGCAGGATTGGTGACGAAGACCGCAGGGCCGATCTGAATCGCCTGGACTTCGACTTCGACATCTGGTTCGACGGCAATGAGGTGATCCAGCATGAGGATCTCTTTGGCAAAGGTCCAGTCAGTGGTGTCGCCCTTGGGTTTTCCTGCTGCCACAAGATCCTTGCAGTGCTGAAGCCGTTCGGCGGAGGGCTTGCGCCGGGGAATGGTGAAGGTCTTCTGACGCTTGTCCACGGTCACCTCGGCACTGCGTGTCATGGAGAGAAGAACCCGAACGGCTTCGGCGCCGACACGTCCCCCCACGAGCCGAGCCGAGTCCTCGCCCGCAGGCTGTCGATAGGGAGTGAGGTTGTCGACTTGGGTGATGTCGCCGCAGGCACCTTGCAAGAACACGACTGGCACCTTGGCTCCAGTCGCTCCCTGAATGACTTCTTCCAGATAGCAGATCCAGTTGGCAGAGATGCCGCGAGGGTTCGTCGTCGCATGGCAGGCAAAGTTCACGACGGTTCCGAGAAGATCGCCGTTCTCGTTCCACGCACCAATGACGCCGACTTCAGGATCAATCGGGCCGGCGTACTCCAGCATCTCGGGATTGCCCGGACGCGGATGGCTGAAGGACAACCCGTTTTTCATGCGCAGACGCCGGTTGAACGAGACCTTGTCTTCGGTGCCGGAGCCAAATCCCAGTTGGGCGGGCACGCCGCGCTTGTCGGCCAGTGTTACGGCCTCAACAATCTGGCGCGTGAGGTGAAGGAGAAATCCAGGGTCGGCGCAGGATGACTCCACATAGGCCAGCTCTTTGACAAGATCCGACGCCGCATCGTATTCGCCGGGTTGAACCATCCCGACGGGCCCGGACGAATGGGAGTGGGATGCACCGATCAAAACGGCGTCCGCCGGGATGCCACAAGTGGCTTCGATCTGACGTCGGGCATCCAGAACGACCGAGCGGGGAACGATCAAGGTATCCAAGCCAATGAGCGCGACTTTGTGGGCGCCATCGTTGAAGACGGCGACCCGAACTTTGCAGGGATCGTGAAACTCGGCGTGGTGCTGTTTGCCATAGCCTCCCGGCCTTTCCATCCCGATGCCGGGGGTGATGTCGCGTTCGGCGAATCCGGCTCGGATGGCTGCGGTCGCAGAGGCCGTGCTGATGACCAGCAGGGCACTGAGGAAAAGGGGTGCTCTCATGGGCGGAGAGCATAGCAGGCAGACGAGGGGGACCGTCAAGCCTTGCTGCACACACCCACGTTCATCGAGGTCCTGGAGCGTTGATCTCGGAAGCTCCACGATCCCATCCGGCAGGAGTGCCGCGGAAGGCATCTTTCCCAACCTTCAGGGACTCACCCGTCTCACGATCAAAGGCATCTTTGGAGATGTTTTCAGGTACATCGTCTCCGGTTTCCTCAACCCACTGATCGAGCAGCGCAGAGAGTCGCTTCTTCACGGAGGCATAGTCGGGATTGTCGGCGAGGTTGTCGAGTTGCTGAGAATCTGCGGCGGTTCGGTAGAGTTCTTCTTTCGCACGAGGGGCCGCGAATACATCGGCCTGCGCGGCCGTGAGCTTCCCGGCATCCCGTGTGGCCTGAAGGCTGACATGAGAAGGCGAGCGGACGGAATCGGCGGG
>CAXBNA010000157.1:0-15206 GCA_963976915.1 uncultured Verrucomicrobiales bacterium
CGACCTGCATCAACTAAATCAACATTCCGCTGGCAACTAAACCAAGACCACTTCAGAGTGGGGATTTACGCAAGGACTAGGATCTGGAAAACGGACGCTATTTCACCGGTTCCACCCGAACGTCATCAATCTCGATGCCGTTCACCCCGCCGTTCTGCATCCAGAGGAGTTTGCGTTTGGCGGCGTTGAAATTCGCGCGCTTCATCGTTTTCTGCCACCGGTCTCCATCCACCGACAGACCCGCCTCGTCCCCTCGAAACACGAGCTTCACCTCGCGCCAGTCGTTCGCACCGAGATCCACCGGCTCTTTGGGAAGAATCTCATTCAAGCGATAGGCGCCACTCACCGCGTCCGACGGGCGACCCGTGTTCTGCCGCATCGGATGATCCTGGTCGAGCGAGTGCGAATCGACCTGCAGTTGCACGCCATCACGGAGCAACTTCATCCGCAACATGTGGTCGATGGAACCGAACCCGTCGTCCCCATCCACAAAAAACCAGAGCATGCCGCCGTCGCCGAGATGGCGGTATCGAAACGAAATCGCCACGTCTTTTCCCGACACAGGCAGATACACCATCGGAGGATACTTCCCGCCGCTCGCACCCCGGGTCCACAGCACGCCTTCCCGCACCTCCGTGTTCTTGTTCGGGATCGGCGTCGTGAATCGCGAAGCATCAAATCCCGAACCAAAGTCCTCTTGGATCACTGCTGGAGGAACGCCTGGCCGGAACCCCGCCACCGGCATCTCCACCGAGTAGACCGACGTGCGCGCCGTCACATACAGCGTCCGATTCTCCGGCCCGCCGAAGCAGCAGTTCGCCGGCCCCTCGGGAAACGGAATTGTCGTCAGCGTTTCCCCATCCGCACTCATCACCTGGATGCATTTCGCCGCGGGCCGCGTGAGATAGAGATTCCCCTCCACATCCACCGTCAGACCGTCGCCACCACTCGGCTCCTCACCCTCCACTTGAATCAGGTGACCCAAAACATGTCCGGCTCCGACCTTCCCCGGTGCCTCCACCGGATACGCCCGCAGTTCCGGCTGACCAGACGGCAGCACATACAGCGTCCTCTCATCGGGCGACAAAAGCACCCCATTGCAGCGCAGCACGTCGCTCACCAATCGAGTCACCGTCCCATCCGATGCCCGATAAAACACCCCGCTCGATTCTGGCTGCCGCTTCGGCTCCCCAATGTCGCTGAAGTAGACACCGCCGTGGGAATCCAAAACCAGATCATTCACCCTCGTGAACGGCACGCCCTCACATGCATCCGCCAGCACCTTGAAGGCTTGGGTCTTCATGTCATAGACCACCACCTGCGGCTTCGCGCCCTCTGTCCTGTTGCTGCCCGTCTGGCAGGCAAACAGTCGTCCATCGGGATGGAAAAACAGTCCATTCGTCCGCAGGCTCTCCTCGAGCCACGTCGTCACCCGCCCATCTGGCGACACCCGATGCAGCTTCTCCGTCTTGATGTCCGAGAAAAACAAATTCCCCGCCCCATCCACCGCAGGTCCCTCAGTGAACTCAAAGCCCGTCGCCACCTGCCGCACCTCGCCAAGCGGTTCCCATGGCCCCGCCGCCGAAGTGCCCGCAAGCATTCCAGAAACCACCAAACCAAGCACACAGCATTTCATGAGGGAAGGAAACGCAGAACGAACCCCGCACTTGCAGGTCATCCTTCAAGGAGAGGAACACGTGAGTCTTCCCCACTCTCACAACTTCCACACGATTGCGCACCGGACTCACGGCCCTTCGATCACCAGCTCCTCAAACGGTTCCACAAAATCGGACACATTGAGGGTGCCAAACGAATCACACCCGAACTCCACCGCCGTGCAGGCCTGGAGAAACTCACCGCTCGCCCCAGCTCGACCCCGTTTCACTTTGGTTCTGGTTTGTGCCATCCAATGCAGCATTTGATCGAACGACAAATCGCAGACCTCGATCTCTTCCGAAAGCTCGCTTGAAGCGCCGCGATCAACGCCGGGGAATCCCGATCAACCGCCATCTCTCGTCGCGTTCCGCCCATGAGGTGCCTCCCGCCCCGAGTCACCCTTGTCAAAGAGTCCCGTTTGATAGGCGTGGCTCGATCCCTCGCATCACCATGAAAGACCCGCGTCTCCCACGAGCCACAGCTTCCCAAAGCCATCACCCCCAAAAGCGCCAAGCGCTCACGACGGATGCGGCACAAATCCCAGGGCCCATTTCACACATGTTAAATGCCTCTGCCGTTCATCATCGCATTTGATCGTGGGTTTAGGTTCTATCACCATCACTCTTATGGCCAAGTTCAAATGAGCACTCGAACCAAATTAGATGTGATCAGTCTGACCATGACGGGTGGAACTGCATTTCCAATCTGCTTCGCTATACTCGAAAAGCTCCCCTCAAAATGCGCAGATTCGGGGAACCCCTGCAACAAACTTAGCTCAGCTAAAGTAAAATATCTAATCCGTCCATTCCTAGTTCGAAAGCAGTTTTCACCGCCAGGAAACCCATTCACACCTGCCTTGATTGTCTTGGCGGGATGGGTGAACGAAGATCCTGTATGCCCTTTGTAGATTCGTGCACCAGGGCGGAAATTATGCCCATAAGCGTATCTTCGAGCCCTCTCTTTATTCATGGGGCCCAACCTATCAACTACGTGAGAAACCGGCACCCAATCAGGCAATTGATCGTGAGCACTGAATAGCGGTTCACGGTCCCGGGAATCTTTGTGAGTTGAAGCTGGCCACTCGTACTGAAACCCTTTGAACTCGTTAGAGACACCGACGAAGAAGACGCGGCGTCGTGTCTGAGGCACACCATAATCAGCACACTGTAATGTCTTGCAATAAATTTGGTAGCGGACCCCTCTCAACTCGGCACCCGGACCTTTGGCCAAACTTTCAAGCTTGGTACAACTTAAGCGATTCACGCCAAATCTGTTGATGAGCCAACTCGAAACGATAGAAACGTGACGAGACGACAGCAGACCAGGTACGTTTTCCATCACAAACGCCTTCGGCTTGAATACATCAACCCAGTGTGAAAATGCATTTAGCCCCTGTCGTTCATCCAACTGTCCGAGACCCTTCCCCGCATTTGAAAACGGTTGGCAGGGTGGACCACCCACCAACAAATCAAAGTATATCTTTGAAAATTGACAAGACTCCTTAATTAGGTCCAAGCGCAGATGACGCGATCTAACTGATCGATATGCTGGAAGACTAGTGTTCCTCTCGTAGCTTCGCAATGAATCCCGACACAAATCAACACCAAAAACTTCATTTGCCCCGCTCTCAATTGCGCCGATTGACATCCCGCCCGCACCACAAAACAGATCCAAGACCTTGAACATGTTAGTTGCCCTCCCGGGCTAAGCGAAGGCCGGGAATTGGCGGAAGTTTAATAGAGTAAACTTCCCCCACACCTTTTGCTGCTTTACTCAGTGAATAGGATACCGGAACAGGAAATACAACTTGGACATCAGGAAATTCCTCAACAAAAAGCAGCGCTGCGATCGCTTCCATTTTGCTGTGAACTGGTGCCAAAACCATGTCATGGTCACCACCTAAATAATGGTAATACTCCCTAAGCAAAGAAATTTGTTCACCAATGTTCATCGTGCAGACCGTCTCAGTGGCCTTTGAAACTCCTCCTCCCACAAATTCATGAATCATTTTGGAATACTTCGCCCGAAATTCAGCATCCTTAACTGTTCCCACAGAATGAATAAATACAACACGGGTAGGGTTTATACTGTTATAGGCTGCCAAGGATCGGTTGAGTTCGTAGCCGCAAAAAATCATCAGACAACTCTTGTCAATTCGATGGAATGACCCTGCCAGCATGTTCTCAAACATTACATCTGCCGCAGGTTCATCCATGCTTAGAATTTCAGACATGCGTAGTTCGGCCCTTTCATGTTTGGCCAAAAGAAGCTTAATTTTAGTTGTCGGTGGATAGTACGCTTTAGCGGCAACGTAAAAAAGGTGAAACTCCCGATTGAAAAACTCACCTCTTAGAAACCTCAAAAGCAACATTACCAAGAATTGACTCATCGCTGAAATGTCAATTTGGAAGCTCTTCGCCAACGCCAAGCTTCTAACATCAAATACATTGGCGCAGTCGGAGATAAAACGTTCGGCAGAGCGGGGCGAAAACTTGATCTCCTGAACGCAACACACTTGCTTGAATCGTTTCAACAACGCACTTCCCTTCAAATTCGCATTCCCAGTGTTCTCATACGTGATCGCCACAACGGTTCGTGGAAACCGGCCATTCAAAACGTGCTCAGGAATTATCTGAGCTCTGTCTTCGAAACCACATGCGAAGATAAATAGATCATCGCTGTGACGGGTCAGATCTAGTTTATCCAAATCAAAAGGTGTAGGCTCCATAATGATTCCTAAATATCGAGGAAAGACTCAGGTGCGTTGTCTTCTCCTCCCTTAGATTGTTTTTGAGCGTCCTGTAGTGCCTTATGAACAGCTTGATATGGAGAGGTCAGAAACGCATTAAACCTCGTCCCGCTTAATCGCCAATGGTTCACTCTCCTGAAACTTATTTGAAGAGCGGGACAGAATACCCTGTTGAGGACATAGATCCCCTTACTCATTCCGTCGTCCAGAGAGTTTGTCCGACGAGAATCGTCGAAGATCGCAAATCTGACAAGGGCGTCCAAAACCGCAACTGAGTCTGGTGATTGAAGTATTTGGTTATCGATTTCAATCGCGAGCACCTCGTGGAACTTGCGCACGGGCCTCCCTTTTCTCTCGGCACGATCAACCCCTTTATTCATTAAGCAGTACCTGCTGTACCGACCAAAACTAATAATCACTTCCTCCAAGTGAATACCGAGCGGTCGTTTCTTGGTGTTGACTTTAATAAATCCAGGAAGGGATCTGAGTATTCGGAGTTTACGCTCCGAATACCCCCGAACTACTCGGTCTTGCACTTTCGGATCGATAACTGCGACCTCCGACTTTTCGCTAATTCCTCCTGCTTCGAAAATACCTTCAACTATTTCGATAAGTTGCCGTGGTGTCCGGTCTGCAATCTGCCAGATTACATCCCAACCCGAATACAATGCAGGCTTACTATCCCTACCTGCGAGTCTTCCAATCAAAGTCTCGATAGTTCGGGCCTCTGGTTTCGAATCCAAATAGGCTTGAATGCTCTGTGAACGGTACTCTGATAACCGAAGCCGCAAGAACTCCTCAAAATACGATTTCAACGCTGTCCGCGCGGAACTATCGGAGTCCTTAATGAGCATGTCATACCCGAGGTCGAAGTACTCATAATCGTGCGGGGCTTCAATCTTCTTTCCATCGCTATCCTCAAAAAGATAACTTCTCTTTTCAGTCGACAGTTTAATACAGTAAACGTGATTTGACGCTCGTAGGAGCTCATTGACAACTTTCTGAACTATTTTCGGCACATTGGGCTCTCCAGCGTCGTCAAATAGCACAAAAAACTGCGTAGTGGCAAAAACCGGCATGCTTTCGCGTAGTGTGCTAAAGAACTCAATCAATACAGTCTCATTCAATACATTGGCCGCCTCCACATCACGATTCGTCTTTCGAAAAATTACATCGACTAGCCCCACTTCGTACCTCATCAGGGCTTCTTCCAAGTCCCTGATACTCTCTGGAATTGATCTGCGAAAATTGATCGTTACACCCGGCGGATAATGGCTTGTGAAGAAGTTAGAGATGCGATTGAAATCAAGATCAGAAATTGCCCCGACTTCAGAAATCCCGGCCCGCACCGTGCGGATGGTTTTTCGGATAACTTTGGTCACTATCAGGGTCTTGAGTTCCGCGAGAATCGATCGATTTGCGCGGTCGCTCAGCGCTCGAAAGATTTTAAACTCCCCCTGTCGGCATGCGAAAAATACGCCGAATTTCTGAGTCGGATCTACAATGTGCTTGTTGGCACTTGGCTGAAACGCCAATGCCGCGAGGTATGACGATTTTCCTGATCCCCTATGCCCCTCGATGATTGCTGATCCAAATTTAGCAAGACGTTCAAATATCTTTACAAACGGAACAAAATAACTTCGAGCGACGGAGATATCAGAGAACTCCTCGTGTCGGAGGCGAAATTGCGAGGAATGTTCGCTGAACTTTGCCGAAATGAATTCCGCCTTTTGGCGCTCAAACGCCTTGTAAAGGCGGTCATTCTGCAGAGCATGAACCAACGATGCAAAGTCAGCTATCTGATTGGAAAAGAGCGCCTTTACCATCACGTAGAGCTTATCTCCCAAGTGCTTCTGCGTTGAGATTCGCTTTCGTGGCATCAGCGCCAGTAGTCGTCCCAAATTCTCTTTGAAGTCAGTAAAGTCGATTCGCTCGCGCGTGTGCTCGTCGAGATCTGGATTGGGATTAACTAGATCCACGATCTTAAAATTAAAATTCTCACCATGGGCCTGAAGTAAAATATTGTGTTCATTCAGGTCGCCATGATACTGCCCGTGGGCATGCATTGCACCCAACGTCCGTCCAACTTGATCCAAATATTCCCGCACAATATTGGATGACAATGGGCGTTTCGTCCGGCAAAATTCCCTAATAGTTTCGCCCTCGATGAAGGGAAACGCGACGCAAACAGCACTGACAGCACCACCGTCTACTAGCGGAACGCTGACCGGAAATACGTCTTGAGGCATGACCAACTCCTCACACGAAAGGCGATACAGGGCATTTGTTTGCTCTAGCACATGCTGCACCGAATCCCGCGCTGTCGATACTTTGAGAGCAAACTTTATTGGCAAAAGTTTGTGCCGTGCCTGATAGACAATTGACCAGCGCCCTTCTCCGCATATTCCCTCGATGAAATATATTTGATTTAGTTCTTGGCCACAGAGGGCCTCGAAGTCGCAATAATTTTTGGCCAACCAAACCCTCCCGCACGGCGTCAGTGACCCGTCACCCTCCGAGAATCCGCGTAAGCCTAATATTTCCGCAAACTGAGCATGCAAGCAGCCCCATTCACCAGCATCTAAAATTTGAGTGACTGCGGCAGGGTGCTTATCTAGCCATTCCAAAATTGGCTCCAGCCTCTCCTGTTCAGCAAGGTCTGCCGCAAGTTCTGGAATGCTGCTACTGCCCATCAGGGATATAGTTTCCGGTATTGAGTTTCGTTCACAACTTTAGCGATGCTAGTCTTTAGGTGACACTTTTCGATATCATCTGGATAGATGAAGGGCTTCATGGAACCCCGCAGGCGCTGAATTAGTTTGCAAGCGGCGTAAGCCGCACCTGAGCGGTGGGCGCTGTCGATAAACACAAAAGTCTTCTCTGCATATGACGCCCTCTGCGATAGAATCCCAGCTTCTACATTCGTGCCATACGACTCGACAATAACAACAACTAGGTCCGCGTCTTGGATTAGAAATATCTCTTCAGTAATTGGGTCGTTTGAATTCTTTGGAATTTCATCTTCGGGAAATACAGCGTTGTGCCCCTCGGCTAGCAAATAGTCCCGGATCTCTACTCTTTTACTGGCAATCTCACCCAACTTGCCTGGTTGACCAGCTATGGATGGGGTGGGTCCAAAGACGAGAATATTAAGTTTTTGTGTCTTTAGGCGAGCCCTTATTCTGGCATTAAATCTCATCGCAGTCTTTTTGAAGCGTTCGCCATTTGTTACGAAAAGTACAATTGTCAAAACTTTGATCGAGAGTCAAGTGCCGACTGAATTAACCACGCAAAATAGCTAAAGCATCTCCGACAATGTACAACGAGAAAGAAAAAATAGACTCGGATAATTTCAAGACAGACGTTCAGTAATGCTCGGTTTCATAAGGATTGCGTAGTCACTAATTTTATTATAACCTTGCGCTGTATCCGGGGTTGAGGCGGATACCAGTCCCTTTCATACCGGGAGCGCTTCGAGCCTGTCGCCCTGACCGAGTGAGTGGGCGGCTTCCTCCCGACGGTACGCGAGCACTGCGTCCACGGCCGACCGGAGGTCGGCGAGGCAGTCTTCCACGCTCTCCCCTTGGCCGTTGGCCTCGGGGAACTCGACACAAGTCGCAGCGAATCCCGTTTCTCCATCGCGGGCGCAATCGTGTATCACGGCGGTGATTGTCATCACGAAAAGGAGTTTGGCAGAACCGGGACGTCAAGCAGTGATCCGACGCGTGGGGTCACAATGGCGGTGCTTTCTTCAAGCTGTTGGCAGTGGTTCGAAGTCTGGCGACTTCGCCTACGGGCACGCTGAGTCCAGCCACAGCCGCACGTCCCTTCGTGGCCAAACCCATTCAAAACCAGACCGGGCGGAGGAATCCCCCGCCCGGCTGTGATCGGTCTGATGATCGAAGTGACAATCAATCCATGTAGTCGTTGATGAGGTTCTCGAGCATCTCCTGGCGACCGCTGGAGGGAAGGACCTTCTTCAGCTTCAGCGCGTGTTTTTCCAGGCTCTCGAAGGTGGCCTTGCGCGTGGTGACGGTCTTGCCAATGCCGGTGTCGAAGGTGGCGTAGCGCTGCTTCACGAACTTGTCGAGCTGGCCGTCATCGAGGATGCGCTGGGCGATCTTGAGCCCCTTGGCAAAGGCGTCCATGCCGCCGATGTGCGCGTGGAAGAGATCCACGGGCTCCCAGCTTTCGCGACGGACCTTGGCGTCGAAGTTGAGCCCGCCGGTGGTGAAGCCGCCCATCTTGAGCACTTGCAGCATGATCTGCGTGGTCATGTACACGTTGGTCGGGAACTGGTCGGTGTCCCAGCCGATGAGCTCGTCGCCGGTGTTGGCGTCGATGCTGCCGAGCGCGCCCGCGTTGGCGGCGACGGTCAGTTCGTGCTCGACGCGGTGCAGCGCCAGCGTGGCATGGTTGGTCTCGATGTTGAGCTTGAAGTCCTTCATCAAGTCATACTCGCGGAGGAAGTTCAGGCAGGCTGCGGCGTCGCTGTCATACTGGTGGGTGGAGGGCTCGCGCGGCTTCGGCTCGATGTAGAAGGGGCCTTTGAAGCCGATCTTCTTCTTGTAGTCCACGGCCATGTGGAAGAAGTGGGCCAGGTTGTCCAGCTCGCGCTTCATGTTGGTGTTCAGCAGCGTGGCGTAGCCTTCACGGCCGCCCCAGAAGGTGTAACCGCGTCCGCCGAGCATTTTGGTCACGTCCATCGCCTTCTTCACCTGCGCGGCGGCGAGTGCATACACATCGGCGTTGGGGCTGGTGGCCGCGCCCTGCATGTAGCGCGGATGGCTGAAGAGGCAGGCGGTGCCCCAGAGGAGCTTGATCTTCGTCTGGCGCTGGAGCTTCTTCAAATGAAGCGCCACTTCTTCAAGCGCGTCGCTGCTGGCCTGCATGTCGTCAAGCTCGGGAGCCACGTCGCGGTCGTGGAAGCAGTAGTATTCCAGCCCGAGTTTTTGCATGAACTCAAAGCCGGCATCGGCCACGCGCTTGGCGTTCTCGATCGTGTTGCTGCCGTCGTCCCAGGGGCGGAGGCGTGTACCGACGCCGAAGGGATCGCCGGAGGTGTTCTTCATCGCGTGCCAGTAGGCCATCGAGAAGCGCAGGTGCTCCTTCATGGTCTTCTTGCCCACGACTTCGTCGGCGTTGTAGTGGCGGAAGGCGAGACGGTTCTTCGTCTTGGGTCCCTCGTAGGCGATGGTTCCGATTTTCGGGAAGTGCTCTTGGCTCATGGTTGCTGTGGTTGGTTTGTCGTTGGGTTGAAAGGGATGTCTCAAACGGGATCGACGGCGCGGTAGGCATCGATGAGCGCCTGCTCGCCCTCCGCGCCCTTTTTCGAAACGCCATGCTCCATGCCGATGATCACGTCGCGGCTCTTGGAAGCGATGTGGCGGAAGACGTTGGCGTAATGGATCTCGCCAGTGCCGGGTTCCTTGCGACCGGGATTGTCGCCGGACTGGAAGTAGCCGATCTCGTCCCAGCACTGGTCGATGTTGGGGATGAGGTTCCCGCCATCGATCTGCATGTGGTAGATGTCGAAAAGGATCTTGCAGGCCGGGCTCTGCACCGCCTTGCAGATCGCATAGGCTTGGTCGGCATGGCGAAGGAAAAGGCCGCCGTGGTTCGCATACCAGTTGAGCGGCTCTAGGACCATCGTCAGGCCATGCGGTTCCAAAATCTCGGCGCAGCGGCGCAGCAGTTCGATCACGTTCGCCGTCTGATAGCCTTCGGCAATTCGCGGACCACCGTAGCTGTTCCATTTCTCGGCGTCCTTGAACTGCTGATCCACGGAGCCGGGTACCACCGTCATGACCTTGGTGTTCAAACGCTTTGCAACCTCCACCGCCGCACGAATCCGGGTGAGCACCTCTTCCTGCCAGGCGTCGTTCTTCACGGCAAAAACCGGACGCTCGAAATCCGAGAACGCGGAGAAAACACCCATCTCCATCCCGGTTTCTTCGAGCGCCTTGGCAATGCGATTCTGTTCTTCAACCGGGCGCGTTGGCATCTTGTTGTCCTCCCATGCGCGGAAACCCTGGGCGGCGGCAAAACGAATCTGATCCGCCACATCTTCTCCGGCGCTCGCTTTGAAGTGCCCGTCATGGGGAGCGAACTTGAGCGAGAACTTCGCACCCGGCGCTGGGGCCGTGGTTTGAGCCAAAAGCCGACCACCGACAGCGGCTCCTGCGGTCATGGCGGCTGAAGCAATCAGGTGGCGACGATTCATGGGTGAATGCATTTGTTCATCTTCGCACGAATGCTCCTGCGAAATCCAGTCTCGTTTCGGTCACTTTTCTGCGACATCCGGTCACCGTCAAAATGAAGCGGTCTTGATTCCCGAGTCTCGCTTCACGGCCAGCCGATACCGCTTGGGCGTGCAGCCCATCTTCTCCCGAAAGACGGTCGAAAAATACTCCGCATGTGGAAAGCCCGCCCGTTCCGCCACCTCGACCAGCGACAGCGAGGTCTCCATCAACAACCTGCAACCCTCGCGCACCCGACGATTCTGAATTGCCTCATGAACCGTCCCGCCCATGTGCGCACGAAACCGACGCTGGAGAACGGAACGCGAAAGCCCGCTCGCCGCCGCCACCTCTTCCACGCTGACGCCCGAACATCCCCTCTGCTCGATGAAGGCAAGAGCACGTTGAAGCTGCAGGTCGTTCACCTGCATGAAATCGGTGGATTGGCGCGCCATCACCTCACCGGGCGAGATCCATACCGGCTTGGCCACCGCGCGGCGACCGCGACGCTGCATCAACCGGCTCAGAAGTTGAGCCGCCTCGTAGCCCACCTCGGCATGAGCGGCCCGAATGCTCGACAGCGGCGGACAGGCAATGCTGCACAGCGCGTCGTCGTCATCGACTCCGATCACGGCGATTTCTCCCGGCACCTGGATGCCTTCCCGTCGGCAGACTTGGAGCAGGTCGTTGGCGAGTTCGTCATTGCAGACCATCACGCCCGCCCGCTTGGGCAGCTGGGTCAGCCACCGGGCCAAGGCTTTTTGCGACTTCGCCGTGAAACGCGCGGACCGGGCGACCTCGAGCACCTGAAGCTCCGAACCCTCCCGCTTCACCGCCTCCTCAAAGGCATCTCGTCGCTGCTCCGACCAGTTCTCGCCCTTCATGCCGTAGTAGCCGAGACTGGCGGGCCTCTGCGCCAAGAGATGCTGGGCGGCCAATTCCGCGATGGCACCATCATGCACATGCACGAGGGGAAACGGTGCGTCCTTCAGCAAACCAAGCACATCCACCACTGGCAGACCCGACTTCTTCAAAGTCGCCGCCATCTCCGGTGACGACACTCGAGCAATGATCCCATCGCCCTTCCAATCGCGAATCCATGCCGGGGCGGCATCCAGAAGATTGCGCGGCTCGTGCACGACCGTCCACGGATGCCCCTCGCGCAAGAACCGACCGATGCCCTTCAGGATCTCGCGCCCTGAAATGATGGAGGTCTCCACCAGCAACGCCACCTGGCGCGGCTTTCCCGATGAAGGAACCCGGGAGGCCAGCGACTTCGGCATCACGATCACTCGTTGGCAGCCCAGACCTGGATGTCATCCACCTCGATGCCGTCTCCGAGGCAGCGGAACACCAGCGTAGGCTTTTTCACGCCGAAGGTCGGATGCGACACCTTGAAGGTCTCTTTTCCGTCAATCGCAGCCGTCACATGCGTTTCCCAAGTCGTGACTCGCAGTGAATACCACTCCCCGGGAACAAACTCCGTCTTTTGCTGGGCGAGAATTTCGTTGGGATCTTCCTTCGGCTTCGCTTTGTCGACGTGCTTCATCACTTTCCAGTCCGTCGGAGACACCATCACGGAGAACAGGTGGCCCTTCTTGTCCAACTCACCGGGAGCGGGATCGAAGCCGAAGTGAAACCCCTTTCCCTCCCCGGTCAGGCGGAACTTCATCTCATACACCGCGTTCCGCGTGACCACGGCTCGACGCGCCGCCGCCGAATGCTTGTCCGCAGGAATCTCCCGCGCCTTCAGCACGCCCTCTGAAATCGTCCACTCGCCCGTGTTGACATGCCATGCCTCGCCCAGGGCCGAACCGTCAAAGGACTCATCCACCGCCAGCGTGCTATTGGCTGGCGGCTCACCTGCGGAGACAAGGGAAGCGAAGGCAACGACGATCCAGATGGCGATGAAGGGTTTCATGAAATCACACTACGTCCGCAAGGAAGGGGGACTCAAGACAAATGCGCGGCACTACCCGCACGAGCGTCTGGGTTGTAGCTGGCCTCTGTGAGGCCGGAGGCGGGTCAGCCGCTTCGACCTGCGGGGTCTCAGACCCCACCTACAACACCAACGTCGCTCGCACCCACTTACAAACCATGGCGGCGCTTGGTATCTACCCAGCATCATTTCACAATGCGTGATGACGCGAGGTATCTCCGCAAGGCGCGGCGTCCGGCTCCGTTCCCATACCCAATCATGACCCGTCTCCCCTCCGTCTCCCTTCTCCTTCTGACGTTCGCGCTTGCAGCAACGGGCGTCCGGTCTGCCGAAGACCGGCCCAACATCGTCTTTCTCCTCGCCGACGATCAGGCCACCTACTCGATGGGTTGCTACGGCAATCCCGACGTGAAGACGCCGAACCTCGACCAACTCGCGAAGGACGGCATGGTTTTCGACAACCACTACGACACCACCGCGATCTGCATGGCCAGCCGCGCGAGCATTTTGACGGGCAAGCTGGAATACAAAACCGGGTGCAATTTCGAGCACGGCAACCTGCTCGACGAACACTGGCAGAAGTCCTATCCGGTCCTCCTTCGCCAAGCCGGATACGCCACGGCCTTCGCGGGCAAGATCGGCATCGAGGTCTGTGATGAGCCGAAGGGCAAAGGACGACTGCCGGAGAGCGATTTCGACGCCTGGGGCGCCGGACCCGGTCAGACAAACTACGAGACCAAGAAAAACAAATCGATGGTGAAGTATGCGAAGGAGTTCCCGCACTCCACGCTGTCGTATGGAGCCTTTGGCCGCGATTTCATCCGCGACTGCGCGAAGGGCGACAAGCCCTTCTGCCTCTCGATCAGCTTCAAGGCGCCGCACATGCCGGACACGCCCGATCCCCGCTTTGACGAGGTCTATGCCGGCAAAACCTTCCAAAAGCCCGCCAACTTCGGCCGCGAACACGGCGGGCATTTTTCCAAACAGAGTCAGCAGGGCCGGCAGTATGAGCGCTTCATCAGTTGGGGTTACGCGGATCGCTACGACGAGGTCATGCGCCGCTACCACCAGCTCATCCACGGCATCGACCAAGCGGTCGGGATGATCCGCGAGGCACTGAAGGAAACGGGCACCGACAAGAACACGATCGTCATCTACACCTCCGACAACGGTTTCCTCTGCGGGTCGCACGGTTACGGCTCCAAGGTGCTGCCCTATGAAGAAGCGTCGCGGGTTCCCTTGATGGTCTTCGATCCCCGCCAACCGACCGCCCAAGGCATTCGCTGCGAGGCCCTGACGGGCAACATCGACATGGCACCGACAATTCTCGCCGCTGCGGGCGTGGCAATCCCCGAAGGTGTGGACGGCAAGAATCTCCTGACGCTCCTCGAAAACCCGGACGCAACCGTCCATGAATCACTCCCACTGATCAACGTCTGGGGTCCCGCAGCCTGCCACAGCTTCGGCGTGGTCACCCGCGACGCGAAGTTCGTCTTCTGGCCCTATGGCGAACCGGGATTCGAGCCGACCGAGGAACTCTTCGACACCGGCAGCGACGGCTTGGAACTGCGCGAGGAATCACGCAATCCCCAAATGGCCGGCATGCTGGAAGCGATGCGGAAGACCTACGACGACGCGGTCGCGAAGTGGAA
This sequence comes from uncultured Verrucomicrobiales bacterium, assembly GCA_963976915.1. Taxonomy (GTDB): domain Bacteria; phylum Verrucomicrobiota; class Verrucomicrobiia; order Verrucomicrobiales; family Verrucomicrobiaceae; genus CAXBNA01. The sequence continues at coordinate 14,236 of CAXBNA010000157.1, forward strand.
AGCCGAATCCGTCCCCTATCACGGCTACACCCGCTTCAGCACGATCTTCGATCGCCACATCCCGTGGAACGAGAAGACCAAGGAGCCGCTGAAGTAGGGTAGACGTTCGGGGGTCCATCCTTGAAGACGGACCGATTTGTCAAGCATCGCCGCCATCTCGCCACCGCCACAGCACGGCGAAAAACCTTCGGACGGGTACCACACGCGCCCCCGCGTGTCCTGCGGTGCGCCCCCGCGCCGCAGCCATCCCCCACGCGAAGCCTTTCTCTCCTCCATCTCTCTCCTACCCAAAAAATGCGGCTGCGCCGGTCCCCATCGAGTTTCCGGCGAGGGCGCCGAAAACGGCACGCGAGGGCGCGTGCGCTCCCCCTCCATCGGTCCGACGCGCATCGCCTCATTGGAGGCTGTGTCATCCAGCCCACATCCACAGACGACTCCACTTTCATATCCATCCACACCTCCCCCGTTCCCGCAGCCTCCAACCGCTTCGCGTAAATCATCCCCGTCCGCTCAGCGGTCTCATTCGCAGCCACGTCATGGATCTTCACCACCACCCCGCGCGCATTCGCGATCTCAGTGTACGGATTCAGGCTGTTCATAGCGTACATCACCGTGTCAGAAAAACGGCCACCATACCCCACGCTGTAAACCGCTTCCGTGCAATGGCCATGACCCTATTGCCTCGAGCCAGACTCATCACGGCACTCCGCTTTTTTGATTATTTGCCTGAACCCCAGATTCTGACCCCCTTACCCCGTTGCAGGCCGCGTCACTTCCGGTTCTTCTCCAGCAACCACAGCAGACCAGTTGCCGCCACGATCAACACGACGACAACAGTCCACGGCGTAGATGAAGCGGGTTCATCGCTTGGTGTCGATGTCGTCGGCTTAGCTTCGGAAGGCTTAGATACGGCCACTGAAGTGGTCCCGGGAAACGGAGCCAGGCGCTTATTGAAAAGTTGAGCTGGTTTT
>CAXBNA010000158.1:0-15147 GCA_963976915.1 uncultured Verrucomicrobiales bacterium
CCCCAGCCACGGGCACGACCAAACCATCGTCAACGGCGTCAGCCGCATCGGCTACATGACCGGTGGAAAATCCGCCCTCTGGCGCGATGAAGACATGGCCGACGAGTTCGTCAAGAAAGCCCTCTCCTTCATCGGCGATCACAAAGAGGAGCCCTTCTTTCTCTACTTCTCCACCCACGACATCCACGTCCCACGCATGCCGAACGAGCGCTTCGTGGGCAAGACCGGCATGGGACCTCGCGGAGACACCATCGTCGAGTTCGATTGGTGCGTGGGCGAACTCATGAAGGCCCTCGACGAGCACGGCATCGCCGAAAACACCCTCGTCATTCTCTCCTCCGACAACGGCCCCGTCATCGACGACGGCTACCACGACGACTCCGTCGAAAAGCTCGGCGACCACAAGGCGGGCGGCCCCCTGCGCGGAGGCAAATACAGCCTCTTCGAAGGCGGCACCCGCGTGCCCTTCATCACCCGCTGGAAAGGCCGCATCCAGCCCGGCACTTCCGATGCCCTCATGAGCCATGTGGACTTCCCCGCCACCATGGCCGCCCTGATTGGGCAGGATTTCAATGTCCCAACTGCGACCGACAGTCAGAACCATCTTCCCGCCCTCCTTGGCGATGCCCCCGAGGGACGCGAAAGCCTTGTCGAGCACGCCAAGCGCATCGCTTTCCGCCACGGCTCGTGGAAACTCATTCCCGGTGGCGACGGCCCGGCCATCAACGCGAGCACCAATACGGAACTCGGCAACGCCCCCACCCATCAACTCTACAACCTCGCCAACGACCTTGGCGAGATCACCAACGTCGCCAATCAATACCCCGACAAAGTGGAAGAACTCCTCGCTCTGCTCAAAAAAGACGTCGCGCGTGGATCGTCTGCCCTCGGAATTCTCGGAGGCCCAGGCAACGCGAAGAAGAAGGGCAAGAAATGAGCTTCAGGCGGTCGCCGGTCTCTCTGTGAGTCCGGTATGCGATTGAGTCGGAGAGCCACTCCTCTGGCCTGCCACGGCGGACTCACAGAGCCCCGGCTGCGCCACCCACCACAAAATCGGAACTCGTTTTCCGCTCATCCGTACGTATCCTTCAACACCGATGAGCTGGTTTCCCGAATCCCAAGATCGCCTCCCCTACACCTGGTGGAAGGGGCAGCCGGTTTATCTCGCCGCCATCATCGCCCTGGGTGCGGTGGGAACGATGATCCTCACCGCCATCCTCATGGCCTTCGGTGGCGGCATCTTGAACGCCCTCATCTTCACCTTCCCCAACTTTGCCCACAAACTGTACCTCTGGACGCCGATCTCCTATGTGCTGGTCAACCCTCCCAGCATCTGGCTTGTCCTGAACAGCTACTTTCTCTGGCGTTTCGGCGAGCAGGTTGAGCGCCATCTCGGACGCCGGACCTTCGTCAGCCTCCTGCTGTGGCTCGTTCTTGTGCCACCCGCCATTTCAACCGTGTTTGGACTCGCAGGCATCTCTCTCCCGATCGGACTTGGCATCGTTGCCGTCGAGTTTGGCGTGTTCATCGCGTTTGCGACCCTCTATCCGCGCGCCCAACTCTCCATCATCATCGCGACGGTCGAAGTCTGGGTGCTGGCGGCTATTTTTGTCGGCGTTTCTGCGTTGGGTCAACTCGCGGATCAAGACTGGCCGGGCCTGACCTTGCTTGCCGTTTCGGTCGGCACCGCGATTGCCTTCATTCGCTATCAACAGGGCCATTGGAAATTCCCTTCATGGACTCAGCGCCGTCCGCGGACCAAGTTTCGCGTGGTCCGTCACACGGAAGGCACCCGGACTTCCCGTGAAGACCCGATCATCCCGCGCGTCCCGCCCAACGTCGATGCGTTGCTGGAGAAGATCTCCAGGGAGGGACTCGGCAGCCTGACCGATGACGAGCGGAAGTCGCTGGAAGAGGCCAGCAAAGATCTCTCCAAACGCTCCAAGTAGATGGACATCGACCAACGCACCGAAAAAGTCGCGCTGGTGACCGGCGGAAATCGTGGCCTCGGCTTCGAGTGCTGCCGGCAACTTGCCGGAATGGGATGCCATGTGTTCCTTGCCGCGCGAACGCTGAGTTCTGCCCGGGAAGCCGCTGGAAACATCCACGGCGGAGCCATCACGCCCATCGAGTTGGACGTCACGTCTCACACCTCCGTTTCCGCCGCCGCCACGGCACTTGCAGCGTTGGTACCCCGGCTCGACATCCTCATCAACAACGCCGGCATCTACCCGGAGAAAGACGACCAAACCACCGAGCTCTCACCCGCCACGCTTTCCCTGGCCCTCGAAACCAACGTCGTCGGGGTCCATCGGGTCATCCAGGAATGCCTGCCGCTTTTGAAAGCCGCCCCCGCTGCTCGCATCGTCAACGTCTCTTCGGGACTCGGCTCCTTCGCCTACTGCGCCGAACCAGACGGCGACTTCGCCTCCTACATCGGCACCGGCTACGGCACGTCCAAAGCCGCGCTGAACATGCTCACCGCCACCTGGGCCAAAGCCTTCGCTGGCACACCGATCAAAGTCAACGCCGTCAGCCCTGGCTGGTGCCGCACGGACATGGGCGGAAGCGGGGCTCCCCGCAGTCCCGCCCAGGGCGCCGCCACGCTGCTCAAGTACGCCTTCCTTGATGAAGACGATCCCAACGGCCGCTTCCTCGGAGAAGACGGCGAGATACCCTGGTGAAGTGACTTGATCCCGAGTGGCTGCCCCGCCAGCATCGACGCACATTCATCGCAACGTCCTCGCGAACGACTTCCATGACTTGGACCCAACTCTACGATCCACTGGGCAGCCCTGTGTTGTCGGCATTGGTCGCCGCCCTGCCCATCGTGACCCTGCTCGGACTGCTGGCGTTCTGGCACGTTCGTGCCCACATCGCTGCGCTGGCGGGACTGCTCATTGCCGGAGGGATCGCCATTTTTGTTTACGGCATGCCAGCCCCGCTGGCAGGAATCGCGGCCGTCTAAGGCGCCGCCTTCGGCCTGTTCCCAATTGGATGGATCATCCTCAATGCGATCTTCATCTACCAGTTGTCCGTTGAAACCGGTCAGTTCGCCCTCTTGCAGAAACAGATTGCCGGGATCTCAGGCGACCGGCGGATCCAGGCCCTCCTGATCGCCTTCAGCTTCGGTGCGTTTATTGAAGGTGCCGCAGGGTTCGGAGCGCCCGTGGCCATCACAGGCGCACTGATGATTGGTTTGGGGTTCAAGCCACTGGAGGCCGCCAAGCTGGCGTTGATCGGAAACACCGCCCCGGTCGCCTACGGTGCTCTGGGGTCGCCGTTGCTCGCCCTGGCACGCATGACCCATCTCGATCTCGACGCATTGAGCGCGATGGTCGGACGACAACTTCCCATTTTTTCCCTGATCGTTCCGTTCTGGCTCATCGCCACTCAAGCAGGATGGCGCGGAATGCTGGGCGTCTGGCCCGCCTGCCTCGTTACCGGCCTTACGTTTGCCGTGACGCAGTTCCTGGTCAGCAACTACCACGGGCCTTGGCTCGTCGACATCATTGGCGCCGTGACCTCCATGGGCGCGCTGGTACTTTTCACCAAGTATTGGCAGCCGAACGACCCCGCCACGAAAGAAGCAGCTCAGCCTGCATCGAGCCCGCCATGGAAAGCCTGGCTTCCTTGGGTGTTTCTTTCCGTGTTCGTCTTCTTATGGGGACTTCCCGTGGTTAAGTCGGCACTGAATCATGCGTTCGCCCCTTCGCTGAACGTGCCAATCCTCCACAACGCTGTCGAACGCACGTCTCCCGTGGTCATGCAGCCGGAAGCCGAATCCGCCGTCTTCACCTTCAACATGCTTTCAGCCACGGGAACCGCCCTGCTCTTTGCGGGCGTCCTCGCCGGACTCTCCCTCGGCGTCGGCCCCCGAAGGCTCGCCCAAGTTTATCTCCACACCCTCTGGCGGGTCCGCATTTCATTGCTCACCATCGCGCTGATGCTCGCGCTCGGTTTCGTCACCCGCTACAGTGGCACGGACACCACCATGGGACTCGCGATGGCGTCCACCGGCATGTGGTTTCCCTTCTTCTCGCCGCTCATCGGCTGGCTCGGCGTCGCTCTCACCGGCAGCGACACCTCATCGAATGTGCTCTTCGGCAATCTGCAGCAGGTCACGGCAAACCAGCTCGATCTTCCGCCCCTTCTCATGGCCGCCTCCAACAGCTCCGGGGGCGTCATGGGCAAGATGATCGACGCGCAAAGCATCGTCGTCGCCAGTGTCGCCACCGGTGGCCATCCCGACAGCCCGCGCGCTGGAACCGTCCTGCGTGCGGTGTTTTGGCACAGTGTCGCTCTGGCCGTCCTCACCGGCCTGCTCGTGATGGCCCAAGCGTACCTCTTCCCTTGGATCGTGCCTTCGTAGCCGATGAGTCAGGCAGCGACGGAGTCGCCAGGCTCTGCGCCACGGAGGCACCTCCTACAGCCGAACAAAAAGGTGGTTCACCGTCAGGCCGAGTCTCGGCATGATCGAGCCATCCGACGCACCATCCCACTGGCCGCCGTCCAGCACCTTTGACCAAAGGTCCGAATAGAGCTGCGAATCCTTGTAGATGAACCGCACCGAGAAGGTGTCTGGAATTTTGCCGCCCTTCCACGAGCCGACCACGCCTGCGATGTCCGTCTCCCAGCCCACGATGTCAAAGGGACCGCCGTTCACCTCGGTCACCTTTGCCAGAGAAGAACCCAGCGTGATGCCGCTGATCGAGTGCCACCGCGTCTCACGCGCGATCGGCTTCGAGCCCACCCACTCGCCCGTCTTGGGATCGGTGATTGGCGCAAAGCCAGCAACAAGCTGAACCGCCTCGACCTTCCCCGTCTCGGGATGAATCAACACCTCAAGCTCATCGTCCGTCCCGGGAAAAAGCACGTAGCCACTGACCGTCTCGCCCTCGCCCACCCCGATCTCCTTCTTCACGCAATGCAGCGTTCCAAAGGCGCGCAGCAACTCGTCCCCCGCCCAATCACGGGTAATCGGACCCACCCGCTTTTCCGGAATCAAGAGCCAGTCGTTGCCCTTCGGAGCATCGTCCTCTGCCAAGAGGCATGACGCCCCCAGCACCCACAGACACAGCGTGACCAGCTTGCTCATGACCCTATCCAGAGAGGTTCGCGGCGACAGAACTCGCCGCCGGCTTACCCGTTCAACACCCAGCCTTCGCGATACTCCTTGCCGAGATACTGATTGGCTTCGGGCACATTCGTGACTTTCCCTGCCGCGCCGTCATACTCGAGCTTCTTGCCGACCCGATAGGCCACGAGACCCAGCAGCATTTGCTCGATCATGTTGCCGCTGTACTCGAAGTCGCAGGCCGTCTTTTGGCTCGGGTTTTTGCACGCATTGAACCATTGCTTTTGGAAGTGCTCGATCTCCGGCAGCACGGTCTCCTTGGTGCGCGGTGTGTAGTACGTGAGATCCGAGTCATCGCCATACGGGAGAAGCAGGCGCGAGGTGAAATCCGCCACCAAGAAGCCTTTGTCGCCCTTGAACATCGCTCCGTGACCGATCTTGTTCAGATCAATAAAATCCTTCGGCGCGCGCGGCATGGCCCCGCCCTGATACCAACTCGTTGTGATCGGGCCGCGCCAGTCATTGGCCGGATGGTCAAAGTGGGACTCGCACTCCACCGGCGTCACATCGGGATTGAACGCTTCGCCCTTCGCGGAGGCGGTGGTCGGAAGCTTGGCATCCACGGCGTTCCAGAGGAGGTCCATGGTGTGGCTGCCCATGTCGCCGATCTGACCCGCACCGAAGTCCCAATACATGTTCCATTGGAGGCAGTTCGCTCCCGCGCGACCCGAGAAATACTCCGGGTTGTACGGATGGTACGGCGAGGGCCCAAGCCACAGGTCGTAGTGGAAGTCTTCCGGCGGTGCGCCGTCACCAATGAGGTAGCCGTCCATTCGGATTTGCCGATTCCCCCAGGCGTAGGCCGACTTGAGCTCGCCGATGGCCCCATCGCGGATGAGTTCGCGTACCCGGTTGAAATTGGGATTCGCATGACGCTGCATGCCCACCTGCGTGGCTAGCTTACCCTTCTTCGTCAGCCAGTTGGCCCGCACCGTCCGCGCTTCTTCCACCGTGATGGCCAGGGGCTTCTCGCAATACACGTGCAGGTCCCGGTTCAGCGCCCAGTTGGCGACGAAGGCATGCGTGTGGTCGGCGGTGCAGATGACGACCGCATCGAGGTCCTTCTGATCCAGCATTTTCCGCCAGTCGACATAGGTCGTGGCCCCGGGAAAACGCTTCAGCGCATCGGGAAACCGCGCCTCGTTAACATCACAAAGCGCCACCACGTTTTCCTCCGACAGCGAATCGTAATGGGCGAGGCCGCGACCCCACACACCGATCAATCCGACGTTGAGCTTGTTGCTCGGGGTCTGCGCTCCCAGACGGTGGCCCGAAGGAAGGATCAGGAATCCCGCTCCGGCCGCAGCCGTGGAGACAAAGTTGCGACGGGAGAGACTTGGGACGACAGGCTTGGCAGGTTGGTCAGTCATGGTTCAACTCTAAACGAATCCGATGGCCCCTGGCTATCCTCAAAATGCCCGCCTGCGGCGGCACGCACTTTCAATGAATGAACCTCACCGCAGGTGCTCCTGAAACCACGCGTCCACCGCATCCACGCACTGCGTGAACCACGGGTGGCGCATCCAGCAGCCGTGCTTCGCGTCCTGAATGATGACCTGCCGGGTCGGCACACCGAGCGATTTCAGCTTCGCGATGCCCGTTGTGTCCCGCTCCGGATTGTCGAGGTCGCCCGTGAGAAACAGCACAGGACCCGTTTCCTTCGTGAAATGCGTGACCGGCGAGGCCTCGCGATACAGCTCCGGTGCGTCATCGTAGAGCTTCCCGAACCAAGCATAGCTGTTGCTCTTCTCGCCTGACTTCCGCAGATTCTCAACAAATCGCTCGTCTGTGAGGTCAGTCGGACCCGCCATGATGCAGGTGGCCTGCACGACCGGTAACACGTCCTGGAGATCGCCGGTGATGAAGCGATCCTTCGGTAGCTGACCCGCCAGCATGCCCACGATGTGCCCGCCCGCGCTGCCGCCCCAGGTCCCGATTCGATTCGGATCGACCCCAAAACGCTCCGCATTCGCCCGCAGCCAGCGCACCGCCAGCAGGCAGTCCTGCACCCCGGCCGGATACTTCGCCGCTCCCCCCAGCCGGTATTCCACGTTCGCCACCACGTAACCGCGCTCCGCCAGCGTGAAGGCCAGCGGCGTGAATTTTTCCTTGTCCCCCTTCATCCAGCCACCGCCATGCACCAGCACGCAGGCGGGCAGCACCGCAACCGACTTCGGTCGATACAGGTCCAGCTTTAACTCCTGCTCCGGCGTCATGCCGTAGGTCAGATTGAGCTCGGCCTTCACCGAGTCCGGTGGCTCGGTTGGCAGCGGCGCAGGTTGTTGCGCCGAAGTCGTACTGCCAAGCATCACGGCGGCAGACAAAAGGATGGGGATTCGTGTCATGGTTTAAAAACAGGAATGGATGGCCGAAAGGCAGGTCAGTCTTGCTTGAGATGTTTGTCAAAGAACGGCACCGCAAAATCCATGAATTGATCGAACCACGGCTGACCGCCGGTAAAACCATGCGGCGCACCCGGGATCACCAGCAACCCGGTGGCAATGCCGAGCTTCTCCAGATCCCCCCGCGTCGCATCGCCGTGGGTGCTGACGTCGTCCAGTTCCCCGCAGGCAAAGGCCAGCGGTGGATCTTTCTCATCGAGATGATGTCGCGGTGAAGCGAGCGCGTACTGCGCCGGCACTTGGTCGAACGTCCCGCCGAGGAAACCCGTGTAAAACGGATCCTTCGGGTCGCGGGACAGATTCTGAATCCGCTCGTTCTCCAAATCGCTCTGCGCACCGGCCGCCACGCAGGCCTGGATGTCGCTGCGGAAATCGTTGTGGCCGCCGTCGCCTTCCAGTTCCTTCACGCCGGCGCTCGTCGCCAGCAACGCCGCGAGGTGTCCGCCCGCCGACAGCCCGGTCGCGCCAATGTGCGCCTTGTCGATGCCGTACTTGTCCGCGTTCGCCCGCAGCCAGCGCACCGCCGCCTTGCAGTCCTGGATCGCTGCCGGAAAAATCGCCTCGTCGCGCAGGCGATACGAGATCGTCACCGCCACGTAACCCTTCGCGGCCAAAGCCTGCGCCGTCGCCGTCATCGCCTGCCGCTGCCCCTGCTTCCATCCGCCGCCATGGATGCAGACGATCACCGGCAGCGGCTCACCCCGCTCCTTAGGTCGATACAAATCCAACTGCATCTCCCGATCGCCGTAACGCGCATACGTCAGGTTCATGTGCGCCTCCAGCGAGTCGATCACCTCCTGCGGCACCACCGTCTTTGGCGGACGCGGCGTGGTGGACGGTTGCTGTGCCCCACAAGAAAGGGCCGTCAGAAGGATCAGTGCAAAGCAGGCGGGTTTCATCCCTATCCTAACTCCCGCGTTCATTCGGGTCTATCACCAGGTTGCACCACCCCTCCCCCGTCATCGACGAATCGACAAATCCGGTTGAGGCGTCTCACCACCGCATCCACTTCTCATCATCCCCACGCATCATGTCCCAGCTGCCGCCCGTCACGGCGACCAACTACCGAACGTTCCAAGACTATCCAAAGATCGTGGCCGCAACCGCCCGCGTTCTGGAAAGGCAGCGCTTCGTGGCCCCAACGGATCTTTTCGTGGAGATGGCTCTTCTCGACCCGAAGGACTTGGCGCGTTGGAAAGCGGGACAGGTTCCGTGCTTGGAGCAAGTCATCCGGTGCAACCTCACTCGAGCCGGGCGCATCCTGCGGCTGCTGCGGTGCCACGCCCATGACTTGAACCTCAAGCCATCCATGACCGCGTATCGCCACAAGGGCCGGGCATTGTGCTTCTCCCGCAGCGGAAATCCAGGCGTCGACGAAGCCTACGCCCGGCACTTCGTCCGGTTGGGAAACAACCCCGGTCCCGCACTCGACGACCGCGCATGAGCGCTCACTTCAGGCCCTTGAGATCTAGGCGGCGAATGAAGCTGGACTTTCTCTTGCGGGCCTCTCGCAGCTCCAGCAGCCGGTTTCGGAAATCCGCCTCATCCCCGGATTGCACCGCCAGATCGCGAAGATCCAGCAGGGTCTCCAGCGCCATGTCGTAGCTCGATTGTGCAGAGGCCTCCGTCACCAGCGTGACGGAGCGCCACAGCTTCTCCTCCGATCCCTTCAGACCTGCCAGGTGCCTCTGCCGCCGCTCAATCCTGCGGCGCTCCTCCTCCGCCGCCTTCGCCGCACGCCGCCGCTCCTCAGCCTCCCTCCATTCGGCAGCCAAGGCCTCCGCTTGAGCGCGTAGTTCGCCCGCGGTCCGACGCCGCCCTCCGGCATGCATCTCTGGATCGGCGGCCCGTCGCGCCGTCGCAAATCGTCCGCGAATCTCCAACGGCACGGACCCATCCGCACTCTCCAGCAGCCGCACCAGCCAATCGTCCTTTTCCTCCCGACTGCGACTCGCCACCCACGCGCGCGCCTCCAACCTCGCCGCCGACCATTCCTCCCGCAAGACCGCCGAAGCGCGGGCCGCCACCTGAACCAGCGGGGGCTCCAGCCAGAGGAAGTCGGAAAAATCCGTCAACACCGCATCCAACTGCCCAAGCCCGGCAGGCACCGGCGGCTCAAGGTCATCGTCCGCCAAATGCCCGTTCTGAACGCCCGCCAACCACCCCAGGTAAAGCAGCCTCAAGTCTCCCGATGCCAGCGAATCGCGAATCGGAAGCATCTTCGACAACACATCTCCAGGCTCTTCATCGAAAACATCCGAGTCGCGCCCGGGCTCCTCCATGTTGTAAAACGACAAGACGAGGTGAGAATCCGTTTCCCGAATCTCGACCACATTTTCCAGCCGGAAAGGAAGCAACGCCCTCAGGTCCATCGCGGACTTTGGCAGTCGAAAGTGAACGGCCCGGCAGCCGAAGTTGCTCAGGTACACATGCGCATCGAAATACCGCGCCATCATCTCGCGGGCATTTCCTCCGAAATCGCCAAAGTGATACTCGTTTGCGAACAGGCGGGAAGTGATCGTCGCACGGGAGGAAAGCCGCCTCAACTCCGCCATCTCTGCCGGAGTCAAAGACCGGTCAATCGCCTGGAATTCGTAATATTGGTATTCGCTCATCGGCGATCCGCACCTCGCGGCAAACCGCGTGAGTTTCCAGTCGAATCTTGAAACCCTCGCCCGGGCCGCTAACCTGCGTCATGTCCGCCGCCCCCCACCCAGACCCCGCTGCGCTCAAGGCGCTGCAGGAGGAGTTGTATGCGGAGGAACTGCGGCGGGTGCGCGCCATGACGGAGTCAGAGCGCTTGAACGAGGTCTTCGAACTGAGCGATCATCAATTCGGCATGATGCTGGCCGGCGCCATGCATCGCATCGGAACGACCGATGAAAGCGAAGGCTGGGAAGAGGTCCGCCGTTGGATGCACCGGCTTGACCGCACCCACGATCACGGCTTTTACGCAACCGAACTCCCGTCAGCCCCATGAAGCTGGAGGAACTGGCCTGCTTGGTGATCGAAACGGCGGACAAGGTCGGCGTCGACTTCATGGCCGTCGGTGCCATCGCAGCGGGAGCTTATGGCATCCCCCGTTCGACCCGAGATGTGGACCTCCTGGTTTCCGTCGCCGTTCCGGGGAACATCGAACGTCTGATCGGCTCGCTCAGCCCGGAGGTTGAGTTTGATCCGCAGATCGTCTTCGACACCGCCACCTGGGGTCGCAGGCATGTGGGCAAGTGCCAGGGCGTTCCACCCCTCAAGGTCGAGTTGTTCGAGACCTTCGATGATCCCTTTGTGAACTCGGAGTTCGCGCGACGAAGAGAGGTGTTCATCCCCATGCTCCAACGCAGCACCTGGCTGCCCACGGCCGAGGATGTGGTGGTGCAAAAACTGCGCTGGGGGCGGAGCAAGGACCTCGATGACGCGCGCGACGTGCTCGCCGTCCAAGGCCCCGAGACCCTGGACATGGACTACATCCGCGGCTGGTGCCGAGAGCACGGAACGATGGAGCGCCTGCAAAACGCCCTCGACCAAATCCCGCCGCTCGATTGACCGCCGCGCAGCATGGCGACTGCGCCCGTGCCCACCCGTAGCGGCGGACGTGAGTCCGCCCCACCCCCGGAGAAGACTCACGTCTTCCTCTACTTCGAAAGTCACTCCGCAAACGCCGCGCCGCGCGCATCCCGGTTCATCTCTTCCTGGAACATCACCGCCATGCCGCGCAGCTTGCGCAGGGCATCGCCGCGCACGGGTTTGGTTTCACCGGGATCTTTGGCGAGATTGTAAAGCGTGAGGTTGGGCGTCAGGAACAACTTAAAATCGCCCGACCGCACCGCCGCGAGCTGGCCCTCGGCGCCGTGGTAGAAGAAGGCGTTGGTGTATTCCTCGCGCGTGAACAGCGGCTGCCACTCGCCCGGCTGTTCCCAGCGGCGGCGCAGCGGCACCTCCGCGTTGAGCGAGAGCTTGGCCTCCGGCGATGGCACGTCGTCCGTTTTCCCGAGCAGCAGCGGGCTGAGGTCGCGCCCATCAATGACCCGGTCCTCCGGCACTCGAATCCCAGCGAGGCTCGCCAGACTCGGATACCAATCCATCGCACTCACGACCGCCGCGCTCTCGTGCCCGGAACGAATCCCCACGCCCGGCCCCCAGGCGATCGCGGGGACGCGGATGCCGCACTCCCAGGTCGTGAGCTTGGTGCCCTTCATCGGCTGCTGCGGGTTGCGTCCCGCGCCGCGGCCGTTGTCGCTGACATACATCACCACCGTGTTGTCCGCGATGCTGAGTTCCTTGAGCGCATCCATCAGGCGGCCGACATGGAAGTCCATCTCCTGAATCGCATCGCCATACTCGTCCCATTGCGAGCTGCCCTGGAACTCGTCGCTCACACCGAGCGGGTTGTGCAGCATGGTGTGCGGCAGGTAGAGAAAAAATGGCTCGTCCTTGTTCTCCGTCATGAAGCGGATCGCTTCGTCGGTGTAAAGCCGCGTCAATTCCGCCGGATCCGCCGGACGTTTCACGACCTCGCCATCGCCCCTCACCAGCGGCACGCCTCCTTCGTCCTCGAAGTACACGACTTCGACATCGTCGAGATTGTGGAGCAGGCCAAAGTAGGAATCGAAGCCCTGCTGCAGCGGCAGGAACTCGTGGTGATCCCCGAGGTGCCACTTGCCGATGCAGGCGGTCGCGTAACCCGCGCCCTTGAAAAGTTCCGCCATCGTCAACTCCTCCGCTGCCAGCCCCCGCTTCAGATCCGCCCGCTGCACCCACACCTCCATGCCGACGCGGCGCGGGTAGCATCCCGTCAGCAAGCCCGCGCGCGACGGACTGCAGATCGGCGCCGCAGCGTAGTAATCCGTGAATCGAATCCCTTCCTCCGCCAGCGCATCGATGCGCGGCGTTTTCACCTCCGTGGCACCGTAGCAGCCGAGGTCGTAGTAGCCCTGATCATCGACAAAGATGAACACCACGTTGGGTTTTGCCACCGCACTCGTCGTCAGAGCCGTGGACAGCATTCCCAAAAGGCAGATCAAAGTCTTCATCCGTTATAAACTGCTCTGGCAGGCCGATTTGGACAAACTTTCGCTTCGAAACCCGCCGCCGATCGGCCCGCATCAGGATTGGCGCCCCCGCCCCGTCCATCGTCAAGAGCCTGCCGACTTCGCCTACACCCCAATCCCCTCGTCCAGACGTAATGCAGTGTCATGGACCGCGACCGCGTCATCAATCACTACATCCACACCGTCCTCGAGACCGGCCACCCGCCTGTCACGGTCTATGCCTTTGCCAAAGAGCTCGAACTTGGCGAGCGCGAGTTCTTTGAGCACTTCGCATCCCTGGAGGCACTCGAAGCGAGCATCTGGGAAAAAGCCGTCGCCGACACCATCGCCAAGGTCGAGGCAGGCGATGACTGGCATGGTTTCACCGCCCAGCAAAAGCTCCTCAGCTTCCTCTACGCCTTCTGCGACCGCCTCCTCGACCAGCGCTCCTTCTTCCTCGCCCGCTTCCCCCGCCCGTCGAAGCGGGACTCCATCCACCATGCGTTGAAGCCCATGCGCCATGCCTTCACCGACTTTGCCAAGCGCTTCCTCGCCGCAGGAAAAGAAGGCGGAGAGGTCGCCTGCCGGGGCGCCCTGACCCAAACCTATCCCACCGTCTTCTTCGGCCACCTGCTCTCCGTCATCGAGTTCAACCTCAACGACACCAGTTCCAAGTTCGAGCGCACCGATGCCTACATTGAAAAATCCGTCCGCCTCGCCTTCGATGTCATCGGGACCCAGGCCGTCGATTCCGCCTTCGACCTGATGCGCTTTCTCAGCGGTCGCAGTTGGGGGCAGACCTCCGGGCATTGACCACCATGCCCGCCGATCAAGACTCGATCCCCTCCACCCGCGCCTCCCGCATGGCCGCTCTCGCGGGTGCCGGAGCGCGTGTTGGCGTCAATTACCTCCGGCACTACGGTCGCCGCGCCGTCGGCGGTGCCGCTGACCGGACCACGCTCGACGAAGCCAACGCCAGCACCGTTTACGACACCTTCTCCCGACTCAAAGGCGGCCCGCTCAAGATCGCGCAGATGCTCAGCATCGACCGCAACCTCCTCCCCGCCGCCTTTCGCACCCAGTTCGCCCAGGCCCAATACTCCGCCCCACCCCTCTCCTACCCACTCGTCGTCCGCACCTTCCGCCGGGAGTTCGGCAAGGAGCCGCTCGACCTCTTCGACACCTTCACGCAGTCCGCCGCCCACGGTGCCTCCATCGGCCAGGTCCATCGCGCCACCAAGGACGGCCACAGCTACGCCGTCAAAGTTCAGTATCCCGGTGTGGCCGACAGCCTGAACAGCGATCTCGCCGTGGTGAAACCCGTCGCCCTCCAAATGCTCGGCCTGCGCGATGCCGACATCGAGCCCTACTTCCAAGAGGTCCGCACCCGCCTGCTGGAGGAAACAGACTACACCCTCGAGCTCAAGCGCTCCATCGCCCTCTCCGCTGCCACCGCAGGTCGCATTCCCGGACTGCGGTTCCCCCGCTACTACCCCGAACTGTCCAATCGCCGCGTCCTCACCATGGACTGGATCGACGGCCGTCCGCTCGACCGCTTTGCCAACGAAGAAACCGATCCCGAACGCCGCAATGCCGTCGCCCAGGCGATCTGGGACTTTTACCATTTTCAAATCCACGAGCTGAAGCAGTTCCATGCCGATCCGCATCCCGGCAACTTCCTGGTCGATGCGCAGGGCGACGTCATCGTGCTCGACTTCGGCTGCACCAAGCAGATCGACCCGCAGTTTCACCGCGACTACTTCCGCTTCCTCGAGCCCGGCATCGCCGACGATCCCATCGCCTTCGAAGCTGGACTCCGCGCCCTCGGCATCCTCACCGATGCCGACACGGCCCAGCAGCGGAAGTTCCTCATGGACAGCGCCATGCAAGGCACCCGCCTCCTCAGCCGCCCCTTCCATGGAGACACCTTCGACTTCAGCGACGAGACCTACATGGCCAGCATCTTCGAGCTCGGCGATGAGCAGCGGAAAAACACCGACCTCCGCTCCATCAACCCCGCCCGCGGCTCCACCGACGCCATCTACCTCAACCGCGCCTACTTCGGCCTCTACTCCCTCATGGGCCTCCTCAAAGCCACCCTCCGCACCCGCTCACCGCTCTCATAGTACTCCTCTGGCTCCGCAAGAGGAACAGGGGCACTTGCCAAGTGCCTTCACCCACCCAAACCTTCGCCCAACGCGCAGCGTACGGTAGCCATCTCGCTCCGCCGAGATGAGTCTTTGGACTCTGCAGACTGGAGAACGTCCGCCCTACCTCTGCACCCCCGCACATCGCCACAAGGTCGTGCGTCCCGTGATGTAGAGATGCTCACCGATGATGATCACATTGGTGGCATTTTCACCAATGAAGATGCGCTGCACCTCCCGGCCATCGGCATCAAAGATCCATACGTGACCCGGACCTGCGACATACAGCCGACCCTCGGCATCCACGCACATGCCATCCGCTCCGTGATTCCCCGGCTCCACCCCGGGATCGAGCCGGGCAAACTCGCGCTCATTCGCCGCGCCGCCCGTTTTCGGATCCACATCAAACACCCGCACCACGCGGTCCTTGTACT
>CAXBNA010000159.1:0-15033 GCA_963976915.1 uncultured Verrucomicrobiales bacterium
GAGGCAGCAGGCACCTCGCTCACCGACATCGCCGGGCTCATCCCGGTGAGCGGCCAAACGATGACGCACTATACCGTGCGCGAGGAGCGCGGCATCGGCAAATACACCGTCACCGCCGACGAAGCCGCGCCCGTTTTCCACATCCGCAAGGACAGTCCGCCGTTTTTGGTGATCTACGGCGACAACGATTTGCCCGCCCGTGCCGACGAGAATACCTACTTCATCGAGATGATGAAGGCGGCAGGGAACAAAGGTATCACGGGCCTCATGGTGGCCGACCGTACCCACGGCACCATCGCCAGCGAGATCGCGAAGGAAGGCGATCCGGCTCGGGTGGCGATGCTGGAGTTCATGGGGGCATCGCACGGGGAATAGTGACCGGGGGGAGGATTGCACAAACCGTGCCCTGCCTCCCGTTGATGAGGCATGACTTCCGGCCTTCCTGCGACCATCACTTCCGTCACTCTTCGGCACCTCGCTGCAGTCGCCTTTTTCTGTGTCCTCGCCGGGTCGTTCGCCAGCGCGGCCTCTCCACCGAACGTACTTTTTATCATTGTCGATGACCTGCGCCCGGAGATGGGTTGCTACGGACGTCCGGTAGTTTTGACCCCGCACATCGACCGTTTCGCGAAGGACGCCTTGCTGTTCGAACGTGCGTACTGCCAGGAAGCGATCTGCATGTCGTCCCGCGCGAGTCTCCTCAGCGGGCTCCGGCCGGACGAGCGGAATATTTGGACCAACCGCGATGTGCGGCCCGCGCTTCAGGACATCGCGTTGCTGCCGCAGCACTTCCGCGAGCATGGCTATCACACCGTCGGTATTGGCAAGATCGCGCACAACAGCTGGGAGGATCCGCGCTGCTGGACCGATCCCCACCAGATGCCGGAGAACGCCGGATTTGAATACCGCACCCGCGCCGGTCGGGCCCTCGTTGATCAGTTGCAAAAGGAAGCCGCAGCGGCGGGCAAGCCAGACCCGTTTGAGAAGATCCCGGAAAAAATCCGGCGGGGCATGCCCTTCGAGTCACTCGATGTAAGCGACAGTGAGCTGGGCGACGGACAGATCGCCGATGAGGCACTGGCCACGCTCGACAGGGTCAAGGACGGCCCCTTCTTTCTGGCGGTGGGTTTTCGGCGTCCGCACCTGCCGTTTGTCGCCCCGCAATCCTACTGGGACCGCTATGACGCCGCCGCGCTGCCGGGACCGGAGTCGCCCGATTTTCCCGAGGGGTTGCCGGCCCCCGCCAAAAGCGGCTCCGGCGAGCTTCTCAGCCAGTATCGGGGATTGCCGAAAAAGCTGCCGCTCGGCGACGCGTTGGAACGTCAGCTCCGGCATGGCTACGCGGCCTGCGTTTCGTATGTTGATGCCCAAATTGGGCGAGTGTTGAAGGGCTTGGCTGAGCGGGGATTGGCGGAGGACACCATCGTTGTCCTCACCAGTGACCACGGTTTCCAGTTGGGCGACCACGGCATGTGGGGAAAAGCCACCAACTTCGAGCTCGCTACCCGGGTGCCGTTGATCATCCGCACGCCGGGCCAAACGACGGGCGGAAAGCGGACGGGCTCTCTCGTCGAGCTGGTGGGCCTGTATCCGACCTTGTGCGACCTCGCCGGATTGCCCAAGCCCGGTCACCTGCAGGGCACCAGCTTCGCCACGCTTCTCGGCGACCCCGAATTGCCACTTCGAAAGACTGCTGTCAGTCAGTTCCCGCGCAGCGGGTTCATGGGGTACAGCCTGCGTACCGCACAGTTTCGGTATACCGAGTGGCGTTCCATCGACGATGCGACGGTGACCGCAAGTGAACTCTACGATCACCGCACCGACACTCTCGAGAGCCGCAACGTGGCCGACCTGCCGGAGAATGCGGACGTCGTGGGGGAACATGCGGCTCTGCTGAAGCAGGGTCTAGAAACGGGCACCTTTGAGTGATCGCGGAGGCGAGCACGGGCAGCATCACCTGAACCCAAGCGAGTTAGGAGCTCAGCGAAATGCCGCTGGGGCTCGGTCACGCCATGACGCGGTTGGGGGTCTCTTTGTTCAAACCCATCCAGTCGGGAAAACGATCCGTACCCCATAGGGTATGAACGGAAAATCCCTCAAGACTCTCAGCAATCTCTGTTTCTACCTCGGCTTCGCTTCCATTCTTGGATCCATCGCCATTTGGTATCTCACGGGCGGCACCGAACCCGAAGGCAGGGCGCACGCGGAACGCTTCGGCATTTTCGTTGGCCTCTGGACACCCACCTTCTTCATCCTCTCGAATCGATTTGATCGCTACTCGGAAAAGGGTGAGCTGCCGAAGCCGACGGTTGGCTAGGGAGAAATGATCGCCCGCGCTGCGCGGTCGCCGAAGATGAAGTGACCGGGGGACTTCGGATCACCATCGCAGAAGGAGGATCAGGAGGAGAACGGTGGTGATGAGGGCCAGCCAGGTGCGAAGGGTGTTCCAGGTGAGCCAGCGGGGCTCGAAGGCGGTCCTGGCTTGACGGAGTTCGTCATCGTTCAGCTCATCGATCTGGAGAACTTGGAGCTGGTTGTTGAGGGGTACATTGACGGCTGCGGTGGGGATTTGCACACCTCCGAGGTAGAGGACCAGTGCCGCCACCAGCAACATGCAGTCGGGATTCGCGAGCTCACCCAAGCCGAGACCCGTGGCAATGATCAGGGTCAGCGCCGATCCGAGCCAGACGAGGATGAAGACGGGATGGTTGTTCTGAATGACCTGATCGATGGCCTTGAAGCCTTCGAGAAAGGCGCGATCCCCCAGCGAACCGAGGCCGGGCATGATGACGATGGCAAAGATCAATGTGATGCCCGTGACAAGGGCGCAGCCCAGCGTGGCGAGGGTGAGGAGAATTGGGAAAAGGTTCATGGGAAGGGGTGGGGGGTCAGGTGGTTTGCGTGTGATCAAGGACAAGTGGTGTGGGACGGATGAGAAGCCAGAGACCCAAGGTCGCGACAACGCCTTCGAGGAGCCCGGCGGCCATGATTCCGGGCGCTGGCATGCCGTCGAGAGCAAGGCTGAGCAGCCGAGCCACCGCAAAGGAGCCGTAGACGATCACGGTCAATAGAGTGGCTGAGCTCCGCCAGACTGGGCGGAACGCGCCTGCGCAAATGATGATGGCGCAGCTAAGCAGAAGGGCCCCTGGTGCCCGGATTTCAGAGAGGAGACTGGCGTCGTTTTCAATCTCGATTCCGTTGGGGGCGTGGAACGCCAGCGGGTTCAGGAGGATGGCTCCCCCGATGAGTGCCAAGAGCAGTGCCGCTCCGGCGAGGAAGATGGTGGTGAATCGGTTTCTCACGCGGCGACCCTCCAAGCGTTGGTCGTGGCGGTTTCGCGGGCGTAGTCGGCGAAGTCTTTGGGAGGGCGGCCGAGGGCTCGTTGCACACCGTCCGTGACCTGAGCGTTGCGACCGTCCAAGACGGTGGCGAAGAGGTAGTCCATCATCCACACGACGGTCTCCGGGGCACCGGAAGCGGCGACGCCATCGACAAAGGCCTGATGGGGGATCTGCTGGTACTCGATGGGGCGACCGATGGCTCGGGAAAGCTCGTCGGTGGCTTCGGCGAAGGTGAGGGCACGTGGCCCGGTCACTTCGTAGATCTCTCCAGCATGGCCTGGTTCCGTAAGTGCGGCGACGGCGACGTCTGCGATGTCCTCGGCATCGATGAATGGCTCGGGCACGTCACCGGCTGGCAGGGAGATTCGACCGGCCTGGATCATGTCGGTGAAGGCACCTTCGGAGAAGTTTTGGTTGAACCAGCTGGCGCGGACGATGGTCGAGTCGATGCCGCTCTCCCGCACGATGCGTTCGCAGGCTTGAGCTTCGGCCTCGCCGCGACCGGAGAGGAGGACGAGTCGACGCAGGCCATGCTGTTTGGCCTTCTCCGAAAAGGCGGCGATCAGATCGGTGGTGCCGGGGACGGCGAGGTCGGGGGCATAGCTGATGTAGGCGGCGGTGGCACCTTTGAGGCAGGTGTCCCAGCTTGCGGGTCGTTCCCAATCGAAGGAGGGGCTGGCGGACCGGGAACCCCGACGCAGGCCGTGGCCCAGGTGTTGCAGGCGGGAGGTGATCCGGCGGCCGGTCTTGCCCGTGGCTCCGAGAACGAGAGTGAGGTCTTTTGCAGGTGGGGTCGATGGATTCATGAAGGGGATCAATGGGGTTGAGTTGAGCGTTCCGAAGAACAGGATCACCCTGCCGAAGCCGGCCCCAGAAATCTTGACGGCCCACGCCAATGCATTGACATCACGCGCCAAAATGGGTGG
The DNA here is from genome assembly GCA_963976915.1 of uncultured Verrucomicrobiales bacterium. Classification (GTDB taxonomy): domain Bacteria; phylum Verrucomicrobiota; class Verrucomicrobiia; order Verrucomicrobiales; family Verrucomicrobiaceae; genus CAXBNA01. The sequence goes on from CAXBNA010000159.1 coordinate 4,268, forward strand.
GGGAATCCGGTGGGGGGGGCTTTGGATTGAATGTCCGGGCGTTTGGGCGATGAGTGAACCGTGGGGCAGGTCACGTCATTGTTTGTTCACAAGGTGGTGGGAGTCGCCACGGCGGGTGCGTCCAACGGGAGGGCAAAGCGTCGGGAGTGGTTTGCGAGCGTGGGGCTGGACGGGGACGCGCCGGTCGATCCGATGCGGATGATTCCCGATCAGGAGTACTACGATCTGTGTGAAAGAGTCGCCCGTGAGGGTGACCTCGGCGTGGACTTGGCCATGAAGGTGGGGGCGTCGATGCGGTGTGACGATTACGGGGCCTTTGGTCTGGCGTGGAAGTCGGCCGTGGACCTGCGGAGGTCTTTTCTGCGGGCAGTCCGATACGGCCGTGTGCTCACCAGCGTGTCCGCCTACGAACTGCGGGAGGAAAAGGGCCGCCACTACATGATGCTTCATCGCGAAGGGGAGCGTCGGTTAGGCCTGCGACTTTCGAACGAGCAAACGCTGATGGCCGTCACCCAGATCAGCCGCGAGGTCAGCAGCGAGCCTTTTTCACCGGTCGCGGTGCACTTCAAACACCCGGCTCCAGAGCGCACGGAGGCGCATGAGGACTACTTCGAATGCCCCGTACACTTTGGGGCGGATCGCGATGCCCTTGAGGTTTCCGAAGCGACGCTTGCGATCCCGAACCGGCTTGGCGACCCGAGCATTTCCAAGTTCTTCGATGCGCATCTGGAGGAGGAGCTGGCCCAGCTCACGGATGAAAAGGGGCTGGACAAACGCGTGCGCATCCAGATTTCGAAGTCGCTCAGTGAGGGCCTGCCGACACTGGCTGAGATCGCGGCTCGGCTCGGGCTCAGCGCCCGCACCTTGCAGCGGCGGTTGTCGGATCAGGGCCTGTCGTTTCAGGCGCTGGTGGATGATTCCCGCCGACAATTGGCCGAGCGCATGCTGCGGGAGACCAAGTACACGCTCTGCGACATCGCCTTCCTGACCGGATTCTCCGAGCAAAGTGCCTTCACCCGGGCGTTCAAACGCTGGCAGGGAATGACGCTGCGGTCGTACCGGCTGGAAGCGTAGGGGCTCGCAAGGCCGTTGGGATTGGGCGTCATGGAATCACCGCTCGCGCCGCACGGTCGCCCACCACGAAGTGCCCAAGCACACTTCCGTTCCCATCGCGGATCATCCACACGGCACCGGGGTGGGTCTGCATGGGCTTCGACTTGGTGGCTTCGATCGTGCCGTAGGATTTGGGATTCCCCTCGCGGTCCATCCACATCAACTCGACCGCGTCTTCACGTTGATTGATGAAGGCCACTGCGAACGGATTGCCGTCGGGCTTGGAGGCCGGTGCCGCCCCATCACTCGCCGGATGCCAGGGCAATTCAGGCCGCCGCGACACTGCCACCTCCGGCATCGGCACGGCGTCTTTTGGACCCAGCGCACGCAGTTCGGCGGCCTTGGCCTGATGATCGCTCGCAACCGAACCGTGCACCAGGTTGGTCCACTCGTGGGGATCGGCCTCGATGTCGTAGAGTTCTTCGTCGCCATTCGAGTAGTGGATCAACCGCCAGCGTTCCGTGCTGATGGCGTAACTTTCCGCGTCGTTGATCTGGGTGATCGCGGCGTGCTCCCATTCCGCTTTGGGGTTTCGCAGCAGGGGCACAAGGCTGGTGTTGCTGATGCCTTCCTTCGCGGGAAGGCCGCAGAGTTCGACCAACGTGGAGTAAAGATCGACGAGATTCACCGTTCGTTCGCAGATCGAACCCGCTGCGGTGCCATCCGGCAGACCGGGCGCACCCTTGGGCACGCGCAGCATCAGCGGAACACGATCGCACACGCGCCAGCCGGTGAATTTCTGCCAGTGCTGCTTTTCGCCGAGATGCCAGCCGTGGTCGCTCCACAAAACAACAATCGTGTTGTCGTTGTGCGGTCCGTTTTCGAGGGCATCGAGAACACGCCCAAGCATCGCGTCGGCGAAGTGGATCGACGCGAGGTAGGCTTGAATGCCCTTCTTCCACTGGCCCTGCTTTTGGATGTGATCGAAGTAGCGGTTCGGCCCCATCTTTTGTCCGGAGGGCGGCAGGTTGTCGAGATCATCCTCGCGATAGCCGCGCGGCAACTGAATCGACTCGAGTGGAAATGGCTCAAAATATTTCGCCGGCACAAACCACGGCTCGTGCGGCCGATAGATGCCACAGGCGAGGAAGAAGGGCTTCTCTTGCTCGCGCGTGAGCTGTTCGCCAATCCACTTCGTCACCGACCAGTCGCCTCCGTATTCCTCATCGGTGACGTCGAGCGCGGCCCAGTCGGTTTCCACATACTGCCAAGGTCCGCCGACCGGGAGGTTCACCGGACGTTTCTTCGGATAGAACGTGCGCGGAAAGGGATCCTCTTTTTCCTTCTCCGGGAAGTAGTCGTCCCAGGAGCGGGCATCAATGATGTAGTGCAGCAGCTTGCCCGAGCCTGCGGACCAATAGCCGTGATCCGAAAAGTAGCGCGGCATGAGCACCGCCTCCGGCAGCACATCCCGCAGCACCTGCTCGTTGCGATACAAGCCTGATCGGTGCGGAGGGATGCCGCTGAGGATGGCCGAGCGCGAGGGATTGCAAGCCGGCGCCGCGCAGTAGGCGTTGGTGAACAGCGTGCCGCTGGCCGCGAGTCGGTCGAAGTTGGGCGTCACCGTCTGCGGATGGCCGCCCAAGCAACCGATCCAGTCGTTGAGGTCATCGACCGAGATGAAGAGAACGTTCGGGCGCTGTTCAGCGAATGACGAAATCGGAAGGACGAATGACGAAGCACCCAGGAGTGCGATGAGAACAGTCGCGAGGGGGGCGGTTGAACGCGAGATCATGTTTCACCCTACATCGATTCGGCGAATCGAACTTGGCGAATTGCGGGGCGTGGATGTGGAAGTGGGCACAGAGATGCCGCCTCACTGGAGGCACCCGCAGCAGCCTACTCCGCGAACTTCTTCACCAGCACGGCGGCGTTGTGGCCACCGAAGCCGAAGGAGTTGCTGAGGGCGACGTCGATCTTGGCGGGCTTGGCCTCGTTGGCGACGATGTCCACATCGACCTCAGGGTCGAGGTTTTCGACGTTCATCGTGGGCGGAGCGACTTGGTCCTGGATGGCGAAGATGGAGGCGATGAGCTCCACGCCGCCCGCAGCGCCAAGGAGGTGCCCGGTCATGGATTTCGTCGAGGAGACGAGGAGCTTGCTGGTGGCGTGGTCACCAAAGGTGCGCTTGATGGCGCGCAGCTCGCACATGTCACCAACGGGAGTCGAGGTGGCGTGGGCGTTGACGTAGTCGACATCGGTCGGATTGACCTCAGCGTGGCGCATGGCCATCTCCATGCACTTCGCAGCGCCGAGACCCTCGGGATGCGGAGAGGTGAGGTGGTAGGCGTCAGCGCTGACACCGTATCCGGCGAGCTCGCAGTAAATCGTGGCGCCACGCTTTTTGGCGTGTTCGAGTTCTTCGATCACGACGACACCGGCGCCTTCGCCCATGACAAACCCGTCGCGGTCCCTGTCGAAGGGGCGGGAAGCCTTTTCGGGCTCGTCGTTGCGGAGGCTGAGGGCCTTCATGTTGGCAAAGCCAGCGAGTCCGCTCGGGCGGATGGAGGCTTCCGATCCACCGCAGACCATGCAGTCGGCGTCGCCAAATTTGATCATGCGCCAGGCTTCACCGATGTTGTTGTTCGAGGTCGCGCAGGCGGTGACGATGGCCATGTTCGGGCCCATGAAACCATACTCGGTGGCGATCATGCCGCTGGCGATGTTGGTGATCATCATCGGGATGAGGAAGGGCGAGACGCGGCTGGGGCTCTTTTCCAAAAGAATCTGATACTGGGTTTCCAGCGTGCCGAGGCCGCCGATCCCACTGCCGACCATGACGCCGACGCGATGCGGATCGATGCTGTCCGGGTTCACACCGCTGTCCTTGACGGCCATCTTTGAGGCGGCCATGGCGAACTGGAAGTAGCGGTCGGCACGGCGGGCTTCCTTGTGATTGTTGAAGAAGGGGGTCGGATTGAAATCCGTGACCTCACCACCGATTTTGCAATCGTAGTTCGTGGTGTCCATGCCCTCGATCTTCCGGATCCCGCTCTTTCCTTCGAGGATGCTTTTCCAGAAATCTTCCTTGGTGTTTCCGACAGGGGAAACCACTCCGATTCCGGTGATGACGACGCGGCGACCGTTCATGATTGGCAAATGGGTAAAAAAGTAAAAGGGTTGGGGGGCTCAGAGAACACGAAACAAATGGGGGAGCAAGGGAATTTACGGTCCGTGCGGACGGCTACGCCTCGTCGCTCCAAGCGTGTCCGCGCTGGATTGCCTGCTTTCCATAGCGTTGCTGGAGCTCGGTGACGGATTGCTGAAGGGCGAGTAGTTTGGATTTCTCGGCGTGGGTGAACAAATCCCCCGCGACGATGCCGGGGTGAATGTTGGAGAGCTTGGTCGAGGCCAATCGCACCGGGGAGCGTCCATCCCAGGCTTTTTCCAGAAGGCGGTCGATGAGCGGGTAAAAGTCTTCTGCGAGGCTGCTTGGCTCCGGCAGGCTCTCGGACCGGGCGGTGTCGTCCATCCGCTTCAGCCGGATGCGGATCGTCAGCGTGCGGGCGCTTTTTTCGTCCCTCACCAGCTTTCTCACGAGGTCGTCGGTCAGGGTGCGGAGGACGCGCTGGAGCCGGGAGCGATCTGTCACGTCTTCGCTGAAGGTGTCCTGATGGCTGTAACTGAGGGCGTCGCTGCGGTCGAGGCGCAGATCGCGCTCGTCCTCGCCCCGCGCTGCGGCTTGGAGTTGGGCGCCCCAATCCCCCACCACCCGCGCCAGCTCGATCGGGTCTGCCTCGACGACATCGCGGATCAGGTGAAAGCCGCCCTTCTGGAGCGTCTCCTCTGTTTTTCCGCCCACACCGGGGAGCCACTTCACCTCCAGCGGTGCGAGGAAGGCGGCCTCCTCACCGGGTTCGACCACGGCGAATCCCTTGGGCTTTTTGAGCTTCGACGCGATTTGGCTGACGAGCTTGCTGCTGGCCACACCCATGGAGACCGGGATCCTCAGGCGCTCCCAAATCCAGTCTTGCAGGTGCTTCGCTGCCTCCACTGGAGTCCAGTCGCTGTTGTCCGGCAGCCGGACGTAGCCCTCGTCGATGCTGGTGCGCTCGATGAAGGGCGTGATTTCCTCGACGAGGCTGAACATGGCGCGCGAGAACCACTCGTAGCGGTGGAACTGGGGCCGGATGATGCGGAGCTGGGGGCAGACCTTCAGCGCCCGCTGAGAGGGCATCGGCGTGTAAACCCCCAGCTTGCGGGCTTCGTAGCAGGCGCTCGCAATGATGCCGCGCTGCGAGCCGCCAATGGCGATCATCTCGCCCCGCAGCCGCCGATCCGCCGCCTGCTCGCAGGAAACGTAAAAGGCATCGGCATCGAGGTGGATGATCATGGTGGAGTCACCCCAGTCCTACGCCGGAAGTCCCTCACCGGCCAGTGTTCAATTGGACAATGTCCCAAAGATCCAATGGAGCGAATGCAAGCGAGGGCGTTTCTTCGGTTGAGGCCCGCGTGTTCGGGATGGTAGGTGGATCATGCTCGTCAATGGCCAGGCTTATCGGACTGTTTGGATGGTGGACTTGGATTCGTCTTCGGGCGGTGGAGCACCCGTCGTGCGGATCATTGATCAGCGGCTCCTGCCTTGGGAATTCAAGATCATCGACTTGAGAACGGTGGATGCCGTCGCGCATGCGATCTCCGACATGGCGGTGCGGGGGGCGGGGTGCATTGGGGCGACGGCGGGCTACGGGATGGCGCTGGCGGCGGCGCTGCGGGAGGATTTGGAGGCGGCGGGAGCCCAGCTCAAGGCGACGCGGCCAACGGCGGTGAATTTGGCCTGGGCGGTGGACCGGCAGTTGGGGGTTTTGCGAACGACGGACGCGTCCCAGCAGGCAGTGGTCGCTCGTGAGACGGCGGAGGCCATTGCGGATGAGGATGCGGCGGCATGCCAGGCCATCGGGGAGCATGGACGGGCTTTGATTCGAGAGATCGCGGCCACGAAGCGCCCGGGCGAGCCGGTGAATGTGCTCACGCACTGCAATGCGGGCTGGCTGGCCTTTGTGGATCATGGCTCGGCGACGGCCCCGATTTACGCGGCGCACGACGCGGGAATTCCGGTGCATGTCTGGGTGGATGAGACCCGGCCGCGCAATCAGGGTGCGCGGCTCACGGCCTGGGAGCTGAAGCAGCACGGCGTGCCGCACACCGTGATCGCCGACAATGCAGGCGGTCACCTGATGCAGCATGGAAGCGTGGACCTCGTGATCACGGGCACGGATCGGACGACCCGGACGGGGGATGTGGCCAACAAGATTGGCACCTACCTCAAGGCCCTGGCGGCCAAGGACAACGGTGTGCCGTTCTACGTGGCGCTGCCCTCCTCGACCATCGACTGGACTACGCGCGAGGGCGTGGGCAAGGGTGGCATCCCGATTGAGGAGCGCAGCTCGGACGAGTTGATCTGGATGGACGGCCTCACCCGAACCGGCGAGAAAACGGAGATCCGGGTTGTGTCAGAGGGCTCTCTTGCCGTCAATCACGCCTTTGACGTCACGCCTGCACGGCTCGTGACGGGATTGATCACGGAGCGCGGCGTCTGCGCGGCCAGTGAGGCCGGGCTGCTGGGGTTGTTTCCCGGCAGGTAGATCAGACAACGACCTTTTTCTTCGCGGGGGCCTTCTTGGCGTCGGGCTTTTTCGCGCTCTTGGCGGCCTCGGCCTCCCGGCTCTCCTTGAGTTCCTTCAGCTCTTTCTCGACTTCTCCCAAGCGGCGGGAGGTGCGGTCCAGCTTCACGGCGACGAGACGGGCGACGAACTCGAACAGGGCGGCGTGGAACGCGGGATCTTCTTCGCGTGGATGGAGGTCCTGAAGGAACTTTTGGTCCACCGCGAGGCAAATGGAGTGCTCGGCGGCGATGACGGAGGCGAGACGACGGTCCTGATTGACCAAGGCGAGTTCGCCAAAGACCTCACCGGGGCGATTGATCGTGGCGACGGCTTTTCCGGCAATGCGCACTTCCAAGGTGCCCCCGAGAAGCACGTAAATGCGGGTGTCGATGGTGCCTTCCTTGATGATCACGTCCTCGGGATCGCAATCCAGAACGCTGCTCGAGTTCAGCACTTCTTCGAGCTGCTCGTTGTTGAAGCTGTTGAGGAACGGCACCGACAGTAGCGGTGCAGGCAGATACCCGTCCTCCGGGATATAGGCGAATTCCTTCATAATTCTCGCTGACTATGCCAGACCGCTCCGGGGTTGAACAGACCCATTTGCGATTGGCGGGAAAGTTTTAGGGTTTGGCCGGTGGCGTGGGCGCAGGGGCAGCATGAGCGGCGTCCCACTTGGCCCAGAACACCTGAGGGGGAGCAAGATCGCGGCCAGCATCGTCGAACTGGGTGCCGATTTCCTGCAAGGGGAGGGCCCGGGCGACATCCATGCCTTTCTGGATGTTGTCGGGATTGAAGACCAATCGAGTGAGGCGCATGCCCTTGAGAGGCGTGAGATCGGTCACCGGTGTCTCGCCAATGTGCAGCCGCTGGAGGCCCGTGCCGCTCAGGGGAGAAAGGTCGCGCACGAGGGTGCGATGAAGCGTGAGGCTGACCAGAGGGACAGTCTTCAAGGGGGCGATGTTTTCGACCGGAGTGTCCGTCAGCCAAAGCATCTCGATGGGGGACTTCGCCAGCGGGGAGAGGTCTTTCACTTCGGTTCCGACGGCGTTGAACTCCACGAGCGGGGCACCTTCGAGCGCGCTGAGGTCCGATACGGGCGTGCGGCTGAGGTAGATTTTTTGGAGCGGCATGCCACGGAGCGCCGAAATGTCGCGGACCTGGGTGTCTTCCAAATAGAGCTCCACGAGCTTCATGCCCTGCAGCGGACGGATGTCGCTGATGGGGGTTTCGCTCAAATCGAGCGCGAGCGGCTTGAAGCGCTCCATGAAACGCAGGTTTTCCACCTTGGCCCCGCGGAGGCTGATGATCTGAGGCTGGCCGCCGTCCATTTGGAACTGGGCGTTGCCCTCGTAGCCGGGGTTGTGGAACTTGATCTCGGTGTGGAGCATTTCCTCGTTCCAGTAAACGGGCTTGGCCTTCTCAGGCTCGGGTTCCGCGGCTGGCGCGGGGGCCTTGGGCATTGCGGGCTTCGTCTCCGCCTTGGCGGTTTCGGCGGCTGGGGCGGGCTTGTTCTCCTCCGACGGGGTCGGGCTGGCCGTGTCGGCCTCGCCGCAGCTGGAGAGAGTGAAACTCAAGGCGAGTCCCATGGAAAAGAGGAGGGGATGTTTCAACGGCATGCTTCGGGCATCCTTCGGATTGCCTTCCGATGCAAGGAAAAATGCGTGTCCTTCGCCTGCCGCCCGGCTTGCCACCCCTCCGCAGGGCCGCTAGTCTGGCCGCTCTCCACCTCATGTCCGCGAACCGATTCTACACCGCCTTCGATACCGACACGCTTCAGCCTCGGAAGCGTCACGAGGGTGAGTACCGGAGTGAATTTCAGATCGACCGGGATCGCATCATCCACAGCAGCGCCTTTCGCCGCCTGCAGAGCAAGACGCAGGTCTTTCTCTCCGGCGAGTACGATTTCTACCGGACCCGACTGACGCACAGCATCGAGGTGGCCCAGATCGGGCGCAGCATCTGCGGCTGGCTGAAGGAGCAGGGTGGGCCGCTGGGTGATGACTGCTTCATCGACCCGGATTTGGTGGAAAGCGCCTGCCTCAGTCACGATCTGGGACACCCGCCCTTCGGCCATGCTGGAGAACGCACCCTGCATCGACTGATGGAGCCCTATGGCGGGTTCGAGGGCAATGCCCAAACCCTCCGCATCCTCACGCAGACGCTGTTCAGCGAGGGCCGCGCGGGCATGAACCCCACCCGGGCCCTGCTGGACGGGGTGCTGAAGTACAAGACCCTCCACGCCGAAAAGGGCGACGCCAAGAATCACTACATCTACGATGATCAGGATCCGTGGCTCGACTTTGTCACGGGTGATCAGGCCTTTCCGGTGGAGCTGACGCCTGGGAAGGCTCGGAATGGGTTCAAGAGCATCGAGTGCCAGATCATGGATTGGGCGGACGACACGGCCTACTCTCTCAACGACCTCGCCGATGGCATCCGTGCGGGGTTCATCAACGTCACGAATCTCGAACGCTGGGCGGCGCGGCAGGATCTCGATGCGGATCGCAGCTCCGATGTGGCCTTTCTCTGCGAGGCGATCCGGCAGGAGCGTGTGGAGGGTCGTCTGAATCGCCTGATTGGCGAGTGCATTCGCGCCACGACACTGAAACCGACGGCGAATTTTCTCAGCCAGAACTCGCGGCGCCATCAGTTCGAATTGGAAATCGATCCAGCGCTCCGTGCCCGCGCCGATTTGCACAAGCGGATCTCGCTGGACCTCGTCTTCCTCAGCCCGCAGCTCCAGCAGCTCGACCACAAAGCGGACATCATCCTCTCCCAGCTTTTTGAGGTGCTTCGAGATCGCTACATCGAGCCCAGCCAGCCCAAGGGCCTCCACCTCATCACCGCCAGTGTGGAGGCGGAGATCGCTGAACAATCCGACCCAAAGGTCCGCGCCCGCCTCGTATGCGATTGGATCGCCAACATGACGGACCGGTTCGCCTTCCGCACCTACCGCCGCCTTTTCGATGCGGAGTTTGGCTCGATCACGGACTTCGTTTGATTGTAGCCGCTCTGATCTTGCACCCATGGACCATTCGTAGATCATCCCATCGTGACTCCTGCTTCCGTGCCCAATCCCCTCCAGCTCATTCGCATGTTCGAGGCGAATGAGATCACGCGTGAGCAGTTCCAAAAGCAAATGGCCGTGCATCAGCGGGAACTGATCGACGAAATGGAGGAGAATCGGCTCAACCCGCTGGCAGCGTATGTCGACAGCCTGCTCAATCGCCGTGCTGCGGCGAAACTGGCCCTCAAGCACGGCGAAGATCGCCTTCGAGAGATCTTTTTCGCCCTGTCTGAAGTGCCGGGATTTCCTCCGGCGAAGTACCTTTGGAATGCCGGGCACACGCACGTGCCGCTGCATTGCTTCATTCGTTCGCGGCGGGAGCCGGTGTTCCGCGTGGCTGAGCTTCAGGTCATGCCACAAGTCGCCCACATCACGGTCGAGCACGGATCGGCGGGTCGAACGAAAGCGATGCGGGAGGAGATGACCTTTCGGCGGGATCGGAAGGGCACCTTCCAACTGGAGAAAAGACTCCGAATGGCGTGAGCCCGAGTTTTTTCTGGTGATCGAGATGCCGAGTCCCCATACTCGGGCCTTGATGACTTGGAAACAATCTCTCATCTGCGTTGGGTGGATCGCTGTCGCGAGCTTGGCGTTTCAACCACAGGTGAACGCGGCCTCAACGCCCAACGTCATCCTGATTTTGGCGGACGACATGGGCTGGGGAGATCCCCAGTGCTACAACCCGGAGTCCAAGATCCCGACGCCGCACATGGATCGGATCGCGAAGGAGGGCATGCGCTTTACGGATGCCCACACGCCCTCGAGTGTTTGCACGCCGACGCGTTACGGATTGATGACGGGACGCTACTGTTGGCGGACCTGGTTGGACAAGGGCGTGCTCGATGGATTCGGTCCGCCGTTGATTGAGCCGGATCAGACGACGGTCGCGTCGTTCCTCAAATCGCAGGGCTACGCAACCGCATGCGTCGGCAAGTGGCACCTGGGCATGGAGTGGTTCAATCGGGAGGGCAAGCCGATGG
>CAXBNA010000160.1:0-15023 GCA_963976915.1 uncultured Verrucomicrobiales bacterium
CGGGCTCCATCGTTGAGCGGGGTGAAGCTCTCCGTCGTGACGACTTGGGCGAAGTAGGGGGGCAGTCGGAGGCTGGTGGCGTCGCCGCTGAGAATCTGAAGTCGTGAGCCGGGCCAACCGAGTTTTGCGATGGTGGTGCGGGCTTGTTGGGCCGTCTTTGGATTCGGCTCGACGACGATGACGTTGAGCTTGGTTTGAATGGCGAGTTCCTGCGCGAGTTCGCCCGTGTTCCAGCCGAGGACGAGCGCGTAGCCCTCAGGAGCGAACTCGCCGCGCCGCTTTGCGAGAAAGGCCCGCCAGTCGGCGAAGCGCGAAGGCGTATCTCGTTTTGCCACAAGGGGTTCAGGTGCCTCGGCCCCGGCGTTTTCTCCGAACGCATAGATGCGACCCGTATCCGTGGTGACCACGAGGTGGTCGCTCGCCGCGAGAACGCCAATGGGATAGCCGTGGACCTTTTGTTCCCACGCGATGACGGGTTTCTCGCCGGGTTTCGGAAGGTCGATGGCGACGATCTTGTTGGCTCCGGCGGCGTAGAGGCGATCACCTGCAACGAGCTTCACCGTGAGGCCGGTGACGTCGAGTTCCCAGAGGACCTTGAAGTCGAGATGACGCTGGGAGGCGTTGACGCGCTTCGAAGCCATGATGTCGATCTTCCATGATGGGTTGCCGAGATCGTAGGCGCGGATCACGTCGTATCTAGGAACGGCCACCCGTGTCATCCCGCGTTCGACCTCGACGCCCATCGGGTCTTTGAACTCGCTGCGATACATCACCGAATTCGTAAACAAGGGCATGCCCCGCTCGCCGACCTCATGCCGGGTGCCAGTGATGCTCATGTTCAGGACAGGGCGTTCGGCCAACTGGAACATCTGCGCGGGTGAAACATCTTTCGCCTTGATGTTGAGCGCCACCTGCGGACTGCGGGGATCGGCGGTGACGAGCCGCTGGCCGTCTTTTTCGGTCACTTTGACAAAGCCACGCCGGATCTTGTCTTCGACCCACGGGACCGTTTGCCCGGCCAGTTCAGCGAATGCCGCGACGGGCATCGGACCCACGGGGAGGAGTTCGAGGGTCTTCGGATTCGTTCCCATCAAGGCACCGCCTTGAAACCAGAAGTCGGCGTTGCCGCCGATCGCCCACATGCCGCGGGGAGCCGGATAGTACTTCGCGTAAAAGCTGTTGTAGGGATCGAGCGTGCCGGTCGCCGGATCGGCGAAGGCGGCCAGCGCGCGACCGCTCGGCATGGCCACTTTTCCACCGAGGATGGCGAGGTAGCCGTGGGGTGGGAGGCCGATGTCGGCCATCTTGCCATGTTCTTCGAGACCGTCGTTGATCTGGGCAATCTCGGCGTTCCGCCATTTCACCTCGCCCGAGGCCGCATCCACCGCGACGAGGAAGACGCCCTCCGCTGGCCAGATGCCGCAACCGAAATAGACAATGCCATCCTTAAGCACAGGTCCGCCACGCACCGGCCAGCGCGAGCTCATCCGTCCATTGACCAGCATCCGATGATCCGGACGATCCCCGGGCGCACCGCGTGCTTTCCACTTCAGCGAACCCGAGGCGGCATCGACGCAATACAAATGACCATCGTCCGAGCCGAAGCAGACCGCATCGCCCACGACGACCGGTGCGAAACGCACGGGTCCTTCAGTGATGACGCTCCACAGCGCCTCGCCCGAAGCGAGGTCGAAGGCCATGACGCTTTCGTCTGTATTCGAGGGAACGAACAGACGCCCGCCCGCCGCCACCGGTTCGGGCCCTTGATCGGCACAAAGGCGAAAGTGATAGTCGAAGGCCGGGTCAGGCTTACCGACAAAGCGGGACCACTTTAGCCCGAGAGACTTCGGCAGCGCCTGCTCCGTTGCGCCCGAGTGCATGGCATTCCCCCGCCACATCGGCCAGTCAGCCGCCGGAAGTTGAGTGGCAAACAGGAGTCCCAAAACAAACAAGCGCATCCCAAGAAGGGAGCGCGGAGGCGGTGATGCGCTATCAAAAAAGCGATGCGGAGAGAAGGTCACCTGCGGTGGATGTCGCTGATCGCGGCGCTTCGTGGAGTGCGTGCGGCCTGCCGCCGCCTTCGTTGGGTTAAGGGCCTTCGCTGGCTTTTTCGTAGCGGCCCGGATCGACCGGCGTTCGAAAAGCGGTGCCGGGTCACCGCAGTCCAAGACGCTGCCGCGTCGGCCGGGGGGCGCTGGGCATTGTGCCAGCCGCCTTGCCAATACACTCCTTTGTCGGCTAGCGTTTCGGCATGCGCTTCTTTTTCGTCGTTCTGAGTGTCACAGTCTTGGGAAGGTGGATCCCGGTGTTTGCCGCTGAGCCGGAGTTTCCGCTGACGGCGGATTCGAAACCCAAGGACGGGGTTCCGAAGGGCACCTTGATTCAGGACAGCCATACGGCGGGGGAGGACAGCGTGTTTCCGGGGACGGAACGGGAGGTGACGCTTTATCTCCCGGCAGGATTCGACAAGACGAAGCCCGCAGCCTTCATGGTGTTTCAGGATGGAGTCATTTATCAGGCTCCGGTCGTCTTCGACAATCTCATCGCGAAGGGCGACATCCCGCCGCTGCTGGGGATATTCATCAATCCGGGGGTCGTGCCTGCCCCGAACGACAATGCTCAACCGCGATACAATCGCAGCTACGAGTACGACAGCATCACCGACACGTACTCGACCTTCCTGATCGACGAACTCCTGCCGGCCCTGGAGGAAAAGCACGGACTCACCTTCAGCACCGATCCCAACGACACGGCCATCGCGGGCAACAGCAGCGGCGGCATCTGCGCCTTCATGGCGGCCTGGCACCGGCCGGATCGGTTTCGTCGCGTGTTCTCGGGAGTGGGCACCTACGTCGGTATTCGTGGGGCGGACCGGCTTCCGGTGTTGATTCGGAAGTTCGAGCCGAAGCCGCTGCGTGTCTTCCTCCAGAGCGGCACGGGCGACAACAACCTGTACTGCGGAGACTGGTGGATGGCCAATCAGATGATGGAGCGCAGCCTCACCTGGGCGGGCTACGATGTGAACCACGCCTGGGGCGAAGGCGGCCACAATCAAAAGCACGCCAGCCAAATCTTTCCCGAGGCCCTCCGCTGGCTCTGGCGCGACTGGAAAACGGATCGCGAGGTCAAAGCGAATCCGAAGGGGGAATCACAGTGGAAGGGGTATGAGGTGGTGGATGGGGAGTGGGAGGTGGTACAGCAGAAGCCATCTTATACCTCGATGATTGTTGCGAATACTCGTGGAGATGTGGTGTGGCTCGAAGAAGATGCCAAACACTCAACTCTCGTTCTCCAGGCACTCGCGGGTCCGCCAAAAGCGTTTGGCAACCTGCCTGAGTCCCTGTTTAAGCTGTCTGACATTGCCTTTGGAAGAGATGACTGCCTCTACGTGTTGTGCAGCGTGAAGGCAGAAAAAGACACGGTCCTTAAAATCGACAGCGCAGGCAAAATGCATCATTTGCCGTTCACTGGGAAAGATCCTCTGGCCGTGGCATTTGACTCTGTATTAAGCCTTGCTGCAGGCGGAGGCAGCGCAGGCCCCTGGCCTAAAGAACATCGCCAACCCGCTCTGTATGGATACGGTGGAAGGATAACTCTCTCCCCAGACCAGACTACGGTTTACCACAACCTTGCACAGGGAGAAACCATTGCCGCTTGGCAGTATCGGAAAGATGGCTCGCTCGATTTTCGGCAGGACTATGGCAAACTTGAGTTGGGCTACGATGGCACCTCGAGAACCCAAGACCTTTGTGTTGACACTGAGGGCTGGATTTATGTCGCGACTCCCCTCGGGATCCAAGTCTGTGACCAAGCAGGCCGCGTAAACTTCATCATACCGACACCGAAAGCCGCCGAAGGTCATTGTTTCGGCGGCAAGGACCTCAGCGAGTTGTTCATCGCCTGCGGCGACACGATCTACAAACGGCCCACCAAGGTCCATGGCATCGTCAGCGGGCAGATGCCACCGGTGAAGCCGCCGAAGCCGAAGCTGTAGGCGGGGTTTGACGGATTGCAAAGAAGAGGGATTGCGGACAGAATCATGGAACCATGAGCGCCGACCCATCCTCTCCCATGTCCCGCCGTCGGTTGATGCAGAAGGCAACGGCGGTTGCGGTGGCATGGCGGGGCGGAGCGGCGAGCGCTTCGGCCGCGACGGAGAGTGAGGCCTGTCCTCACCCGTTCCTCACGGCGGCGGAGGATTTCTACGATGTGTCGCGCGGAAAGCCGAAACCGCACACGCTGACGGGAGAGGCTCTCGTCGAGGCGAGGATGACGCCCGAGTCCTGGCGGTTGGGAATCACTGCGGATGCGGCGACCGATCCGCCGGACATCAAGGAAGCAGCGCAGATCGAGAAGCCACTGACGTTGGCGGATGGGACTGCGCTGGATCTTCCTGCGTTGGTGAAACTGGGGAAGACGAAGGGTGTGAAGTTCATCAAAGCGATGCAGTGCCTGAACATCGCCGAGCCGCTGGGCCAAGGCTTGTGGGAAGGCGTCCCGCTGTCCGATGTCCTCCGCCTTTGCGGACGCATGCAGAACGTGCGGCGCATCTACTATCGCGGCTTTCACAACAACGATCCGACGCAGATTTTCCAGTCGTCGGTGAGCTACACGCAGGCGATGGACACGCCGCCCGGCGAGTTGCCGGTGTTTCTCGCCTATCGCCTCAACGGCGAACCGATCCCGCTGGTGCGCGGTGGGCCGGTGCGGATGCTGGTGCCGTGGGCGCATGGTTTCAAATCGATCAAGTGGCTGCGCGAAATCTTCCTGACCAATGACTACCGGACGAACGACACCTACGCGCTGCGCAACAACGATCCGGAGTCGTTTCTCAAAACGGCGGCCTATGTCGACGACGGTCCGGATGAAGTGGCGGTGGGCAATCCGGTGGTGGTGACGGGACAGGTGATCAACGGGTTGTCGGGATTTTTGCGAGTCGAATACTGGGTTCGCCGAGTCGGACCGCAGTCAGCAAAGCTCGCCGACGATGCACCTGAGTTGCGGAATGCGGCGTGGAAGCCGTGTGACTTGCTGCCGCCGCCGAATTGGAAAACGGTGCTTCCGGGCGGTGTGTCGTCAAAGGAGCTCCTCGGGTTTGATTCACGAACTGGCGAGCCTCAGACATGGCCGACCCGCTACGGCATGGCTTCGTGGATGATCACATTGCGGGACCTCAAACCAGGGAAGTATGAGATTCGTGTTCGTGCGGTGGATCGAAATGGTTTTGCGCAGCCCGAGCCGCGCAGTCAGCAGAAGAGCGGCAAAAACGCGATCCAGATGCGGCGGGTGACGGTGGTGTGACCTTTGGGCCACCAACGATCATGAACGACTTGGGTATGAGAGCATGGGTGTCGATAGGTTTTTGTCTGGGACTCCTTGCGGTCCCGATGCTTTGGAGTGGCGAGGTTGAACAAAGTGAGATCTCCGCTGTGGTTCGGGAGCATTTTCCCGAAGGCGCGGATGGAGGGCTGGCGCTGCTGGTTGTTTCGAATGGCGAGGTGATTCACTCCAAGGGCTACGGACTCAAAAATGGAAAAGAGCCGATCACTCCGACCACGCCCATGCCGACCGCATCAGTCGCCAAGCAGTATGCAGCGATGTGTGCAGCAGTATTGATGGACGAGGGGAAGCTGGCGATGAGCGACAAAGTTGCAGATCACCTCCCGGAGGTGAAACTCGCTCGTGATGGACGCGAGTTGCTGATTCAGGATTTGGTGTGGCATATCGGTGGTTTGCCCAATTTTTTGAACTCGAAGGAGAAGGCGTCGATTGCCGAGTACAGGGAAAGGCATGGCCTTGAGCGATTGAACAATCAAACCCATGCGGCGTGGCTGGCGACGATGCCGCTGCTCCGCAGCCCGGGGATTGAGTTTGAATACACCAACTCGGGCTACGTCCTGCTGGCGCGGGTTGTCGAAGTGATCGCAGGCAAACCCTATGCTGAATTTCAGAGGGAGCGGATCCATGAGGCATTGAATTTCGCTGGCACCAGAACCATCACTTCGTTCAATGGCTCGGGAAACATGGAGACCACCCTGGAGGACTACGTGAAGTGGGATCGTGCTCTCTGGGAAACGACCCTGCTCGGCGGCGACCGTGCCCAGATGCTGTTTCAATCTGGAACTTTGGACAATGGTGAGCCCGTCGGGTACGGATTCGGCTGGAATGTGGAGTCTGATGAACAGGGAGTGAAGGAGGTCTGGCATCGGGGGAGGCAGTCCGCCATCGAATGCGCGCAACATGATTTTGCGGGACATGCGCCATCAGATCACCGTCGCGTTGTTCGTTCGAGAGAACCTGGAATTCAATTTGGAGCTGAGGAAGCGTTTTGTCACAGAAGTCCGAGATTGCGTGCGCGACATGGTGCCTTGACGCCTCGGCGGGCAAGCGCAGAAGATGAAATGCCTCCCCAATATAGGGGAGTTGAAAATGGCGAGACACCTAGAATGGTTGGCAATGAAACCGATCCTCTCCCGCTTGGTCTTTTTGGCTCTTGCGACGATCACTCCGCAGAGCGGCGCAGACGCTCCATTGTCGGAATTGGGCAGCCATCTGAACACTCATTCCAGTGGTGAGGAAGCGTTTACGTTTGACCCATCGGCATATGCGGACGGGGTTGAGTTGTCGGAGTTGCCGATCGGTGTCTTTGATTCAGGGATTGGCGGGCTGACGGTGCTGGAGGCGCTGCTGACGGCGGATGGGTTTCACAATACCGACCTGAAGCCTGGGGCGGATGGGCGGCCGGACTTGGAGAACGAGCGCTTCATCTACCTCGGCGATCAGGCGAACATGCCGTATGGCAACTACTCGGCGGTGGGGAAAGTGGACTACCTGCGGGAACTGATCCTCAAAGACGCGGTGTTCCTGCTGGGCAGGCGTTTCTGGCCAACGGCAGACGCCGCCGCGCCACGCCATGACAAGCCGCCGGTGAAGGCCATCGTGATCGCCTGCAACACGGCGACGGCTTACGGACTGGCGGACATTCGAGCAGCGGTGAAGGTCTGGGGCATTCCGGTGATCGTGGTCGGTGTGGTGGAGGCCGGTGCGCGGGGTCTCCTAAAAGCCTCGAAAGAGGGGGCGGTCGGTGTGCTGGCAACCGTGGGCACCTGTGCGAGCGAGGTGTATCCGAAGACGATCCAGAGCACGCTGGGGCTGGCGGGTCGAAGCGCTCCGTCGGTGACGCAGTTTGGCAGCGCGAATTTGGCGGGCGTGATCGAGGGTGATCCTTCCTACGCGACGCCGGTGGCCGAGCAGGTTGCCGCAGATGTGCGAGGACTGGTCGAGGCGCATCGCGCAGCAGGCTCCCCAGCGCCTCTGAAAAAGGTGATGCTTGGCTGCACGCACTTTCCGCTGGTGATTCGCGAAATCGACGCCGCCTTTGCCAAGCTCCGCGAAGAGCCGGAATTCGCGCCGTGGATCGCCGAGGTACGTGAGTTTGTGAATCCGGCGGAGTGGACGGCGAGGGAGCTTTTGAGTGAGTTGGCCAAGGCGCGGCTGCGGCGGAAAGGCGGCGCTGAGACGGAGGAGAACCGCTTTTTCATCTCGGTGGCGAATCCTCGCTGCGCGGCAGCCAAGCTGACCGACACCGGGGTGCTGGATCACGACTACAAGTATGGACGTGAGACGGGGCACCTCGACATTGAGGACACCCTCGTGGTGCCAATGACGCGCGGAGGGCTGCCGGAGGTGAGTCGGCGACTGGTGGAGACGAAACTTCCCGCCGTGTGGCAGCGTTTGCCTGAGGGATGAAACGAGCACTGTGGGTCGGAGCATGGGGTTGGGCGTTGTCGGGGCTGGCTCTGGCGGCGGATTTCGATCTGCGAATCACCAACGCGCGCATCGTGGATGGCACGGGTGCAGCCGCCTTCTTGGGAAGCGTGGCCGTGAAAGACGGCCGCATCGTGCAGGTGGGCGATGCCGGGGGCCCGGCGGACGAGGTGATCGATGCGAAGGGACGTGTGCTCGCGCCTGGATTCATCGATGTTCACACGCATTCGGAGAAGATCTGCGGGAACCCTGTGGCGGAGAATTTTTTGCGCATGGGGGTGACGACGATCGTCACAGGAAACTGCGGTGGTTCCCGGACGGATGTGGCGGCGTTTTTTGAGGAAATCGGGAAGGCCGGTGTTGGCGTGAATGTGGCGACGCTGATCGGGCACAATTCCGTGCGAAAACAGGGGATGAAGGGCGTCTCCATTCGAGCACCCCGAGCGGTCGAACTGACGGAGATGAAGCGGCTCGTCGAGCAGGCGATGAAGGAGGGCGCGGTGGGCCTGAGCACGGGATTGATCTACGTGCCCGGGACCTTTGCGAAGACGGACGAGATCGTGGAACTGGCCAGAGTCGCTGCGGCCCACGACGGCATTTATGTGAGCCACATGCGCTCCGAGACTCTGAAGATCTTCGACGCTTTGGAAGAGTTCCTCACCATCCTCCGGGAGACGGGGATTCGGGGTGAAGTCTCGCACTTGAAGGTGACGGGGCCTTCGGCTTGGGGAAAGTCGGGGGAGGTGTTGGCGGTGCTTGACCGCGCACGGGCGGAAGGTTTGCCAATCACGCACGATCAGTACGCCTACACGGCGTCGAGCACGGGCTTGCGCCAAACGATTCCCGACAGTGCGTTCGAGGGAACGCGGGACGACTACCGCACCCGCATTGCCGATCCTGAAACGAAGGCGAACATCATCGCGACGATGGCGAAGAACCGCGCCCGTTTGGGCCACAAAGACTACGCCTACGCGGTGATCGCCAGATTTGCCTCCGACCCGTCCCTGAACGGCAAGTCGATCCCTGAGGCGGCGAAAATTGTGCGCGGCAGCGACAGCCTGGAGGATCAGGTGGAACTCATTCTCGACATCGAGTCCCGCAGCGGCGCGAGTGCGGTTTATCACGGCATGAACGAGGAGGATCTCGTCCGGTTCATGAAACATCCGCTGACCATGGTGGCCAGCGACGGCGGGCCGCGGGTGCTGGGCGAGGACATGCCGCATCCGCGCAGCTACGGAAACAATGCGCGGGTGCTGGCGCGGTACGTTCGCGAGCAAAAGATCCTCACCTTGGAAGAAGCCGTGCGCAAAATGACCTCGCTGCCTGCGGAGACGTTTCGTCTGAAGGATCGCGGCGTCATACGCCCAGGCGCTTGGGCAGACTTGGTGATCTTTGACCCCGAGACTGTGAACGATCCGTCCGATTTTTCCGACCCGCATCATTATGCGGAAGGCTTCAGCGAGGTGATCGTCAATGGCGGAGTGGTGATTCGGGATGGGACGCTGACGGACGTGCGCAGCGGCGGCCCGTTGCGGAAGTAAGCCGAGACGATGTGGGCGCATGATGAGCCTCACACCAATTGATCCCGAAGCGCTCGGGCGACGGCTGCCGCGCGACTGTGGACATCCAGTTTGGCGAAGAGGTTCTTGGTATGAGTGCCGGTGGTGTGGATGCTTACGCCCATGCGGTCGGCGATCTCTTTGGCGGTGAGTCCCTCGACCATGAGGGCGAGCAATTCCAACTCCCGCGGTGACAACGACACTTGCTGGGCGGCGGGTTTCATCAACTTCGCGAGAAGGGAGACCACACGACTGGCAACGGGGGGAGACATGGGGGAACCACCGTTGGCGGCTTCGACGATGGCTTCGGCGACGGTCCCGGCCCCGGCGGTTTTCAACAGGTAACCGCTGGCACCTGACCGGATCGCCTCGCTGATCTTCGTCTCGTCCTCGAAGACGGTGAGGATGACGATCCGGCAGTTCGGCGCCAGTCGATGGACATCGCCGATGAGTTCGAGTCCGCTGCGTCCGGGCAGTCCGACATCGAGCAGCATGACATCGGGCTCCTCACCGGCATCGGTGTGGGCGAGGGCGGTGAGCATGGTCTCGCCGTTGGAAAACGCGCGGGCGGGCGCGAGGCCACGGTCGGCGGTGCAGAGGCGCTCCAAGCTGCGGCGGAAGGTGGCGTGATCCTCGACAATCCAGACTCGGATGAGGGTGTCGCGGTTGGGGTCGGAGTTCATCGAATCAGGTCAGGAGCGCTTCCAGCGGTTGGTGGCGGGCACATCGAGTCGGACGACGGTTCCCGCGCCGGGTTTGGAGAAAAGGTGCATGCGGGCGGCGAGAACCGTGGCGCGCTCCTGGAGATTGCCAAGGCCGTGGCCTGCGGTGGTCTGGGCCGGATCAAAACCGACGCCATTGTCGGTGATGTGGATGCGGAGGCCGTTGGCGGACGGCTGAATGCGCAGCCGCGCGCGAGTGGCGGAGGAGTGACGGGCGATGTTGTGGAGGACCTCCTTGCAGAAGAGATAGAGCTCGCGCCGGGTCTCGACATCGGGCTCGAGTGGAAGCGGTTGATCGGGTAGATCACAAACGACGGACATGCCGCGCAACAGCCGCCCGCAGAGACGGCGGAGGACTTCCAGCCAATGCGCTTCTTCAGAGCCATGGCGGGGGCTGATGAGCTGGACCATGTCGCGCATGGAGTCGGCGCTTTCGGCCGCGACGTGACCGATCTCGGCGAGGTCCGCGCGGAGGCTGTCAGGCGTGGCGTTGGGCTCGTCGGCGAGGGAGCAGATCATGGCGATGCTTCCCAGATTCGAACCGATCTCGTCATGCAGGTCGCGGGCGAGTTTCTCCTGGAGCCGCTGGGCGTCGCGTCGGCGCTGCCGCTGCTGACGAAAGAGGACCGCGAGGGAGAGCAGCGTGACGCCGCCGAGGCTGCCCACGCTGCCATAGACGAGTTGTTGGCGGGCAAGTTGAAGACGCCCCGTCCGCTGTTGAACGAGGACACCGCGCTCGGCGTCGAGCACACGGCGCCGCTCCAAGAGTCGAAACCACTCCGGCAGATTGAGCAGACGTCCTTCGGAAGTGAGGCCGTCGGTCAATTGTTCGGGCTCCCAGGTCATGCCGCTTTCATTCGTGCTGGCATCGCTGGCGGTGACCGCGGCGCCAAGCGCCATGTTTTCTCCGTTCCGAAGCAGCTGCATCTCGGCTAGCGCGAAAACGTAGTCACTCTGCCGGTACCAAAGCTGGGTGGCGGTGAGACGCACATGTTGAACCATGCTTCTTCCATTGGGAATCCGAACGAGATTCATGCCGGGCGAGTACTGGTAGCTGCTCGTGCGGTCGGCAATGACGGTGGCATCGCTGAAGTCCTCTTGCAGCGCGGCCTCGACGCGGTAGCGCTGGGGGAAGCCGTAGCCGAACCAAAGCGGCACCTCCTTCACTCGGGCTGGAACCAACACGACTTCATCGACTGGCATCGGCTCTGGCAGCGAAACGGTGACCCATTTCTCCGTGTCCTGGTCATCCGCGACGGAACTGTGAAAACCGGGCCGCCCGGTGGTCTGGGGCACGAGAGGTAGTCCCAGCGGGGTGACTTCATCCACCAGGTTCGCACGCGTCCAAGAGCGGGGCGCATTGCGGGTGCTCGAACTGGCGACGGCGGCTCCGGCGGCGAGATTCCGGTTTCCAGAGAGCAGGTACACTTCCGCCATTGCGAGAACATCCGGGCCATCGTAGGCCCACGGCTCGGTCGCTGTGAGGCGCATCATTTTCACCGGTCGTTCAGGAAAACGGATGACGACGGGATGACCGCCCGGATTGGGGAACTCCTCGCGCGAGGCGTCGCGGATGACGTGGGAGTGGCCGGCCGCATCCGTGACCTCCACGACGAAGCGCACGGGAAATCCGTAGCCCGCCACGACCGCCGTGGCCGCCTTCGCCAGTGGCGGGACGAGCACGACGGTGTCGGCTTTGGCTTCTTCGTCGAGTTCAATCTCGAGCCAGCGCACGTCCTCGGTGGTGGTGAGCCCCGTCTTCAAACCGATGCTGAGGCTGGAGTTGATCATCGCCAGCTCGGGCAGGGCGGCCAGTTCGTCGTCGATGGCGCGGAGCTTGGTCTCAATCTTTTGCAACGTGCCCCAGGACCAAAACGCCAGCCGCTCCGCCCACAACGCCTCCTCGCCCCGCGCATGTGTGGCGGCGAGGAGGGCGATGAGCCATGCGGTTCGAAGTTTCATGGACGGAGTGGGAACAGCGTAGCGCAACGTGTGCCACGATCCCATCCCGAGTTTGGGCCGCACGGCGCGGGCGACTCCTCACCAATTTTGGTGAGGTGACGGCGCCAACCCATCCCGCATCATGAGCGCCGTTCCATGCACGCTTCACGCTCGTTTCCCCTGGTCGCGCTAGCCATCGCGCTTCTTTTGCCGTCCTTCGCGCTCCTGAGTCAGGAGACGGAGGAGGCGGCTTCTTCCTCACGCTCCATTCCGGCGGATCTCAACGGGCATCGGACCCTCATCGCCGCGCCGAAGGCAGCGCTCCCCATCCGTGTGGCGATCTTTGAGGGCCCCGGCGTGGGTGGTTCGGGTGTGGAAAATGTGACCAAGGCCGTCGCCACGATGCCGGGCAGCACGATTGAGGTGCTGGGTCCAGAGGCGGTTGGCAGCGCCGATTTGAAGGCCTTTGACGTGATCGTCTTTCCCGGCGGCTCCGGGAGCAAGCAGTCCGCCGCGATCGGTGAGGCGGGGAAAGAAAATGTGCTTCGCTTTGTCCGCGAAGGTGGCGGCTACGTGGGGATCTGCGCGGGGGCCTACCTGGCCTGCTCGGGCTTCAGTTGGGGGCTCGGCGTGATCAATGCCAAGACGGTGTCCTCCAAGTGGAGGCGCGGAACCGACAACGTGGATGGTGAAATGTCGGCCTCAGCCCGCGCACTGTTTGGCGACGTCGGGGGCGTTTTCAAAATCCGCTACAACAACGGCCCCATCATCCAACCCGACCCGGAGAGTGATCTGCCGGCCTACCTGCCCGTGATGCTGTTCCGCTCCGAGGTGGCGGAAAACGATTCGCCCGCAGGCGTAATGGTGAATTCCCCTGCCGCAGCCACCGCCACCTATGGTGCCGGTCGTGTCTTCATCTCCAGCCCACATCCCGAGGCCACGCCCGGACTCGAGCACCTGATCCCCCGTGCGCTGCTGTGGGCCGCCGGTCAGGCACCGGAAACTCTCGTGCCAACTCCGCCCCGGTCATGAGTCGCTGCCTTTTCTTCATCTGCCTGTCCGTCGTTGCCAGTCAGGCCGCCTTGTCGCAGGAAGCGGACCGCGCGGCCTACAAGTCGCCCTACTCGGTCTCCCTCTCGTTCGGCGCCCAGGATCTCCTCGGTGATTTGATGAAGGGCGGCCGCGCCGATCCCAAGGAACAGTCGAGCGCGTCCCACCGGGAGTGGAGCAGTCCATCCAACCATCAACGTTGGGGCTACTGGGGACCTCCGGCGCGGCACTACCCTGCACCCACGGGATTGAGCGCACGTTCGGCCGAGTGGATGCGCCAGCGCGTCATCGCGGTCGGACTGAGCCTCGTCGGCCACAGCTACCAGCACCACCACATTCCCGCCTGGGAACCGCCTGCGGACTGGCCGCGGGATCCCGATCAAAAGACGCCGGTCGGGAAGGGACTGGACTGCTCCAACTTCACTTCCTTTGTTTACAACCTCGCCCTCGGCTACAAACCCACCAGCGCCGTGGCGGATCAGGCGGAGATCACCGAGGCTCCGGGTCCGGGTGAGAACCGCACAACACCCGTGACGCGCATCGAGTTGCCGGAGAGCTACGAAGCCTTCCCTGAAGTGCTGAAACCCGGTGACCTCCTCTTTGTCAAAAGCACTTCGGGGAACATCTCCCACGTCGTTCTCTGGGTCGGCGGGATGGGCAAGTCGCCCGACGGCACGCCGCTCATTCTCGACAGCACTGGCACGGGTGCCACGGATGCCAACGGGCAGTCCATTCCCGATGGGATCTACCTGCGACCCTTCAAGCCGACGACGTGGTACTTCACTCAGGCCAGTCACGCCCTGCGCATCATTGCCGATGACGATGCCTGAGCGCTCCCCCATTTTCCCGTGATTCCCCCGCCCTTCATCCGCTCCGTGCTCGCCTTGCTTGCAGCTTTTGCTGCGGGAGGTTTGGCGGCGCAGACCGGCGCACCCTTGGTTCCGGGCAACAGCCTTTTTTCTAAAGCGAACCTGATCGAGTACGTGCCCGGCGACCTTCCCATCGTGCTCACGGCACCGCACGGAGGGCACCTGATGCCATCCGACATTCCAAGCCGCACGTCTGGAGTGCTGGACTCCGACGCACACACCCAGGAGCTGTCCCGAACCATTGCGGCGGTGCTTCATGAGCGGACCGGTCATCACATCCATGTGGTGATCAGCAGACTCCACCGCAGCAAGCTCGATCCCAACCGGGATCTGCCCGAAGCCGCAGTGCAGCAGACGGCCGTCGCGGCGTGGACCGCCTATCATCAGTTCATCGAAGACGCCTGCGCCGCGTCCATCCGTACTCATGGCTGGGCCTTTCTGATCGATCTCCACGGTCACGGTCACAAACAACCGCAGGTCGAACTGGGCTACGTCCACAGCGCGCTTGACTTAGCGGACTGTGTAGAGCGAATCAACGAACCCTCCTTCGCCGCATCCGGCAGCCTCGGACTGGTCGCCGCGCGGTCGCCGCTGCCTTACAACGAGCTTCTTCACGGACCCACGAGCTTGGGGGCGCTTCTTGAGAACCATGGCTTCCCGGCAACACCCAGTCCGCGCCAGCCCATTCCAGGCGAGCCCTTTTTCCGTGGCGGTTACACCGTCCAGCGGCACTGCAAGGCCAGTCGTCTCGTCACCGGCTTGCAGGTGGAAGCCAACCGATCCCGCCTTCGCGATACGCCCGCCCATCGACTGCGCTTTGCCCGCTCATTTTCCACAGCTCTGGCCGGTTTCTTGCAAACCCACCTCGACTTCTCCTTGGACGGCGACGGTGGGATCCAACCGTCGCCACCTTCCAAACCCATCCCCTCCAACCAACCCGCCCAATAGTGCCACTGAAAAAACGAACCCAATCAGCTCGGCTGACCCAACCCCGCCATGCTGAACCCTGATTGAGTCATGAAAAAAACCGCCAAGCATCACTTCGCAGCGCCACTGCTCGTCCGCGCCCTGCTCGCGCTCACCCTCCCGTCAGCAACCGCCCAGACCACCACCTT
>CAXBNA010000161.1:0-14941 GCA_963976915.1 uncultured Verrucomicrobiales bacterium
CAGGTCCTTGTCGGTCCCATGCACCACGCCCATGATGTTGACGTTGGCGAACCGGTCGCCGCCCTCGCGCCAGTAGGCGTGCGTCATGATCGGATGACGACCCACCTCTCCGCCCGCGCGCTCCTGCATCCCTTCCGGCACCTTCCAGTGGAAGAGCCCGTTGAAGCGCGTCACACGCACGCCTGCCTGCGACGGCTTCACGTGCTCCAGGAAGGTTGAGAAACGCCCCACCACACCCTTCTCATCCAGCCTCTTCGCCACTTCACAAAAGCGCTCGAGATCCGTCTCCGCGATCTCCGCCCGCTTGGCCCATGGCTCTTCACAAACTTCGTCCGTGGCCAGCTCACCTTTGAGGGCCAGCAGGACCTTCCACTCCTCGGCGTCCAGGTCCGCGATGTTGGTAGTCATCATCACCGCCGGCTCATCGTACTTGTCGCCGGGCTCCATCGTCTTCCGGCGGACATGGCCCACACCGAGGGCAAAGATTCCCTTCGCAGGCATCAAGAGGTACTCATCCGCTCCGACGAGCCGCTTCAGCACATCGGCGTGCTCCGCCATCGACTGGCCCGCAGGCACCTTCAGCGTCGTCCACAGGCGGTAGTCCGACCCACTCACCTCACGGTCCGTTGATCGCGTCACCACGTGACCGCTGAAGGGGTCCTCCTTGAACATGAACTCAAAGGCCGCGTCCAGCTTGTCGTTCGGCACCTTCCAGGCCACCAGCGCGCCCTCGGCCAGCTTGTTGGCCAGCAGCGTCTGACGAACCCGGCGGATCACGCCCGCGTCCAGCATCGCCCGGATTCGTTCCACCACCGTCTCAAACGGCACCCCACTCTCTTCGGCGATCTTTTGGAAGGGATGGCGGAGGAACCCGCGGATGAGGTCCTCGCTCACCGCGAGGATGCGGGCGTTCGTTTCTTCCGTGTGTTCGGTGGGGATGGCAGAGGCGGAGGCAGGGGCAGTGGCAGACATGATTGGGAGGGGGATCAAAGCTCGGAAAACGCGCTTGGAAAGCGGAGTCTTCTCTGGGGAACGCCCAAAAACAACCCACGGTTCCCTTTTCGCAACATCCGGCGCAGCACCGTAGGAGTCCGACCGAACTGCGTGTTCGGCCGTTCGTCTGGCCGCCAACCACCCTCACTCCCCTTCGCAATTGCCACGCGTCGGATCTCCGCTAGGCTGCGGGTGATGAGGATGGAATTGTTTGCGCGCTTGCTGCTGGTCTCGACCTTGGTCGGGGGCCTGTGCCAATGCGCGGCGATGAAGAAGCTCGGGACCAAGGGCAAGAAGAAGGAGGCCCAGACGGAGGACGCGAAGCCGAAGACGCGCACGCTCCTCGTCGGCACGGTGGAACTGGTGAATCCGGAGCAGCAGTACGTGCTGATCCTCCGCGACCCGAGCATGATCATCCCTGCGGGCACGGTCCTGACCTGCCTGGATGCCACGGGAACGACCTCCAAGATCGTGACGACGCCGGAGCAGAAGGGCAACTACATTGCCGCCGACATCCAGCAAGGCTCGCCGAGCCTCAAGAACCTGGTCCTGCATGTGGTGGATGAAAGTGCGGAGTCCTTCGCCGGGATTCCGCCTCAGACCACGACGCCGGGGCTGCCTCCGGGGATTGATCCTCTGCCGCTGGATGCGCCGCTCGACTCAGGCCTGCCACCTCTGGAGCAGGACCACACGGTGGAGCCGGGCTCGATCCCGGTCCCGTCGGGTGGAATCGAACTGGATCCCCTGTCCGGCCCCCTGCCGCCTGTCACGGAATGATCTCTGAACACGAGGCCCGGCAGAAGATCCTCAACCTCGTTCAACCCACGGACGCGGTGGAGGTGGCGCTGGGTGAGTCCCTCCACGGCTACGCGGCGGAAGACGTTCACGCCTCGGTCCCGATCCCGGGTTTCGACAATTCAATGATGGATGGCTATGCGCTGGTGGCTGCGGATTCCACCGCCGCGTCGCCGCTGCGAGTGAGCGGGGAGCAGCCTGCGGGGCGCGACCTGGGTCTCTCTCTCCAACGGGGCGAGGCGGTACGCATCTTCACGGGTGCGCCGATGCCGAGCGGAGCCGACGCGGTGATCATGCAGGAGGATGTGGAGGTGACGGATGCCGGAGAGATCCTCTGCCGCGAGCCGGTGGAGATGGGCGAAAACGTCCGTCGCGCAGGCGCGGACCTCTGCCGTGGGCAGCGGGTGCTCACACAGGGGGAGCGGCTTTCCCCTGCCCGGCTGTCCCTCCTCGCCTCGCAGGGACGAGCGCGCGTGAGGATGCATCGTCGGCCACGAATCGCCGTGTTGAGCACGGGGGATGAATTGATCCCGCCGGGAGAGGATCGCCAGCTCGCCCCGGGGGAGGTTTTCAACTCCAACGGCGTGATGATCGAGGCGCTGTGTCGCGAGGACGGCATCCGCGACATCGATCTCCGGCACTGCGGCGATGACTTTCAGGCCACGGTGGAAACGCTCCGGCAACTGATCTGCACGCACGACGCGATCATTCTCAGCGGCGGCGTCTCCGTGGGCGATCACGATCATGTGCGCCCGGCACTGAAGGAACTGGGGATCTCGCCAGAGCTGTGGCGGGTGCGGGTGAAGCCGGGCAAGCCATTCCTCTTTGCCCAAGGTCAGGGACCGGACGGACGCCCGGTGTCGATTCTGGGTCTGCCAGGGAATCCTGTCTCTAGCTTTGTGACCTTCCACCTCTTCGTCCGCGGCTGCCTGCGACGCCTGATGGGGGCCCCCCTCGATGTGGCACAGACGCTGCTCTCCCCGGTGACTGTTTCCATGAATCTGACCAACGACGGTGACCGCCCCCACTACCTCCGTGGTCGGGTGGACAACGGAGCGTTTACCCCGCAGGGGTTGCAGCAAAGCCATGCCTTGGCGACCCTGGCCCACGCCAATGCGCTGCTCCGGGTGGAGGCGCAGACAAGCCTGAACGCGGGGGAGACCGGGGAGGCGCTCCTGCTCACGGGGCGGTGACTCAATTCGCAATCTTAAGCAACCTCTGCTTGTGTAATTAAGGGCAGTGAACGATAATACTCATAATTGACAGACTTCTTCAAAACCGACGCATGAGTGCCGACGTCATCCAATTCCACTGCAGCGCCTGCCAAGCGCTCCTGACCGTGCCCAGCAGCATGGCTGGAGTTTCGGGCCCCTGCCCGACCTGCGGCCAGACCGTCACGTCCCCCTCACCGAAGCCCGTTTCTGCGTTCACGCCCCAGCCACAGCCGCAAGCGGCGGCACCGGCTCCGACTCCGGCACCATCGCCTCCTGCCTTTCCCCCACCGTCCGCGCCCCAATCCCCGCCCCAGCAAGGCGGGCCCTCCCTGCCAAGCATGCCTTCGGCAGGCGGGATGGGATTGCCATCGTTCCCGCAGTCGCCCGCCGCGCCTGCTTCTCCGCCGACGCCGCCGCCCGCATCTCAGGGACGCGGTCCCGTTCAGCCGCTGCCCGGAGCGGGTGCGTTCGAGATGAAGGCCGGAGGTTTCGGGGCACCCCAACCTCCGCAGCAACCAGCGGCCCAAGAGAATCCTCCTCCGTTTCCCGGACTCGGAGCCGCTCCCGCGCAGCATCCCGGATTGCCCGGAGCACCGCAGCCACCTCAGACGGCTCCTGCGGCTTGGGGTTCGTCGCTGCCTTCGGCAGCTGCGCCTGAAGTCCAGCAGCCCGGACTCGGTCAGACGCTGCTCTCTGGGGCACCGGCCTCACCGCTCGCTCCACCCAGTTACGAACAACCGCAACAGCCCGCGTCAGCCCCCTCCATGCCTCAAGGTGGAGGCTTTTTGCCACCCAAACGGGCACCGGGCGAACCACCACAGAGCACGCTGCCAGCCACCCCGGCCCCTGTCGGCGGCGGGTTGGGCGCCTTCGGCGGAAACAACGAACCATCAGCGCCCTCGCTCGCCCCCTCGCAGCAGTCCCAATTGATTCCGGGCCGTCCGACGCTCCCGGGTTTTGGACCCACCCCGGGTGCGGCCGCACCCACAAGCTCCCTCTTGGAGAGGCCTGCCGTGGCGGCCAACGCCAATGCCGGGCCCCTCAATCCAGGCGACTTTTCCCAACAGGAAGCAAATCCATCGCATCCGCAAGCCGCAGCTCATCCCAGCCATTCCCCAGTACGCCCTCACACCACCAAGCGGAAGTCCGGACGATCCTCGAATCTCCTGATGTTTGCGCTCGCGGTCGTCTTCCTCACGGGAGCCTTGGGGCTTATCGGATGGATGTTCCGAGGTCAGATCATGCCCTTGGTTCAGATGGCATTGCCTGGTGCGGGGTCGCCCGAAGATACGGAAATCGCCTCCGAGCCTACCCAACCCGAACCCGCCCCTTCCGCATCGCGAGTGGCCGACTCGGAAAGCGTCTCTTCATCCCCGGAGAATGCGATGGATCTCGAACCACCGAGTCCCACTCCGTCACCCTCGACCACTGCCACCGCCTCGACCTCGGCCTTTGATCCGACGGAGCCTGCCCCCTTGCGCGCACTTCCAGCCAGCCCGGATGAAATCGCCTCCGTGCAGGAAGCCCCCCCACAGATGGGCATGACGGGCAGCGTCGCCCTGCCTCCGCTCGAGGACTCAGGTCCCAAGGACTTGCCCTTCACGCCTGACACAAAGACCCGCGAAGAATCCCTCCTGGAGGTCCCGCCCTCGGACACTGGCGTTACAGGCGCGACCGCCGAACGAAATCTGTCCAGTCAGTCTCAGGGTCCCTTCACCAACATCAAAGACTTGGAGCCGGAGGCCCTGCCCGCGGCCGAAGCCCTTCAGAAGTTCCTCTCCGCCGCCGATGTCAACGAGCGGCTGAAGTACACCCTGGGCGCCGATGCCATGGCCCCGCTCATGGAGCGCTACTACTCCCGCACCCCGGACGGCCCGGTCATTGTCGATACCGTCCAGATCGTCCGCTACGATCCCAAACCCCAAGTCGGTGACGGCGCGCATGCCGTCTTCGGACTCGGGAGCCAGACCTGGGAGTTTCCGGTCCCCGTCATGCTGGAGGAGACCAAGGACGGATGGAAGGTGGACTGGCTTGCCTTTGTGGAGTTCAAGGATCGCCTGCTGGAGAAATTCTTGGAGTCCTACCAAGAAGGGCCCGCCCGCTTCCATGTGGGGATCAGCCGCACCCACTTCTTTGACGACACCGTTCCCAACGCCGACAATCGCCACGCCTTCCGCGTCGGTCCTGCGCCGCCCAATCCTTTCCTGAAGACGGTGTTCCTCCCCAAGGACTCGGCCCTTTCCGCCAAGCTCAAAGACTCCATCTCCTGGGGCGCTCAGGTCTGGGCCATCGTCGAGCTCCAGTGGCGTCGCATGGGCGGGGATCAATGGGTGGAACTCGTGGCCGTCC
Organism: uncultured Verrucomicrobiales bacterium; assembly: GCA_963976915.1. GTDB lineage: Bacteria > Verrucomicrobiota > Verrucomicrobiia > Verrucomicrobiales > Verrucomicrobiaceae > CAXBNA01. The sequence goes on from CAXBNA010000161.1 coordinate 5,352, forward strand.
CCCAACTCAACTGGTACTCCGTCCCCACCGTCCAAGCCGCCACGGCTCCGATTCCAGAAACCGACACGTCTGCACCTCTCGACTCCGTTCAACCTGCAGAGATCCCAAAGGGACTCCCCGTCGGTCGCTAAGCTCTGGCAAAGAAAGCGCTCCGGTGAGCCTCATCCAGAGGACCCCTTCTCATCGACGATTGCGGTCCGAAGGCAAAGCACCGCAGCCTCATTCTCGGCCTCGGCTTGCGTTTCCCCTACCCACCCAACGGAACTTCGTGATACTGCAGCGCCCACTCGCGCATGAAGCGGACGCGATTGGGAACGAATCGGTAGATGATCAGTTCTGGATTCTCGGGGGAGCCGAGGTAGGCGCGGAGTAAGGGGTTGGATTCCCAGATTTCGGAGATGGTTGCCAAATCCGTAACGACCTCGGCCTCGGCCGTGATCCGCACCTGCTGGTGCTCACTGTCCAGGTAGCAGAGTTCTGCCTTGGGATTCTGCGCCAGTTCCCCGGTCTTCGAGTACGACTTCAAGTTGGCGACAAAGCCATCTGTCCGCACGGGTGACACCGGGCGCAGCCGCGCCTGATCCCCATCCATCGTCGCCAGCATGGGGAACTTGGCGGCCTTCATCGTCGCGAGGGCGAGATCCTTCACTTCGGCAGGATCCACGGGCTTGGGTTTCGGCTGGGGCATGGAAACCATCAAGCGGAGGAAACCACGAACTGCAAGTCCCGGTTCTGGCGACATTTGTGTCGTCGTCGTGACCGGGGAACAAGAGACGACCCCGCTCGATTTCGTTCTCCACCGAGCTACGACAAACGCGCCCGCAGGACCTTTCGCGTCTCGGTTCCCAGGAAGCGCTTCGCCATTTCCTCCGCCTGCTCCGACAGGTCGGTCAAATAGATCTCCAGCGATGGCTTCCGGCGGCCGGTCGCAAGGAGGCCGGCTTCTTGAAGCCGATGGCTCACCTGTACCGCACAGGTGGAGGCGCTGTCCACCAGGCGCACCGACTTGCCCAGCACTTTGCGAAGAATCGGGATCAACAGGGGGTAGTGCGTGCACCCAAGAACGAGGGTGTCGATCCCCTTGGCCACGAGCGGATTCAAATACTCTTCCAACACCAAGCGCAGCGAATCATGCTTCAACCAACCGGCCTCGACGAAGGGCACCAGCAGCGGCGTACTGATCGCATGAATGCGGATGTCTGGACGGCGCAGCGCCAGCATGTGCTGATAGGCATGGCTCCGAATCGTCCCTTCGGTCCCGATGATGCCCACCCGCGAGCAGTCTTCATTGGACAAGGTGGCCGACACGCCCGGCTCAAGAACGCCGATGATCGGCACCCGAAACGTGGCCTCCAACATCGGCAGGGCGTGGGCCGTCGCGGTGTTGCAGGCCACCACCACCGCCTTGACACCTTTGCTCACCAGGAACTGCGTGTCCTCCATCGCAAAACGCTGAATGGTATCCGGCGACTTGGAACCGTAAGGAACCCGGGCGGTGTCCCCGAGGTACACAATCGACTCCTTCGGCAGCAGTTTCCGCAGCGCCTTCACCACCGTCAGGCCTCCCACACCCGAATCAAAAACTCCGAGCGGGGCATTGCGATTCGGCGTGTCCATGGGCGGTGATTGACGAGCGTAAAGAAGCGAGACTACGCGCTCCGAGCGATGGCCGCGAGGACTGCTTTCTGAGCGTGCAGGCGATTTTCGGCCTCGTCGAAGATGACCTTCGCATTGGCTTCCATGACAGCTTCGGAAATCTCCATGCCGCGATACGCCGGCAGGCAGTGCATCACCAAGGCAGCCGGATTTGCAGCAGCCACGAGCTCGTCATTGATCTGCCAGGGCTGCAATGTCTCCAGGCGCCCCACCGCCTCCGCCTCCTTGCCCATGCTGACCCATACATCGGTGTAGAGGACATCACAGCCTGCCACGGCCGCCTTTGGATCATCGGAGACAGTGACGTTCGGCGCATTCACCTGCGCCATGAAGTCGGCTGCGGGTTGAAACTCCTGCGGCGCACCGATCACCAGATCAAAGCCGAGCCGGGCTGCGGCCCAGATCCACGATCTTGCCACGTTGCAGTCGCCATCGCCGAGGAAGCAGATCCGCTTTCCTTCCCAGCCACCGATGTGCTCGCGAATGGTCAACAAGTCGGCCAGAATCTGGCAAGGATGCTCGCCGTCGGTCAGCGCATTGATCGTGGGGATCTCACTGAGTTCGGCAAAGTCATCGACGTCCTGCTGGGCAAACGTCCGAATGACCGCACCATGAATCATCCGTCCGAGAACCCTCGCCGTGTCCTTGATCGGCTCGCCACGTCCAAGCTGGATGTCCGCCCCAGAGAGGAACATCACGGAGCCGCCCAACTCTCGGATCCCAACCTCAAAGCTCACCCTGGTCCGGGTGGAAGACTTCGTGAAGATGAGCGCCCAGACTTGGTCCTGAAGGAGCTTTGGCGTTTGGCTCCGATTGGCTTTGAGCACGGCGGCCTCGTCAATGAGGGCGGTGATTTCGTCGCCGGTGAGCTGTTCGATGGATAGTAAATGCTTCATGCAGGAGTGCCCTGAGTTTTCGCCGACAAGGCGTCGAACGTGGTTTTCAAAATGGAGAGACCTTCCTCGATGTGAGGCAGGGAGACATTCATTGGCGGCAGCCAGCGAACCACGGAAGGACCCGCAGGCACAACCAGCAGACCGGCTTCCAGAAGCTGTGCCGCCACAAAGATCGAGACCAATTTCCCGGGCATCGCTTTCTCCGCCACTGGCGTCAGGGCTTCGACATTGAGCTCGAACCCGATCATCATGCCAAAAGCCCGGATGTCCGTGATGAGAGGCTGCCGCCATGAGGCGACCTCACCCGCGACCTTGCGCCCCATTTCAGCAGAGTGCTTGGCGAGGTGGTCACGAAGGATCACGCCCAGCGTCGCCAATGCCGCCGTGCTCGCCAAGGGCGAGCCCCCATACGTGGAACCATGCATGCCCGCGCCCAGTGTCGCCGACAACGGGCTGCCTCCGGCCGTCGGCCGATCATTGATCCAAAAGGAACCCAGCGGAAATCCACTGGCAATCGACTTGGCCCAGCTCACGGCGTCGGGTTGAATCTCGTCCCCGGGAACTATCGACCGCCATCCGCCAAGCTCTCCGGTCCGCCCCAGACCGCACTGCACCTCGTCCAAAAGCAGCAGCAGGTCCCGCTCTTTGCAAAGCCGGGCGGCTACCCGAAAAAACTCAGGCGTGGCAGGCCGGACACCCGACTCTCCCTGCACCGGCTCCATCAGGATCGCCACCGTGCGCTCATTGATCGCAGCCTGAAGGGCCGTCACATCATTGAAGGGCAGATAAACAAAACCTGGCACCAAGGGACCAAATCCATCGTGAATCTTCGCCTGCGCGGTGGCGCTCATCGTGGCAAACGTCCGACCATGGAACGAGCCGGTAAAAGTCAGAATCTCGAACCGGGGTTCTCCGTTGCTCTGGGGATTCAACACCCCATGGCGACGCGCCAGCTTGATCATCCCCTCATTGGCTTCGGCACCGCTGTTGCTGAAGAAACATTTTCCGGGAATGCCCATCACGTCCTCGACCAGCACCTTGGCAAGTTCCGCCTGCTGCCGAATGCAGTACCAATTGGAAACATGCATCAGCGTCGCCGCCTGCCGGCCAATCGCATCCGCCACCTCAGGATGGGCATGACCCAGCGGACACACCGCGACACCTCCCGCAAAATCGAGATACCGTTTCCCATTCGAGTCCCAGAGGCAGGGTCCCTCTCCTCGCTCCATCCAAACGGGAAAACGTCCGTAGGTCGGGGCAACGTAGCGTTCCATCCACGAGGGATCGAATTCGCCTTCAGGGTTCGGGTTCATAGATGGATCTCGGTGCCGATGCCGGCATTGGTGAAAATTTCAAGGATCAGCGCATGCGGAATGCGTCCGTCAATGAGGTGGACCTTGCCCACGCCACCGCGCAACGATTCGATGGATGAGTCCACTTTCGGGATCATGCCGCCCTTGATGATCCCCTGCTCCTTCAGACGCTCGATCTCTTCCGCATTGAGGCTGGAGATCAGCGACTCGGGATCGGTCGGATCACGCATCACACCCAGCACGTCGCTGAGAAAAATGAGCTTTGCTGCCTTCAACCGCTTGGCCAGCGCGCAGGCGGCGAGGTCCGCGTTCACGTTGAGCGCGTGGCCCGTATTCAAGTCCCGGGCAACAGGTGACACCACCGGCACATACTCACCCGCCACCGCCGCGCGGATCAGCCCCAGCTTGCAATCCGCCACGCTGCCGACATAGCCCAAGTCCGCCGCGGTCCCTGTCTCAGGATCGATCCGCGACATCCGCTCGCCTTGAAACACTTCCGTCCCTGGAATACCCACGGCCTGACCACCGAAGGCATTGATCTTGTTCACGATGTCTGGATTGATCACCCGGGCGAGGGTTTCCTCGACGATCCGGATGGCCTCGGCATCGGTCACGCGCATCCCCGCGATGAACTGCGCCTGGAGTCCAGCCTCGTTCATCGCCCGTGAGATGGCCTTGCCTCCACCGTGGACAATCACTGGATTGATCCCGACGGCTTCCAAAAACACCACATCCCTCAACAGCTTGTCCACCAACGCCGGATCCTCCATGGCGCTCCCGCCCACTTTGATCAGAAACGTATTTCCCCTGAAGCTCTGAATGTATGGCAGAGCCTCCAGCAAAACGCCAGCGGTGCGGATATGGTCCTCAAGATGTGTCATTGAAAAAGGGGGAAGGGCTACGGAAGTACAATCAAGGCGGTCGTCAACCCCGGAGGGCTTGTCACGACAGATTCGTCACGGTGTCGGGCCGCCCAAAATCAGGACAGGCCCTTGCCTCGCTGACGTTCGGCATGAACGGCGGCGGAATACTCGCTCGCATTGAAGTCCACGTACTCCTTGGAGAGGTCCGAGGTGTAGACCGTGTGTTTGGCATTGCCGACGTTGAGATCGATCGTCACCGAAAACTTCGGCTCGGCCACCACCTTCTCCATCTCCGCCACCGGCGTGTTCGAGGTCAGCCCTCCCTTGCAGGCCAGAAGGCCTCCGAAATAGATGTCGATCATCTCTTCCCGAATCCGAGCGCCGGAGTAACCCACGGCGTGGATGATGCGACCCCAATTCGGATCGCCGCCATTGAAGGAGCATTTCACCAAGAGAGAGTTCGCCACGGCCTCAGCCGCCTTCTTCGCATCCGCGATCGTTCGCGCGTTCAGCACACGAATCTCGACAAACCGGGTCACCCGCTCGCCATCACTCACGATCATTTTCGCAAGGTGCAGCATCACCTTGTGCAAGGCCTTACGGAACAAAATCACATGTTCCGAGCCCTTGCGAATCGCCGGAGCCGTGGCCATCCCGTTGCTCATGACAATCACCGTGTCGTTCGTGCTCGTGTCCCCATCCACGGTGATCCGGTTGAAACTTTTGTCCACGGCGTAGCGCGTGGCTCGCTTCAGCTCATCGGGGCTCACCTTGGCGTCTGTCGTGATGAAGGCCAGCATGGTCGCCATGTCGGGATTGATCATTCCCGCTCCTTTGGCAATGCCGCCGACACGGAACGATCCCTCACCACACGGCACCTCGATCGCAAACGACTTCGTGTGGGTGTCGCTGGTGATGATGGCATCCGCCGCCTCCTGCGAGCCATCGGGGTGCAGCCTGGCCACGAGTTCGGGCACCTTCGGCAGCAAGCGCTCCATCGGCATGGGCATCCCGATGATGCCGGTCGAGCAAACCAGTACCTTCCGCATGTTGATGCCCAACTCCCCAGCAGCGGCCTTGGCCATCGCCTTGGCATCTTCAATTCCTTGAACGCCCGTACAGGCATTCGCATTGCCGCTGTTGGCGATGATGGCCTGGCAATCGCCCTTTTTGACATGCTGACTGGAAATCCTCACACATCCCGCCCGCACCGCGTTGGTGGTGAACATCGCGTCGGTGACCGCCGGAACGTCGGAAGCAATGATGGTCAGGTCCAGCCGCAGCTTTTTCGGATTCTTGATCCCACACGCCACTGCGGCTGCCTTGAAGCCAACAGGAGCCGTCACACCTCCCTCGATCTCAACGAAAGGCACGCAGTCCGAATCGGATGAACTCTTCTTGGTCATGACAGTGGCAGGAGTCCGCAAGCAGGATCGAAACCATGCACGAGGTTGAAGTTCTGAATGCCCTGGCTTGCCGCGCCCTTGCCGAGATTGTCTTCCGCGCTCAGCAGAATCAGCCGACCCGCGTCTTCGTCAAAAGCCCACCCGATGTCGATGAAGTTCGACCCCACGACGTTCTTGGTGTCTGGACATCCCTTCTCACCCAGCAACCGCACGAAACATTCGTTCACATACGCCGATTCCAGACAAGCCCCCACATCGGCGATGGTTTTCCCTTCGGCCAGATTGGCAAAAATCGTCGAACAAATCCCCGCATGAACCGGAACAATGTGCGGCACAAAGGAGAGCCGAACCGGCCGGCCTGCGGCCAGGCTCAGTTCCTGCCGAATCTCGCTCAGATGCCGGTGCCTTGGAACGCTGTAGGGCCGAAGGCTGCCTTGAATCTCGGAGTAGATCAGCGGCACACTTTCCTTCCGTCCCGCCCCGCTGGCTCCGCTCATGCTCGACACCGCCAGCGGTTCGTCGGTCAGCAGGCCGGCTTTCAAAAGAGGAATCAGCGGCAGCAAGATGCTCGTCGGATAGCAGCCTGGGCAGGCGATCAACCGTGCATTCTTGATGGCCTCCGCCCGGACCTCGGGCAGTCCGTACACCGCCTCAGCAAGCAGGGCCGGAGCCGGATGTTCGGCACCGTAAAAGTCGGCATAGACTGCCGGGTCACGCAGCCGAAAATCGGCACTCAAGTCGAGGACCTTCAATCCCAGATCCAAAAGCTCAATCGCGTAGTCCGCAGATACCCCATGTGGCAAGGCCAGGAAAACCACCTCCGCGCCCGCCGCTTTCACCGCCTTGGCATCGGGTGCGGTGAACGTCAGCGAGTCCGCATTGCCAACGCCCCGAAACCGGGGAAACTCACTGACCAGCGGCTTGCCCGCCAGCGCTCGCGAAGTCACGGCCACCAGCTCAGCTTGCGGGGGACTCAGGAGCAGACGTAGAAGCTCGATACCCGAGTAACCACTGGCTCCAAATACGGCGACTTTGACTTTCGACGACATCAGAAGGGTGCGCAGTATGAATCACTCATTCTCCTACGCAACCCCCAAAGCGAATCGTCGAAACCCAAAAACGAAAAAGCCCGGCCGAAGCCGGGCTCAAAGTGGGAGATCAAATCAATTCAATCGCTCGGACTACTCCGCAATCTTGACGCTCGTGATCACAACCGCCTCTGTGGGTACATCACCCATGCCGTTTTTGCGACCGGTAGGAACCTTGGCGATCTCATCGACGGCATCCATGCCCTCGGTGACCTTGCCGAAGACCGTGTAGCCGTAGCCATCCTGGCCTGGATAGTCGAGGAAGCTGTTGTCCTTCAGGTTGATGAAGAACTGGCTGGAAGCACTGTTCGGATCGCTGGTGCGAGCCATGGCGAGGGAGCCACGCACATTCTTGAGGCCGTTCTTCGACTCGATCTTGATCGGAGCATCGGTGGCCTTTTGATTCATGTCGGGGGTGAACCCACCGCCTTGAATCATGAAGTTGGGGATGACGCGGTGGAAGATCAGGCCGTCAAAATGACCCTTCTCCACATACTTCACAAAATTGGCCACCGTGTTGGGAGCCTTTTCAGCGTCGAGTTCGATTTTGATGGTTCCCTTCGAGGTTTCCATCACCAGATTCACATTTTTGGATTCACTCACAGTTTCTTTTTCTTCTTGGGCTTGGATTGAACCGGTCACACCGGAAACAGCGAACGCCAGGACGGCAAGTGTCGGGACAAAGGTTTTCATAGTTGGTAGGGCCTCGAATGAGCCACGCCCCTTCGAAATTGCAACCCCCGAGCGGGAGAATCCTGAGTCAGTGGGGCCATGAAGACCCTCCACCGAAGGCATGAACTCGATCAAGGCCCTTCCCGGATGGAGAGGCGCGCGAACTGGCGGGTGTTGTCGCCTCCAATCGCGTCGGAAAACCGCACGGTGACGAGTTCGATCTCGGCGTTCACTGGATCAACGCGGACCTCCGTCCCCATGGCGGCGTCCCAGGAACTGGGAGCCATGGAATCGGAAAACTCGACCTCGTAGATGAGGTTCCGCGCGACGTAGTCGCGACGTCGACGGTAGGTCAGTTCAAAGAAGTCGTCCCCTGAGTCATCGGTGACTTCGGAGGCGGGCCCCAACACGAGAGGATCGTCATCGGCGGTGGGATTCCCGCCCGTCGCGTATTCGTAGAACTGGTTGAAGGGGTCGTTGTCGGTATTGGCCGTTGGGAGAAGGTCGTCTCCGCTGAGTTCGAAGTGTCCGCCCAACCAGCCCGTGAAATTGGGTCCATCACTGACGCTGAGTTGCATCTCATCAAACGTCGTTGCCTGGCCGTCAAAAACCGTGAGCCGGAGGCGGTGATAGCCTTCCGTGGTGAAGATCCCCCTGGTGGGCACACCGTCGGCATCCGGTTGATCGAAGGCAGCGCCAGCGCCGACCGGACCTTCGGTGACGGCCCAAGTGGTCGTGGCTGCACCCGCGCTACCATCGTCGACAACCGAGGGCGCGAGGTTGACCGTCAAAGAACCCACATCCGGTTGATCCGGACCGGCCTCGACCTTCGCGGCAATGTTTCCGTGGTCGCAAAGGCCCCCAATTTCCGCCAGCGTCAGCACCCGGTCGTTGAAGTAGTGAAACTCGTCGATGATTCCGGCATAGCCCAGACCGTCACCATTGCCGTTGGCGTCATGAAATCTGGTGGAGGCCCGCATCGCACCAAGGCCGACGTTCCCACTGTGCGCTTCCAATTCCGAAGCGTAGCCCGCTCCGGCGAGACAGCCGTTCACGAAGAGTTTCAGACCCTCCACACTCGCTTCCTCACCCGCGGTGACATCGAGCGTCAGGACGACATGGTGCCATGCATCCCGTTGAATCCGAGCGGCGAGGAAGGTGGTGTCCCAGCCGAGGCTGCCATTGTTCCAGCCGCCGGCGTAGAGAATGTCGTCATCCAGGTAGAGGCAGAGTCCACGCGTGATACCACCTTCCTCGAAGAGGACTTCCTTGGCTCCAGTGCCTGGGGCGGCGGGTTTGAACCAGAAAGCGATGCTCTTTTGGGTGAATGAACTGGCGGTATTGATGGGGCCCCGGTTGGCGATCTCAACCACATCATCGACACCGTCGAACATGAGAGCCGAACCTGAGATGCCCGGCACCCACAAGGGTCCGTTGGCCAAGGTGCCGTCATCATCGCCGCCCACGCCGTCCCCGGCGGTGGTGCCCGTGTTCTCATCAAGGCTGTAGCGGATGACCTGGTTGGAGGTCGAGGGAAGCGTGGGAGCCTCAATCCCGGCATGAACACCAATTTGCAGGACCGTGGTGACGTCGGCAGACGCCGGACTCAGGCGCAGGTCATAGTAGCCCGGCGTTGCGAACGAGACCCAGGTTGAGGCCACAGCCGGGTCGCCAAAGACCGCTTGTCCGGGTGGGC
>CAXBNA010000162.1:0-14753 GCA_963976915.1 uncultured Verrucomicrobiales bacterium
GCGGGAGCGGGGGTGATCGTGCGAGACCGATGGACGATGTCTGCTCCCGGTTACTGACTACCGCTCACTGATTACTGATAACGGGTCACGGGCCACGCATGACCGGCCTCTGCGGAGAGATTGGCGCGTCTGGGGTTTTCGGGCGTGTGGTGATCGCCTAAAGGCTTGACTCCAACGGTCACTTGGCCACCACGGGATGCAGCACCATGTTGCGGTAGTCCACGTTGGTGTGATCGCCCTGGAGGAGGATCGGGCCGGGTTTGAATTCGTCGCTGGTGAGTGCACCGCCGGTGCAGCCGTGGGCGGGCTGGTTGTCGATGATGGTGGTGCCGTTGAGGATGACGGTGATGTGACGATCAACGAGGGTGATGTCGAGGGTCTGCCACTCATTGACAGGTTTTTCAGCGGCGACACTGGGAGTGATGCGGCTGTAGAGAGCACCCATGTGGTGGGAGTCCACCGGTTGACCATGGCTTTCCATGATTTGGATTTCATAGACACCGCGGAGGTAGATGCCGCTGTTGCTGCCCTCGGGGGTGCGGACTTCGGTGGTGAGGTTGAAGTCTTCGAACTCGGCGTCGGTGCGGAGGTTGCCGTAGTGTTTGCCGCTGGTCTTGTCCACGCGGTTTTGGAGGATGCCATCGACGACGCTCCAGCCGTTGTCCGCGTGTTCGTCCACCAGACGCCAGCCGGAGAGATCCTTGCCGTTGAGCAGCGGAATGGGCTCGCCGTATTGGACGGAGGAAAGGTCGGGGGCGGCGGGAACAGGGGGAATGCGTTTGCCGGTGAAGGTCTCTGGCTTTCCATTGCCTCTGGAAGCCGCGAGATTCATTTGGTCGCCGTCAACCGTGGCGGTGATGGTTTGGCGGCTGACCTTGCCCTCTTTGTTGGTGGTTTCCTTGATGACGGTCAGGGTGCCTCCCTCGAGAGTGGTGGAAGCCGTGGGCAGGACGCTGCCGCCGCCCCAGAGGAGGCTGGATGAAAGCTCACCGTCCGTTTTCTCGACGCCCAGCCATCCCGCACGTTCGTTGGGCAGGGTGAGTGCCCAGTTGCCGATGAAGGCGGATTCAGCGGACGCGGAGACGGTGGACGACAGGGCGAAGCTGAGGGCGATGGCAGGAAGGAGAAGCGATTTCATGTGGCCGATGGGAACGGTCCACAGCGACGGTTCTTTCCGCCCGGGCGGCGCGGCTCACCGTCGCCGACGACGGAGAAAAGCGACTCCTCCAAGGAACAACAAGGCAACCCGGCTGGGCTCAGGCACTGCAGTAATTGACACGCTGTCGACGAGGGGTGCGCGTCCAATGGACGAGACACCGTCCCGGAACAGAAGGCGTGAGCTGGTCGAAGTGGCCGTGAAATTCAGGGTGAAAAGCTCCCACTCAGAGGTGGAGGTGGGACCAGTGCTGACCGAAGCGGCTGGCAGGTTGAAAGTCTGGGCGGCGAGCGAGACCGTTCCTGACGAAACATCGAACAGTTCAACGTCCAAAAAGGGCTTGTTGGTGTTGGGCGACTGTCCGTAAAAGCTCAGTTGGTACTCCTGTCCCAACACCGTGGTGAAGTCCTGGTAAACCGCAGGGAGAATGTCGCTGGGGCCTGCCGGGTCGACATTGCCGAAAAACTGAAGGTAGCGACTTCCTTCGAACGCTGTGATGTTGGCGTTGGTGGTGGACCCTGAGCTTCCGCCGAGGGTTCCATTGTCTTTCGTCCAGCCGCTGAGGTTGCTAGTTTCAAAACCCGCGTTGACCAAGGTGACGGAAGCTGTGGCAGAGGAAACGGCGAGCCAAAGAGCAGAGCCAAGAAGCGTCAGGGATTTCATGGTGATCGAACTGAAAGGGAGGATGGCTAAGGGTCAATTCGATTTTTGTTTCTCGCGTGGACAGATCCCAGCTTACCGATGGAGTCATGATTGACCCCAGTAGGGGGCGCTTTCAGGTTTCGCGGAAGTTCCAAACACCTTTCGACGTTGCTTCTGCTCATGAAATGCTTCCCACCTTCTTTGGTTCTTACGGCGCTTTTTGGAGCCGTTCTCGCCACGGCTTCCGCCCGTGACCCCGATTTCGCCAAGTTGAATGCCATCGCGCCAGCCATGGAGGCGGAACTGGCAGCCCATCACGCCGCAGGTGTGGTGACCCTGGTGATGAAGGACGGCAAGGTGGTTCACCATGAGGCAACCGGGTTTGCGGATCTCGAAATGCAGGAGCCGATGAAGAAGGACGCGCTGTTCTGGATGGCGTCGATGTCGAAGTCGGTGAGTGTGGCGACGATCCTGACCCTGGTGGACGAGGGCAAGCTCTCGCTGGACGAGCCAGCTTCAACGTGGCTGCCCTCTGTGGGGAAGGTGACGATGGAGGATGGCCAGCCTCCTGCACGCCCGATCACGCTGCGGGATCTAATGTCGCACACCTCCGGGTTGGCCTTCCCGCCCCGAAAAGCGAATGACGGGGCGCACTCGCTGAAAAGCTATGCGGAACAACTCCTCAAGGCGCCGCTCGCCTTCGAGCCGGGCTCAAACTACCAGTATGGATTCGGCATCACCATCGCGGGCCGGATCGCAGAGATCGTTTCGGGCAAGCCTTTTGATGTGCTGATGGAGGAGCGGATCCTGACGCCGCTGGGCATGACGGACACGGCGATGCATCCGGGCGACGAGCTGCGCGTTCGAATTGCGAAGACTTATAAGACCGCCGAAGACGGCGACGCATTGGTGCGCGGCTACAATCCGTTTGTGACGTCGGACGCCGGAGTGCGACGCATGACCGAGCCCTCGGGAGGTCTGTTTTCCACCGCGGCGGACTTCGCGACCTTTTATCAAATGGTCCTGAACCAGGGCGTGCACGATGGCAAGCGAATCGTGTCCGAAGCCGCCATCGCAGAAATGACGAAGCCGCACACGGCCGGCGGCAAGCTGCTGAACTACGGCCTCGGTTGGATGTGCAACAACCCAGAGAAATCGATGATTCCCGGATTCTCGAATCGTGCGGGCGGGCACGGTGGGGCGTATGCGACGCACGGCTGGATCGACCCCGAGCACGGCATCGTCGCCGTGTTTTTGGTGCAGAACGTCATGGTCAACGGGTCGGGAGACATGCGGAAGGCATTTCACGAGAAGGTCGTGGGGGCTTTGGTGAAGTAACCGCATGAGATTTTTCACCCTGACATGCTTGCTCGTCGTCCCACTGTGGGCGGCGGGTGCCGGCCAGCCATCGGCGTCGGACTACCCATCCCTGCAAGCGGCCATTGATGCGAATCCCGGTCGGGTCATCTTTGTTCCAGCGGGCGACCATCGGATTCAGGAAAAGCTCCGATTGCGAGGTGGAGGTGGCGGGCTGTTTGGGCCAGGTCGGATCATTCAGGAGGCGGCCAACCAACCGATCCTGGAGATCGAGAATGGGTCAGGCATTGAGATTCGTGACCTCACGCTAACGAGAGCCGAAGGTGCGATGGAGACGGATGCGGAGGGTGTTTTGGCGATGGGGTGCGATGAACTCGTGATCGAGAATGTGAGGGTTCTCGACAACCACACCCGGTCGGGCGCGATCACGCTCAGGGACTGCCGGGCGACGCGGATTGCTCACTGCACAGTGCGCGACTACATGCGAGTGACGGTGGATGATCGCACCGGGAGCACGGAGTGGGGCTATGCGTTCAACTGTACGGATGGTACGGGCATCAGTGTGAGAACCAGCGTCGGAACGTTGATCGAGGGCAACCGAGTGGTCGAGAACCGTTTGGTGCCCACCCGGGAGATGAAAGTGACGCGCAAGCTCGGAGACTGGGTGAAGCGCAACGAGGTGCGGGGAACCTTCATCAACCCGGCGACCTGGGAAGCCGGTTACACGGACAACTGGCAGCAGGGGTCGGGCATTCTCGTGACGTCACCCGAAGCCACGGACCTGACGCGTATTCTGGGCAACCACGTCGAGAATGCCGCGCAGGGAATCGATTTGCATTGCGATCATGTCATCGTGGCGAACAACATCGTGACGAATTCCTTCATGGGAATGAAGGCCATGCATGGCTCGCGAAATGTGATCATCACCGGCAATCAATTTCACCGGAACAGCCTGTGGGCCATCGGCCTCATGCCGGGCGCGGCGGCCCATGCGGAAAATGCCGACGGGGGTTCCATCATCGCCCACAACATCATCTCTGACTTCGGCCATGGCGATGCGGCATGGATCTGGGGTGAGGAACGTTCGCCCTTCAAATTTGACACTGGGCAGCAGGACGACGATCCGCCCCTGAGCGATGTCGTGATTCAGGGCAATGTGGTGCACACCTTCGGTGAGCCACGATACAAGTATGCGGTCTTGCTGCCGGATGGACCAAAAGCGCCGCAGGGCATGCACTTTTCCGGCAACCTGTTCCATCCGGGTTCGGCGGGTGTCGCGAATACGGAACTTCCGAAATGAAGTGAACTCGGGTTTTTGGCGTGGGATACGGGTTGGCGCAGCGCTTCCTAGACGCGACGGGTTCACCTTGACGGGGCTGAGGGCTGTCCAAATCGATAAGAGTCTGTGTCTGCGCCGTTGAGATCCTTTTCCCGACCTGCCGTGTCCATGTCCCTGCCCACCGTTCTCCGAAGACTTCTCCTCGTCTTGGCGGCGCTTTTGATCATCACGCTGGTGGGCGGCGGCGTTGTGTGGTGGTGGTTGAATCCATCGTGCACGCGGGAGATTGGGGTGGTTTATGGGACTCGGGCCGGGCAGGCGTTGACGATGGATGTGGTTACGCCTTCCGATCCGAATGGGCGCGGCATTCTGTTGATGATGAGCGGGAGCTGGAAGTCGAACCCAGGTGCGTTTCGGACGTTCATGGCGGCACCGTTGATTCGGCGGGGATACACGGTGTTTGCGGTGTATCACATTTCCCAGCCGACGGTGACCATCATGGAAGTGGTGGAGGATGTTCATCGGGCAGCCCGTTTTGTGAGGCATCACGCGGAGGAGTATGGGATCGATCCGGATCAAATCGGAGTGACGGGAGCGAGTTCGGGCGGGCATCTCAGTTTGATGCTGGCCACGGGTGCTGGGAAGGGGCCGCTTGATGAAACCGATCCGGTGGACCGGGAACGCAGCGCGGTGCAGGCGGTCGCCATTTTCTTTCCGGTGACCGATCTCTTGAACTTGGGGTCCTCGACCGAGAATCCCGGCGATGGCGGACCTCCGATTCACTATGTGAAGGGTTTTGGTCCTGAGGCCAAAGGCATGGCGGTTTGGAAAAAGATTGGGCGGGCGGTCTCGCCGATCTACCACATCGACGAATCCTTGCCGCCCGTCCTGATTGTTCAGGGAGCCGCAGACACCCTGACACCGCCGGAGCAGTCCGAGTGGTTTCGGGATCGCGCCCGGGAACAAGGGAAGGACGTGGAGCTCATCCTGCTGCCAGGGAAAGGCCACGGATGGTACACCTTCGTTTGGGACATGCTGCGGGATACCGAGTGATCACTACGGCACCTGAATGGGATTCGGGAAGAAGAGCTGGTCCCTGACGAGGTACTCTTTGCCATCGAATTCCTCGATGGCGGCGGCGAAGTAGAACTCACCGGGCGGGATCTCCATGAGTTCGAGGGTGCGCTGGAAGGGTTTGTACGCGGTTTTGCCGGGCAGGGCTTGAAGCGGATGCTCGGTCATGAGGTAGATTCGCGAGCCTTGTTCAAAGGTCTTGCTGCGGGAGGCCCAGATGGACAGTCGAAGGCTGCCAGACTTCCCGCCGGTACGGTTGTTGGCGATTTCCGCGCACTGGAAGTCGAACATGCGGGTGGAGAAGTTGACCTGAAATTTGGCAGGTCCCTCGATGGCGATGTCGGCTTCAGGAGCCGCTGGCGGTGGATTCGGTTTTGTCGGGGGCGATTGGGTCGCGACGCTTGACGTGGCGGACGCAGGCGGTGAGGCTTCGTCGAGTGGTTCGGGAATCGGATTGGGAGTGGTGTTGTCGGGCGGTGATTTTTGAGGGGTGGTTTCTGCAAACTCAGGCACGTCGATCATGGTGTAGCTCGCTGGAAACTGAGTGACGACCCAGATGAGGGCGATGATTCCCAAAGCAACCGCACCCGCAGCGATGGCCATTTTCATCGAGATCCCATCGGGGGATGCAGGCACCGTTTTTGGAAGTGGAGGAGCTTTGGAAACGGTCGGGGTCGATGCGGTGGGAAGCTTTGGAGGTATTGCGGCGGCTTGCGGCTTGGGTTCCGCGGCCGGAATGTTGGAGGCGAGTTCGCTGGCGATGAAATCCCGCGCCAGAGTTCGCCCACCAAGTTCGAAATAGAGATGGCCCGGGCGGCCCGGTGCCAGCCTGAGCACGGCCTGATCCACAGCGAGGAAACTTTGGCAACTGCGCTCCAGGTTGCCATCGGGCAGGCGCGAGACGCGTTGCCAGATCAGCCCCGCTGATGGAGCGACGATTCGGCGGGCGACGGGTAGGAAAGCGGGTGCCAGAACGAAGGTCTCGCTGTCCTCGGAATTGAAGATGTCGCATTCGGCCAGCGTCCGCACGGCGAGGCCAAAGGGTTGGAGAGCCGGAGGATGACCGGCCATGATGGCGGCCATGCCGTGAGTGAGAAGCTCGCCGAAGGTCGAGACGCCCCAGCGCCTCAGGACATGCTCGTGAAGATCGCGGACTGTGAACGTTTTTGGGGCGGAGTCACGACCGGCGACGAGGGAGACATCGACGGCGGCGCAGAGAGCGATGGCCGATGAGAAATCCAAGAGCGCCTCGAAGGGTGGCGGATCATCGTCTGGTTGGTGATGAGCCCAACGTAGAAACGGAGTCGCCATTCCAATCACATGCTGACTGTTGGCAAATGCGGCGACCCTGGTGCCTGTTTCACTGGAGGTCAGGATCACGCCGCCGCCTTCCGCGATGGAGCCGGGGAACTGGAGGTTCGACTCGGCACAGTCGTTCGAGGCAGCCCAGATCCGAAGAGTCAGATTCGTGGCTGGATTGCGCAGGACATCGGCAGCACGGAGAAATGCCGGCGACAGGAGGCCGCGTGTGGGCGGGGCGGCCTTCGTCAAAACCGTGTCGGCGTAGAGATGGGCGAGGTCATCGGCGTTGGGCGTTTCCGAGTCGCCCATCGTCAATCGAGGCGAGATGTTTTGCGAGGGTCCGGCGGCGTCGATCAGGGACGCGAGAAGGCCGTCTCGGAAATCAGGAAAAACGTGCTCCAAAGTGGGCAACAGAGGGCTTTGGGTTTCGTTGCTCATTGCCGATTCCTTTCGTCTTCCTCGGCGCGATCCCTGGCGATCCGTGCCAGGTCGGCGCTGGTGAGACCACTGGACGGTGGGGCTTTGGTGCTGCCCTTGAGTCCTTCAAACTGGCCCGCAACCTTTTGCATCGCGTCCTGGGCATCGCGATAGCCGAGGGCTTGGAGATCGGCCTCGAGCGTGGCCATGCGTTGCGGGGTCGCCGCCATTCCGGTGGGGGCCTCTCCGAGTAGCTCCATGGCGCGTGCGAGGTTGGGATTGATGTCGGGCGGAATGAGGTTCTGCTGCCGATAGCCCTCCCGCAGTCGCAGATAGCTGTCGATGCCCTTTTGGGACTGGGCGAGAGCCTCGGGCATGTCGTGTTCGTAAAAGTGACTTTTTTCGCCCCACATCCGCCCCATCCCTTCCGGGTCGACGAGAGGATTTGTTCCGCCTTGAGCCCCGAGGACGGGCGATTGCACCTGAGAGGGATCCACAGCGACCGCGCGTCCTTGGGAGTCGCGACGAAAGCCGGACTGGTCGGAATTGTCGGCGCTGGCCTCGACGTGATGGCGATCGGTGAATAGCTGATTGTGAGCCTCGGCCCAGGCGCGGTCGCGGATCTGCTGCTCCGTCCATCCGGCTTGTCGTAGGTGCTGGAGTTCGTCCATGCGTCGGTGATACTCCGGGTGCGACTGGGGTGTGATTTCACCCGCGATGGGCATGGTGTGCCGGGCAAAGTCTGCTTCGGCCTGACGTTCCCAGTGCTGACGAGGAACCTCAATCCGCTCCGTCTGGCCAAAGGGTCCCAGACGCTCGATGACCATGCGTGCATCCCGATCCGCTCCCAGGCTGGGTGCCGCGCCTGGGGTCGAAAAGGTGTCCATGACCAGTCGGTCACCGGGGCGAAGGATCCCGGCCTCCTGCAGTCGAGGGGTGACTGCCGAGATCGTGGCGTTGTCCGCCGGGCCATAGAGGACTTCATTTCGAGTGCGAATGACGGCCTGCTGAAAGGCGGGATCGGCTCCCTTGGCGGTACGGCTTTCGGCTGGGTTGGCGAGCTGTTGAAGGGCGAGCCGAGGATCGACGCGGGGTTGGGTGACGGGTTCGCCCGTGCGTGGATTGATCAAAACGCGGCCGTCTTGCGTGAGCACCGGTTCGTCATGCTGGGATCGCATCAACTCCTGCGTGATCGGTCCCTGCTCGGCCGTGCGGCTGGCGTCCTTTCCTGCCTCACGGGCATCGCGGATGCGGTTCTCGTCCAACTGTGGATGGGAGGCCGCACCACCCGCCTGCTCAGCGGCCGAACCCCCGGCTCGCCCGGCGATGTGGCCCATCAGGCCCGAGCGGGCACCTTCACCAAACGTTCCACCTTGGGCCACGGAGGTGGCCCCTCCAGTCAGCGTGGAGTTCAGTGCATCGGCCGTTTCCCTGGCGAGGGGATTGTTGACGCCATCGATCTGTGAACCAGCGGCACCGCTGACCATGCTCACCAGACCGGTTCTCAAGGCGGCTCCACGATCTCCAGTGCGGATGTAGGTTTCCGCGGCATCGGCAGCGGCTGGGGCCACGATGCGCGAACCGATTCCAGCGCCCGGCATTCGCGCGATGGCATTGAGTCCGGCATCCTTGACACCTGAGGCAAAGCCACCTGCCGTCCGTCGCAAGACCTCGGCTGGATCGGCTCCTGAATGATAGGCTTCCGAGCCGTCGCCTGCGGCTGAGATGGCTCCTGCGCCAAGCGCCGTTGGGACAAATCCGGCGGGGCCACCCAGCGCCATGACACCCGCGCGAGCCGCGTCGCGAGTGAAGGCGGCGGCATCGGCGGCCACTCCCGCCCGCCAGGATTCTTCGTTGGCGGCGTCCGCCTCCAGTTGGGACGAGTCGGTGGCGGCATCCAAGTGGTCTCGATACAGTTCCCTGAGTTCGTCATGCTTGCCCTCTCGGATCAATTGGGAAACTTGGGCGATGAACTCCGAGTCCCCGGACTCAACGGCGGCGCCTCGCATCCCTTGGATCACCCGCTCCTGCTGTTTTCGGTCCCGTTTGTCGGCGGCCTCGCTCGCCAAGCGATCACGCTCGCGTTCGGCGGCATGCCGAGCGGCCTCGCGTTCGTTGTGCTGACGGCGTTCTTCGGACTGGCGATCGTTCTCGTCAAGAAAACGCTCGATCTCGCGCTGGCGTTCGGCCAGTTCGCGCCGGCGGGCACGGATCATCTCCTCGGCCTCTGCACGATCCACCCAACGACCATCCATCCAGTATTGGCCGGGTTTTCCGCCCTCATAGGAGCCATCCTGAACGATAACCGGATCTCCATCGGCATCGACGAGTGGCGGTGCGGACGGAACGGCGTTCGACACCTCATCCGCCGCGTGTTGACCGGCGGCGCGCATGGCGTCGGCAATGGCTTGGGCGAGTGATTGAGCGACCTGAAGCGAGATGCCGCCCCCCGCCAGTAGGATGGCGACGAGGATGGCGATGAGGGCGGCCTCCTCGGGATTGGTGACACCAGGCTGATGGTGGTGATGATCCTCTCCATCGCGATGGTACTCGGGGGTTGTGCGTGGCGGTGGTGGAGTCGTGGAAGGGGGTGGTGTTCTGGGAGTGGGTGCGGGAGCGGGAATTGGGGTTGGAGCTGGCTGAGCGGCCGGTGCGGGACGACTGCCGGTGAGAGGGATCAGTTTCCTCAATCGGTCCCAGACCTTGGTGGCGGTGGACTTGGTGCTCGTAAGCAAGATGCTGCCATCGACCACTTTTTCTGGCCGGACCGCGTCGGCGATGCTGATTGTCGAGACCAGAACGACATAACGATCCAGCCGGAAATAGACCGTGGCCATTGCAGAACCTGTCTGGCGGTTGGTATGACTGCCGTATGCCGACTCATCACCAAGACTGCGGTCTTGGCGGGTGATTGAGTATTTGTGCACCTTCTCGCCCCAATCGACGTACTCGTTGAACTGAGTCGTGGCTTCCTCGACGCTGGATTTGAGATCGAGCCTGACAGACATCGACAGCCTCTGGGTTTCTGAAATAAAGCTACCCGGTGGGCCTTCGTATCGGCGTTCATTGACGAACATTTTGACGACATCGAGTTCATCCCCTTTCAGGGAGCGCTCTGTGATTGGAAGCCCGACATCGAAGTCGCTGTCGATGAACACTTGGTCGAGGATGGACCGCAGATCGGCGTTCTGTTGGGCACCGACCATTGTGGGCGTGGCGAGAACCGACCAACCGAGGAGCAGGCTCATCGTTGCGATGGCGGGTTTTTTTAGCAGGCGGGTTCGCAGAAGCAGGCTGGCGGAAAGCGTGGCGACCATCAGCGTCGTGAACACGCTGGTCAAAACCGTGCCCTGGACGAGGAAGGCGTTGCGGGTCAGGTGGGTGACCGTTTGGGTGAGGACGTAGGCGGCGATCCAGACCAAGAGATAGCCGAAGGTACGTTGGGCAATGACACTGCCGTCCTCTTCCTGAGTTAGGGAGTGCACACGGGAGCGCACAAATCCAAAAGCGATGCCGCCGCCAATGCCGAGCATGAGAAGGAGGGGCGGTGGCAGCACTCGATTGAGGAGAAGCAGTTGCGCGGTCAGGCAGAGCAACGCGGTCGCGGTGGGCATGAGGCAGCTCACCCACCCGAGTTTCCAAGGCTTGCGGTAGGTCCAAGCCATGAGCCCGAAGCTGGCCAGAAAAAGCCAAATGGTCCCCGGCACTGTAACGCCGTTCATCAGGAGCAGCATGCCCGGCCCCATCAAGAGAACCGAGATCAGGAGGCTTCGCAGCAGGGCCTTGCCTCCCACTCGCAAAAGAACGGGCAAGGGAAGTCGCCGGTTGGAGATCGGCTTTCCATCCGGGTCCGCTGGAGGAGCGGATGCTTCACTTCCCGGTAAGGGAGGTGGTCGTCTCTCAGGAGCGGACTCTTCCGGCATAGTCTCTGTTTCCGGTGAAGGTTGGACAGGACGCCAAGAGTCCGGTCTGTGGTGTCACAACGCAAGCCTAGATGTGGAGACATCGAGCCCGCTGAATCGGGACCCCTGAAGGTCGAGGTCTTCAGTGATAAGGTGGCGGCGCTCCTCGCGACAGCGGCACGGGCATCTTGATCCACGACCTCGCGGTGAATCCGATTTCCAAAAAAGTCAATGTGGCGGTGTCACGCGGACGCGGGCCAGAAGCCCAGCCCGTGCTCGCGGGGGTGACCACTGCGGGGGACATTGAGCCGGTGGCTCGAGACAAAGTTTCGTTCTCGAAGACGGAACTGCCCGCTCGAGATGATCGGGTATCAGAACGATGGCAAAGACTGAGTGCGGCTGAAGGTGGGGTGGCGCTCGAAGCCCTGCCACTTCCGTGAAGTGGCGGATCGCCATGGCGGTCATGGCCGCTTGGATCGGCGCTCCACTCATCGCGTTGGCGGTGGACGTGCGCTGGGTCATTGACCCGGATCCTCCTGAGGCGGCCTTTGTCGAGGTCACCGGGATGCCTGAGGATTTGGCGGCACGGGATTGGCGGAGGAGTTGCGGAATCCGGACCAAACGTGGCTCACGCTTTTGCTGGATCCGGGCCGGATCAAAAGCGGTTCCGCATGGTCGCAGCGGACGAAACACCTCCAGATCCAGAGCGATGGAAGATCACGCCTCCGGCATCTGGCACATTG
The DNA here is from genome assembly GCA_963976915.1 of uncultured Verrucomicrobiales bacterium. Taxonomy (GTDB): domain Bacteria; phylum Verrucomicrobiota; class Verrucomicrobiia; order Verrucomicrobiales; family Verrucomicrobiaceae; genus CAXBNA01. The sequence continues at coordinate 11,833 of CAXBNA010000162.1, forward strand.
CACCCACTTCACGTGACCTTCGATGAGCCGATGGACAGTGCTCTCGCCCAGCGCATGATGCGCGTCTTATGGAAGGACGGGGCGGTCGTAGAGGGTCGGGTTGATCTCTCGGATGAGGATCGATTGTGGTGTTTCACGCCCGTGTCTCCGTGGTCTGCGGGCAAGGGTGAGATTCGAATCCAAGCTCTGATAGAGGATCTGGCGGGCAACCAGATTGGAAGGGCCTTTGACGTGGACATGGTCGGGAACGATCCACCGGTGAACCATGGGGATGTGGTTTCCGTGTCGTTTGAAATTCGCTGAACGCGGTGCTTGAGCCTTTGAAAGCCCAATGATAGAGGAACTCAAACCGGATTACCCACCGAATCGCCTGCAACCCACATGAAAAAACAACTTGGCTCTTTTCTCATCATCGTCGTGGGGGTCTTCTGGCTCCTGATGGTTCTGGACATCGTTCCGCCGGTTCAATGGCTGTGGAGCGCGGCCCTCTTTGCGGCAGGCATCTACATCACCCTGTTTGAGCGGACCAATCGGGCCATGGCGATCGTGGGACCTTTCCTGATCTTGCTCTCTGCGCTCTCCGTGCTCCGGCAGATGGAGGTGATTCGGCTCGAAGTGGAACTGCCCATCGCCGTGATCGGCTTCGGAGTCCTCAGCTTGATGGCCAGTGGTGGCACCAAGAAGACGGAATAGCCATTTGGTTCCGACAAAAGCACCCCGGGCGCAGTCGGTGGCAATATTGACTCCTTAAAGGGAGCATAAAGGAAGCACAGCGTGGCATTGATCGTGCGACAGGTGCTCGCATGAATCAGTGGGAGATATGGCACGAAGCACAGCCGGTGGCGTTGGATTTATTGTTGCTCAGCGTCGTGGCGCTGGCGGGGATTGGTCTGGGAAGGATTGCCATCGGTGGGGTGCGATTGGGCGTGGCGGGAGTGCTGTTTTCGGGATTGATCGCTTCGCACTTTGGCTTTCGACCGGATCATGAGGTCGCACATTTTGTGAAGGAGTTTGGATTGATGCTCTTTGTCTTTGCTCTGGGCTTGCAGATGGGGCCGGGCTTTTTTGCGTCCCTTCGGAAGGAAGGACTCAAGCTCAATGTCTATGCGGTCGGGATCATTGGCGGTGGAGCGTTGATCACGGTGGTGGGCGCTAAACTGCTTGGAATGCCACTGGCGGCTGCGGCGGGGGTTTTCGCCGGAGCAACCACGAACACGCCCGCATTGGGGGCGGCGCAGCAGGCGCTGGCCGCCACCCCAGACGGCGAACCTACGCTGGCTGCGATGGCCTACGCGGCGGCCTATCCGTTGGCGGTGGTGGGGATCATTGCGTCGTTGTTGCTGGTTCGGCGTTTGTTCCGAATTGATGTGGCCCGGGAGGTGGAAGAGTTCCGCGCCGCCCAGCGGGAAGGGGTGGAACCACTGGAGCGGATGAACCTGGTCGTGACCAACCGAAACTTGGATGGGCTGGAGGTGATCGAGATCCCGGGGTTGAGGGAAACCAGCATTGTGGTGTCGCGATTGCGAAGGCAAAGCGCAGAGGAAGTCATTGTCGCGGGTGCACACACGCCAGTTCATGCCGGGGACGTGATGCTGGCGGTGGGGACGAAGCCTCATCTCGATCAATTTCGGCGCGTGGTGGGTGATGAGACCGATGAGGACCTGATGCAGGCACCGGGGTCCGTCACTTTTCGCCGGGTGGTGCTGACCAACTCGAAACTGCTGGGCAAGACGGTGCAGGAACTGGGTTTGGAGCATCTGTATGGCGTGACCGTGACGCGGGTGAGTCGGCAGGATCACCGTCTCACCGCCTTGCCGGATCTGGCATTGCAGTTTGGCGACATGCTCCAGATCGTCGGGGATGAGAAGGGTCTGGAGCAGGCGACGAAAGACATCGGGAATGCGGTGCATCTGCTGAGCTTGACGCACTTCGCGCCGGTTTTTGCAGGTTTTGCCCTCGGTGTGTTGGTGGGACTCTATCCAATGGAGGTGGACTGGTTGCCGGCACCGTTGCGTCTTGGCCTTGCAGGCGGTCCGCTGCTGGTGGCGATCCTGATGAGTCGGATGGGGCGCATTGGTCCGCTGGTGGTGCACATGCCGCTCAACACCAACGTGGCATTGCGGGATCTTGGGATCATCCTCTTCCTGGCCTGCGTTGGTCTGCTGGCGGGCGAGAATTTTTTCAACACCGTGTTCACTCCCGAAGGCTTGAGTTGGGTGGGGCTTGGGGCGCTGGTGACCCTGGTGCCGCTTCTGCTGGCCGGGTTCATCGGGCGGAGGTTCCACAAGATGAACTTCATGACCCTCTCGGGTTTGATGTCGGGATCGATGACCGACCCTCCGGCACTCGCCTTCGCCACGGGGTTGGCGAAGTGCGACTCTCCCGCCGTGGCCTATGCGGCGGTGTATCCGCTGACCATGATGCTGCGGATCGTGGCCGCGCAGCTGATCGCACTGCTGGGCGCGTGATCGATCACTCGGGCAGATCTTTGTCCTTGGTTTCGGGCAGGAAGAAGAGGATCACGATGCCAACGAGAAACAGGCAGCCGAGCATCGTCATGGCTTGCTCGATGCTGTAGAGTTCTTTCACCATGCCTGAGATCAGAAGCATGGGTGCGGCCAAAAGGCGTCCTGCATTGAAGCAAAAACTGGCTCCAGTTGAGCGCAGGTGGTTCGGAAACAGTTCCGGGAAATAGATCGCGTACCCGGAATGGATGCTCAGGGATGCGAAACCGAAGAGAGGAAGCAGAACCAACATTTGCCAGTAGGCGGTCGGTGCCCAACACACGGCCAGAATCAGCACGAAACTCATCAGGTGCATCAGGGCAAAGGTGGGTTTTCGGCCGAACCGTGCGCATAGCGGGCCGAAGCTGAGCTGCCCGACTCCCGCACCCAAAACTTGGACGATTCCGTAGGCAAACT
>CAXBNA010000163.1:0-14679 GCA_963976915.1 uncultured Verrucomicrobiales bacterium
GAATTTCCAAAATCCGTCGCCTCATCGAGTATCTGCGTGCCATGCCCCACCTCATCCCGGCCCACTGGGGGTAAATCGACCGATCCGGCGAGCCGACCTTGCGGGTACCGCCCGTCAGTCTATGATCGGAGTCAGCCCATGTCCGACTCCTTCGTCCATCTCCACCTCCACACCGAGTACTCGCTGCTCGACGGGGCGGTGCGGATCAAGCCATTGATGGCGCGGGCGAAAGAACTGGGCATGCCCGCCGTCGCGATGACCGATCATGGCAATCTCTACGGAGCCATCGATTTTTACCAGCAGGCCAAGAAGACCGGCATTAAGCCCATCATCGGCTGCGAGGCCTACCTGGCGCCGCTCTCGATGGAGCACAAGGAGGAGATCACGGGCCGGAAACGCGCCTCCCACCTGACGCTCCTTGCCCAGACTTTGGAAGGCTACGAAAACCTCTCGAAGCTGATCACGAAGGCCCATCTCGATGGCTTTTGGCACCGGCCTCGGATCGACAAAGCCGCTCTCGCCGAATACAGCAAAGGCCTGATTTGCCTCAGCGGCTGCATCAATGGAGAGATCAACGAATTTCTCCTCACCGACCGGCCGGAGGAAGCCAAGAAGAGCCTCACCGAGTTTCGCGACATCTTTGGCGCGGAAAATTTCTTCCTTGAGCTGCACGATCACGGGATGGACCGGCAGCATCGCTGCAACAAGCAGCTCATCGAGTGGTCAAAGGAGTTTGGGCTCAAAACGGTGGCGGCCAATGACGTGCACTTCCTGGCTCGCGAGCACCACGAGAGTCACGACGCGATGATCTGCATCGGTACGAATGCCAACGTGCATGACCAGAACCGGATGACGTACTCCCCCGAGGTCTATTTCAAGACCGCCGAGGAAATGCGCGAGATCTTCAAGGAGATCCCGGAAGCCTGTGACGCCACTTTGGAGATTGCCGAGCGCTGTGATTTCGAGATCCACCTCGATGCGACAAGCATCGAGCGCTACCCACAGTTCCAGCCACCCGATGGCAGCGAGCGGGGCGAGTATCTCCGACGCCTGTGCCTCGAAGGTCTAGAGCGGCGCTACGGCCGCGACCGCTCCCTGAACGATGAAACCCTGCGTGTCCGCCTGGACTACGAACTGGGCATCATCAGCCAGATGAATTTTACCAGCTACTTCCTCATCGTCTGGGACTTCATCAACTGGGCGCGCAACCACGGCATCCCGGTCGGACCGGGCCGGGGTTCAGCGGCCGGATCACTCGTCGCCTACGTGCTGGGCATCACGGACATCGATCCACTCCGATTCGGGCTGATCTTCGAACGTTTCCTGAATCCCGAGCGGGTCAGCCCTCCGGACGTGGACATCGACTTCTGTCAAACCCGCCGCCCCGAGGTGATCGACTACGTGCGCGAGCACTACGGAGAGCGCAGTGTCAGCCACATCATTACGTTCGGCACGATGGGTGCCAAGTCCGTCATCCGGGACGTCGGCCGCGTGCTCGGCTGGAGCTATGGTGACTCCGACCGTCTGTCGAAGATGATCCCCGCCGAGCTGGGCATCACGTTGACGAAGGCCGTCGACATGGTTCCCGAACTCAAGGAGCGTGTGGAGAACGACGGCGCCACGCAGGAGCTGTGGAAGCATGCAACCTTCCTCGAGGGTCTCACACGCGGCACCGGCATTCACGCGGCGGGCATCGTCATTGGGGATCGCTCCCTCGACAACTTCATCGCGCTGACTCGCGGAAACGATGAGGAAATCGTCTCCCAGTTCGCCATGGGGCCGCTGACGGATCTCGGGATGCTGAAGATGGACTTCCTGGGTCTGAAAACCCTTTCCGTCATTCACGAGGCCGAGCACTGGGTGAAGCAGCGCGTGCCCGACTTCTCCACCTCCAAGGTGCCGCTGGATGACCTCACGACTTTCCAACTCCTTCAGCGGGGCGAAACCGTCGCCGTGTTCCAGATGGAATCCGGAGGGATGGTCAACACCTGCCGGCAACTCGGCCCGGACAAGATCGAGGAGGTGATCGCTATTTTGGCCCTGTATCGACCGGGGCCGATGCAGTTTATTCCGCAGTTCATCGCCCGGAAGAAAGGCGAGGAACAGGTCCACTACCCGCACCCCTTGCTGGAGCAAATCTCCAAAGAAACGTACGGGATTCTGGTGTATCAGGAGCAGGTGCAGCAGGCGGCCAACCTTCTCGCCGGATACAGTCTCGGTCAGGCGGACCTTCTTCGTCGCGCGATGGGAAAGAAGAAGCTCGAGGAAATGGCCAAGCAGCGGATCAGCTTCGTGGAGGGCTGCGAGAAGACGAACCAAATTCCTCCGAAACAGGCCAACGAGATCTTCGATTTGCTGGAAAAGTTCGCTCAGTACGGCTTCAACAAATCCCACTCCGCCGCCTACGGAATCGTCACCTACCACACCGCCTATTTGAAGGCCAACTTCCCCGTCGAGTTCATGACGGGGGTGCTCAGTTACGAAGTCAACAACACCGACAAGATCGCGAACTTCGTCTCCGAGTGCAAGCGGATGGGCATTCAGATTCTGCCTCCGGACATCAACCGCTCCGCGCTGAAATTCGCCCCCGAGCGGACCGCCGATTCCGAGAAACCCGAGGGCGAACCCAACGCCATCCGCTACGGCCTTTCCGCCATCAAGAACGTCGGCGAGGGCGCGATGACGGCCGCTCTTGAGGAACGCCAAGCGAACGGAGCGTTCAAGAGCTTGGAGGACTTCGCCTCCCGGCTCGATTCTCGAACGGTGAACAAGAAGATGATGGAGGCGCTCGTCCGGGCGGGTGCCTTTGACTTCACCAAAGAGACTCGCTCCGGGATGTTCGCACGACTCGATCAGGTCCTGTCTTCGGCAGCTTCAGCGCAGAAGGATCGCAAGTCCGGCCAGGTCAGCCTTTTTGGCGAGATGGAGATGAGCCCGGCGTCCATGGGCCCCGTTGGAGGAGCCGAAAAAGTCGAGGAATGGTCTCTTGATGACATCCTCTCGATGGAAAAAGAGCTGCTCGGCTTTTACGTTAGCGGGCACCCCTTGGACAGCTATCGCGGCCACTTCGAATCTCCCAAACTCACCACAATCGCCGCCGTCTCCGAGATCGACGAAGAACGGGCGAATGTGGTCGTCGCGGGAATGATCAACGTTCTGGACATCAAGTACACGAAGAAGGACAACAGCGCGTTTGCCGTGCTGGTGATCGAGGATTTCACGGGCAGCATTGAGGCCATGGTCTGGAGCAAGGCCTTCGAGAAGCACAAGGAGTCGCTGCAAGCGGGAACGGTGGTCAAACTTCGCGCTCGCTGCGAAAAGGACAGCCGCACGGAGATGAATCGCCTGACCATCAGCGACGTGAGGGTCCTCAAGCCCAAGCAGGCCAAGGAGCCCGGTGAAGGCATGCCGGAAGTGAACGGAGCTGGGAACGGTCATCGCGAGCCCAAGCCACCGCCGCCACCCAAACCCCTCGTTCTCCGCCTCGACAGTCGTCGCCACAGTGAGATCGACCTCGAACGCATCCGCGAGGTTCTCATTGAGCATCCCGGCGCGCTCCCCGTAGTCTTCGAGATCACCAAGGCCGACGGAAACAAAGTCCGCCTCGAAGCCGGCCGCCAGTTTCATGTCACCCAGACGAAGGACCTGATTCAGTCGCTGACGATTTGGTTGTGAAGCGAAACGGGGCTCGCGTTGCAACAACCGAAATTACCAACCGCCCCCGAGGGCTTTGATCAGGCGAACGGTGGCGATGTGGCGCTGAGCGGCCACTTGGGCGGTTTGTCGCTCGGCTTGAAGCCGGGTGCGCTCGGCATCCAAAAGCTCAAAGTAGCTGACGGAGCCACTCTCGTACGACTCGCGGATGAGGTCCGTGGCCTTCGTGGAGGCGGCGAGCGCGTCACCAACAGCGCTGGATTGTTCCCGCAGGTATCGGGTTTGGGCGAGGCTGGTCTCGACATCGCGGATGGCCGAGAGGACGGCTTGACGATAGTTGGCGACCGCTTCCTCCCGCGCCGCTCGTTGACGTTTGACATTGAATCCGATCACGGCCCATCCGGTAATGGGGACGTTGACACTTGGTCCGATGCTCCAAACACGGCTGCTGCCCGTAAGGAGTGAGTCGATGTCCTTGCTCAGGTAGCCCCCAGAGCCGGTGAGCCGCACGGCCGGAAAATAGGCAGCCTTGGCCACACCGACGTCCGCATTTCGGGCGGCGACCACACGCTCGGCCGCAGCGATGTCTGGACGGCGCTCGAGCATCGAGGCGGGAACCCCTGCCGGGATGACTGGCGGTGCTTTCGAAGCGATCGGCCGTTCGCGAACGTTGAAACGACTCGCAGGCTGGCCGCAGAGGAGGGCCAGGGTGTCGCTCGCCTCCTGTCGTTGCCGCTTCACATCGGCGTACTCGGCTTTGGCGGTGGCCACCTCGGTCTGTGCGCGGGCGAGGTCGGTCTCTGGAATCGCTCCGGCTTGAAACTTTTCGTCGAGCAGGTTTTGGAACTTTTCACGGAGAGCGATGGTACGGCGTAGAGCGGCAAGCTCTGCATCGGCGGCTCGCAGCAGGAAGTACTGGGCGGCGACATCTCCCGTCAGGGTAAGGATGGCACTATGGTAGCTGGCAGAGGCGGAATCCGCCGTGGCGCGCGCGCTTTCCACCTCGCGACGAACCTTGCCCCAGAAGTCGATCTCGTAGCTGAGGTCCAGAACGGTGCTGAAGCTGTTGATTCGTCCGCGGGGAATGGCGACGGGCACCGGGGTGGGCAAGTTGCCGGAAATCTGTTCGCGCTCAGCATCGCCCTTGAGCCGGATGTCTGGCAGCCACCCAGAGGTACTGATTCGTGCGGCGGCACGCGCTTGGTTCACTCGCGCAGCGGCGGCCTGCAACGATGGACTGGCCTCCATTGCGAGGGTTTCCAAGTGATCGAGTTCGCCGTCGTGGAAGACCTGCCACCATTCTCCGCGTGGGCGGTCATCGCTCGGTACGGCGGGCTGCCAGCGCCACTCCGCAGGGGTGATGTCGGTTACGTCAGGCTCAATGTGGTTCTTCCCGACCGTGCAGGCATTGAAGGCGAAGGTACTGATGAAGAGAGCGACGCGTGGGAGCGAGTTCATGGCGAAGGGATCGGGATTCAGGGGGAGACGGGGGCGACCTGTGCGCCAGTTTTGGCTTCTCTTCGTTCCCGCCGTCGTTGCCGGAAGTGAATGAGGTCGTCGAAGAGGGAATAGATCACCGGTGTGGCGAGTAGGGTGAGCAGGAGGGACAGGCTCTGCCCGCCAAGGATGACGCCCGCAGTGGCGTTGTTGTAAGCGGCCCCGACGCCCTTGGCCATCATCATGGGAACCATCCCGGCCACAAAGGCGAGCGTGGTCATGAGGATCGGACGGAGGCGCTCTTTATTGGCGAGCAGGATGGCGTCGAGTCGATCCATGCCTTTGGCGCGGAGCTGGTTGGTGTGATCGATCTGAAGAATGCCGTTCTTCTTCACCATGCCGAAGAGCACCAGAATGCCGAGCATGGAGAAGATGTTCACCGACTGGTCGAAGATGATGAGTGAGAGGATGGCGAATGGCAGGGTGAGGGGCAGGGCCAGCAAAATGGTGAAGGGATGCACCCAACTCTCAAACTGTGCGGCAAGGATCAGGTACATGAACACGAAGGCCATGAGAAAGGCGACCATGAAGGCCTTGCCCGCCTTGTTCATCTCCTTGGAACGACCGGTGCTGCCGCTGGCGTAATCTGCGGGCAGCCCAAGCTGTTGCACTGCGGCGTCGATCCCGTCGAGAATGTCGGTTTCGCCGACGCCAGGGGCATTGTTGGCCGTAATGGTGACTTGGCGACGGCGGTTGAGACGGTTGATCTGCGAGGGGCTGTCCGTATCGGAAAGCGTGAGGAGATTGGTGATGGCAACGGGACCGGCATTGAGAGAGGGCACCGTCAGAAGATTGAGGATTTCTCGGGTGTTGCGATAGCTTTCGTCCGCTTGAAGGTGGATGTCGTACTGCTCGCCATTGTCGTCGAACGTGGATACGTCGAGTCCGCCGACGAGCAGTCGGAGGGTGCTCGAAATGTCGGCAATGCTGGCACCCATCTCGCCCGCCTTGCTCCGGTCCACGCTGCCGGAGATTTCGGGTTTTCCGGGAATGAGCGTGCTGTCCAGATCCCGGATTCCGGGCAGGTCCTTGACGGACTCCATCACGCTCTCGGTTGCTCGCGTGAGTGTGTCGAGGTCAGGCCCCGCGATGAAGTACTGAACGTTGGCGCTGGACATGCCTGTATTGAACGGCGGAACGGAGAGCACGCTGATGCGCCACTCTTTTGGGAAATGCGGCACGATTTCCTGACGCACCCGGTCCATGAGGGTTTGCTGGTCTTCACGGAGCGCCGGGTCGCTGAGGCGCACGAAGATGCCCGCGAGGTTTGGCGTACGCTGGTCATTGTCGCCGATGGTGAGGAGTGTGCCTTCCACGCCGGGAAGCTTCCGCATGGCGCGGGCGAAGCGCTCCGCCAAGAGGTCGGTGGCTGCGAGGCTGGTCCCCTCCGGCGTCCGGAGATTGACCACAAACTCCGCCTCTTCGACGGGAGGCAGGAAGCTCTTCTTCACGATGCGGAAGAGTGTGGGAACTGCGGCAATGATTCCGATGCACCCCAGAACGATGATCCAGCGATGCCGCATGGAAAACCGAAGAAGGATCATGTAGACAGCCTCGACCGGGCGGTAGAAAATGTTCACCAAGTGCTCCAGCCAGACGTCAAAACGGGTGCCATGACCATTGCGGAACATCCGAGCCGCGAGTGAAGGGGTGAGGGTGAAGCTGACCAGCAGAGACACTGCGATGGCGAAGGCCATGGTGAGGCCGAAGCTTCGTAAAAACATGCCGACGATGCCGCTGAGAAAGGCAACCGGAATGAACACCGCCAGCAGGGATAGCGTTGTCGCCATGACGGCGAGGCCAATCTCTCGTGGCCCCTCGATGGAGGCCGTGAAGGAGTCTTCGTTCTTTTCCTCCATGTGGCGGAAAATGTTTTCCACCACAATGATCGCGTCATCAATCACAATGCCCACGGCCAAGGCCAGGGCGACAAGGCTGATCACGTTCAGCGTGACTCCCTGCGCCCACATCACACCGAACGAGGCAATGATGGATGTTGGGATGGCAAGGGACGAAATGAGGGTGGCGCGGGAATTTCCAAGGAAAACCAAGACCACGATCGAAGCGAAAATGGCGCCGAGGATCAGGTGTTCCTTCACCGCATCGACGCTGGTACGAATCACCTTGGAATTGTCTCGCACGACTTCGACACTGTAGCCGGGGGGAAGGAGCTTCTTCACGTCGACCAACTTTTCATTCACCGCATCGACCACGGCCACCGTGTTGGTTCCGCTCTGCTTTCGGATGGAAAGCACGACCGATGGAACACCGTTGTTGCGGGCCACGGTTTTCTGTTCTTCGGCTCCGTCCTCCACCCGTGCCAAATCCCGCACGCGCACCAATCCACCATTGGCCTCACGGACGACAAGCAGCCCGATATCCTCAATGCTCCGCGCCTTGCCCAGCACGCGAAATCCCGCCTCGCTGGCCCCGTTTTTCACGGTGCCCGCAGGAATCTGCACGTTCTGCGCACGGATGGCGCGCTGGACGTCGGCGGCCGTCAGGTTGTAGGAGCGTAGCCTCATCGGGTCGAGCCAAACGTTGACCTGGCGCAGGCGGCCGCCCAGCAGCGTGATCTGTCCCACGCCCGGCACGCTTTCCAGCTGTCGGCGCAGTACCTTGTCAGCGTATTCGGTGATTTCACGGACCGGCTTCTCCGCGACGAGGGCGAGGTTTAGAATGGGTGCGGCATCAGGATCAAGCTTCTCGATGATGGGGGCGTCCACCCCCTCCGGCAGTTCGGGAATGATGCGTGCGATGCGGTCGCGCACTTCCTGCGCTGCGACATCGATATTCTTTTCCAAAACGAAGGTGACAAGCACCTGTGAGATGCCCTCACTGGAGACAGATCGCAGTTCGTCAATCCCGGCGACCGTATTGACCGCCTCCTCGATCTTGTCGGTGATCTCCGTCTCAATCTCCTTTGGGGTCGCCCCGTCCTGCCGCGTGACAACGCTGACGGTTGGGAAATCGATCTTCGGAAACCGGTCCACCGGAAGTTTCGTATAGCCGAGCACGCCGACGACGACAAAGACGAGGATGATGACGCTGGCAAAGACCGGGCGTCTGACAGAGATAGCGGCAAGCCATTGCATGGGCGATCGAAAGGGAGTCTAGGCAGCAGGTTCAAAGGGGAGGCCGTCCCCAGCCGAGGCATCGGGTTTTGCGAGCAAGGTCTCTCCCGCGGCCACACCGCGACGGATCTCAGTAAAGCCGTCCCGGGTCTCTCCGACTTCGACGAGGCGCTCGGACAGCATTCCGCCCGGCGTGACGACGAAGGCTTTCCGTCGCGATCCTTCAATGAGTACCGCATCCTCCGGAACGGCTACGCAACTCTCCTCGCGGAGACGAATGCGTGCATCGCAGAAAAATCCCGGACGCAACCGCCCGGCGGCGTTGTCGACCAGTGCCTCAACGACCAAATCCCGTGTCGCCTCGCGCATGGTTGCGCCGAGAAACTTCAGCTTGCCGGTGAATCGCTCCGTCGGAAAGGCTGCGGTGATGAACTCCACCTCCTGACCCAGTTTCAAAGCGCCTACTTCCGTCTCTGGCACATTGAGCACCAAGCGCAGGGAGGATAGGTCCACGACACGGGCGATGGGCGAGTCTGCCCGAACGTACTCCCCTGGCTCCACCAAGCGCTCAGCCACGACGCCACCGAACACGGCGCGGATGACACAATCGTCGAGCGTCTTCTGCGCCAGACTTTGCCTTGCCTCGGCGGCGGCCACTTCCGCTTCTCGCGCAGCCACTTCGGTCAACAGTTTTTGATAGTCGGCATCCGCCACGGCCTTTTTCTCCGCTAGGGGCTTGTTGCGTTCCTGTTCATTCTTTGCCAAGGCGAGACGAGCTTTGGCTAGTGCCATTGAAGCCACCGCTTCTGCCAGTGCCAATTTGGGCTGCCTCTCGTCGAGTTTGGCCAGAACATCGCCAGCCTCGACCTCGGATCCCCGTTCAACGGGTGCCGACACGACACGACCCATGGAGTCGGCAGCGATCACCGCGTCATTCTGGCCAGTGAGTTGGCCGGTCACACGCAGGAACCTTGGGAAGGAACGTTCCTTCGCTTGCACGGTCGTACCCCTGAAAGAGGCAGGTCCTGTGGCAATTGCGGCAGGTTCCACAGTCTCGGGCGTTTTCTCGCATGAGCTCACCATCCAAAAGGCCGAAATCAGAACGATGGTGGACAACGATTTTGGCTGGATCTTCATTTGGTGGAACGGGTTTTCTTTGGCGTTGGCAGCTTGAGCCCGCGAAGTGCCATATTGGTGATGCTGTCAGCGAGGCGCTGGATGCCGACCTCCGCTTCCGGGACGGCGAATCCGAGTCTTCCGATCACCTCCCTGCTGTGATCAAAGTGAACACACATGGCCACAATCTGGTGCGCCGACATTTCCCTGGCCGGCTTGTCGAGGGTGCCGTTCGTCACGGCATTCACGATGCCAACCAGATTGGAAAAAATCGGTTTGATGACCAGCTTCACCAGCTCGGCAAGAGCGGCGGTTGGCTGCCGCATTTCATGAGCCATCAGCCGTCCGAGCACTGGATGGGCGGACCGCTTCAACAGGACAAATCGCAAGCAGAACTCAATCCACTCCCGCAGGGCAAGCTCAGGGTCGGCGGCGGGGCTGGGAGGAGGCTCCTGATCCAACAGCTGGCGGTGCGCCGTCAAGAGCACCTCACGGTACAGGCCTTCCTTGCTGCCGAAGTAGTAGTTGATCGATGCGACATTCACATGGGCCTGTCGGCTGATCTCCCGTACACTCCCTTCGGCGAACCCAGTTTTGGCGAATACTTCTCCCGCGGCGTTTACAATACGTTCTTTCCGGGCATCGGGATCACGTTCGCGAGCGGTGGACAAGAGAGCTTTCCTCATGAAAGTTAAACAGCCGTTTATAAACGGCTGTTTGATTACAATTCATCCGGTGACTTGTCAATGTCCGTTTGGGACGGGTGGCGCTGAATGATGACCTGTCCCTTTTTCCAACCTCGCCATTCCATTGACGGACAAGAGTGTCGGTCTTACATCTTTGAGCCCCATCTCATGTCCCGCTCCAACTCTCCATCTTCTCATACCGCACGTCAGAATCGTCATGCCAAGAGTGGAGGTGAGGTGCGGATTCACGATGAATCCCATTTGGAGTCACTGCTGGATGGGATCACGAACCCGCTGGTGCTCGTACTCGATTGTGTGCAGGACCCCCACAACCTCGGTGCCTGCTTGCGGACCGCCGACGCAGCGGGTGTGGCGGCGGTCGTGATGCCCAAGGACAAGACGGCTCCCATTTCTGACACCGTTCGTCGGGTTGCCTGCGGTGGTGCCGAGTCCGTTCCGCTTGTGCGCGTTACGAATCTGGTCCGTGCAATGAAGAGGCTGCAGGAACTTGGCCTCTGGCTCGTCGGCACCGGCGACGAGGAAAGCCAGTCCCTGTTCGAGCTCGATCTCAAAGGGCCGACGGGTATCGTGATGGGTGCCGAGAGCGACGGCCTTCGGCGACTCACAGCCGAGACCTGCGACTTTCTCACCCGCATCCCCATGTCGGGAAAGGTCGAGTGCCTTAACGTCTCTGTTGCCACCGGGGTTTGCCTGTTTGAAGTGGTGCGACAGCGGCAGGTTTGAATCGGCCTGTGTAGCCTGTTCTGGTGGTGACGCCTGGGGTGGCCCAAGGCTGATCAAATCATCACGCCATCGTACTCTTCGTGGACGATGCTGCGCTGGATCATGCCGGCAGCCACAGTGTCGTTGGTTTGTTCGTCCACGAGGACAAAGCTGCCAGTGATCCGGTTGTCGGCGTACGAATCCATGAAGATGGGTTTGGCGAGACGCAGGCGGACGCAGGCAATGTCGTTGAGTCTCAGTTCCGTTGGCGCCTCTTCCTTCGTCATTGTGGTGATGTCCACGCGGTAGAGAAGATCGGTGACAACGGCCCTCGCCTCGCGGGTGGTGTGCCGGAGGTTCAGTTTGGTGCGAGGCGTGAGTTTTCGACTGGCGGAAAACCAGCAGATCATTGCATCCAGCTCCTTGGTGAGCTGCGGAGGCTGTTGTGCCTGGGCGATCATCGCTCCTCGACTTAGATCGATTTCATCCTCAAGCGTGATTGAGTAACTCAGGTGCGGGATGGCTTCATCTTGAGGCCCTTCGAAAGTGTGTATCCCCGTAATCTTGGTTTTGATCTGGGGCGGAAAGGTAAGGACTTCGTCTCCCACTTTGAAAGTGCCCGTCGCCATCCGACCTGCAAACCCACGATAGTCGTGCAGTTGGAGGTTGAGCTTCTCTTCCTTGGCATCCGACATTGGACGGACGACCCATTGGACGGGGTAACGTGCCGCGTCGGCCTTGGTTTCGATCTCAACATGAACGGTTTCCAGAGTGTGCAACAGGCTAGCACCGTCATACCACGGCATGCTCGCAGAGGCAGTGACGACGTTGTCCCCGTTTAACGCACTCAATGGAATGCAGGTCGTCTCCGGTGGATGTTCGAGGTTTTGAGTGAACTCCTGATATTCCTGAACGATGCGGTTGTAAACCGATTCGTCGTAGTCAACGAGGTCCATCTTGTTCACTGCGAGCACGACATGCCCGATTCGCAAAAGACTTGCCAAATACGAATGTCGTCGAGTTTGTTCGACGACTCCTTGGCGGGCATCGACCAAGATGATGGCCAGGTCCGCGGTGGAAGCGCCGGTCACCATGTTTCGGGTGTATTGGATGTGCCCCGGCGTGTCGGCGATGATGAACTTTCTCTTCGGTGTGGCGAAGTACCGATAGGCCACATCGATGGTGATGCCTTGTTCACGCTCGGCGCGCAGTCCGTCGGTAAGCAGAGCCAGATTGACGTGCTCGTCTCCACGACGCTTGGAGGTTTCTTCAACCGCGAGGAGTTGGTCCTCGAAGATGGATTTCGAATCGTAGAGCAGCCTTCCAATTAGGGTGCTCTTGCCATCGTCCACAGAACCGGCGGTGGTAAAGCGGAGGAGACTGGATTCTTCGGGATTGACGAGTGGTTCCATGAGATGGGATTTTCGGGTGCGGAGAGAGGTGAGAGATGACAGTGCTGAGGGTCTTTAAAAGTACCCTTCTTTCTTCCTGTCTTCCATCGCCGTCTCAGAGCGTTTGTCGTCGGCTCGGGTTCCTCGCTCGGTTTGGCGCGCTGCCGCGACCTCGGCAACGACCTCGTCAATGGTTGAGGCCGTCGAAAAGACTGCGCCGGTACAGGTTGCGTCGCCGACTGTGCGGAATCGAATGGTCATTTTTTTGATCTGGCCTTTCTCCTCATCCGTCATCTGCACAAAGCCGGTTTCAGCGTCCAGCAGTTGACCGTGCCGTTCGAGGATTTGGCGTTGATGGCTGAAGTAAAGGCTTGGGAGTGGAATGTTCTCTTGGCGGATGTATTGCCAAACGTCCATCTCCGTCCAATTACTCAGCGGGAATACACGGAAGTGCTCACCAAAATGCTTGCGGCCGTTGAAGATGTTCCATAGCTCGGGGCGCTGGTTTTTGGGGTCCCATTGTCCGAATTCGTCCCGGTGACTAAAGAACCGCTCCTTTGCGCGGGCTTTTTCTTCGTCCCTGCGACCACCGCCTAACGCGGCGTCAAACTGATGCTCTTCGATGGTATCCAGTAGCGTGACCGTTTGAAGCTTGTTTCGGCTTGCGTGGATTCCACGTTCTTCGACCACCTTTCCTTCATCGATGCTTTGTTGGACCGATCCGACTTCAAGACGTGCTCCGATTTCCTTCACGAACCAATCTCGATAGGTCATTGCTTCTGGGAAGTTGTGGCCGGTATCGATATGGAGGAGGGGAAAGGGGAGTTTTGCAGGGTAGAAGGCTTTTCGGGCGAGCCAGGCCATCACAATTGAGTCTTTACCGCCGGAAAATAGAAGAGCCGGGTTTTGAAATTGGGCCGCCGTCTCCCGGAGGATATAGATGGCCTCGGACTCCAGAAATTGAAGGTGGGTGATACTTCGCATGAGTGCTTGGGATCAGGTCTTGGAATTGGATATAGAGATTGTCCGTCCTATGCCGTGGTTAGTTTGGCATGGAGACCGCACTCGTGATTTTCGTCGCCCTTCGCAGGGTCGTAATAGGTTCGTTCGTTGGGTAGTTGATTGGCGTCAAGATAGGCCTCAAGGTCGGGGGTCGTCCACTCCAAGAGCGGATTTACTTTCAGGCAATTGAAATTGGGGTCCCATTGAAAAGGACTCAGGGAGGAAGACCGCTGGGAATTCTGTTCGCGACGTAGTGCGGTGATCCACAATGTCGGTTTTAGCGCGTTCATTCCCCTTTGGAAGGGCTCCAGTTTCATGATTCGGCTGAAGTCCTCGACACGCGTGACCTCATCGGGAGCCGGGAGGTTTGGGCCGTTCAGGGCCAACCAATGATTGGCGGTCATTTGAGGAACGAAGGGAAGGAGCTTCAATCCAAGCTGTTCTCTGCAGGCCTCGGCAAACCTGTATGTTTCCGGAAGATTCGCTCCATGATCTACCCATAGTATGGGCAGATCGGGGTTGATTCGGGTGGCCATGTGCAAGATGACCGCTTCATACGGACGAAAGTTGGTCGTCACCACCGGTTTAGCATTGGATCCCGTTAGCGTGAGTGCTGCTTGAAGAATCTCCTGGGCGGATTTCCCTTTGGCTTCAGCGTTGAGTTGATCGAGCTGGGCTTGTTTCATTGAAAATTGGCAATAGATCCCTATTCCCGATGTGGAAAGTAGGCAATAGAAATTTTGGCGAAAAAAACCCCCTCAACCCGGAGGTTGAGGGGGATGTTTTACTCTGGCAACGACCTACTTTCGCGGGACCTATCGTCCAACTATCATCGGCGCAACAGTGTTTCACTTCCGTGTTCGGGATGGGAACGGGTGGTTCCACCGTGCCATGATCACCAGACATCGCCCCAAGTAAGACTTGGAGTCCCATTGGGACGTTGTCTGAAGACAAAACTAACTAGGGAACCGATGTTCCCTGACAACTGCATACAGGTTGGAAAAGCAAAATCTAACTGAGTCGAACTGATGGCTCGAATAGTGAGATGGTACAATACAAGACAAACGGATGATTAGTACCACTAAGCTGAACACATTACTGCGCTTACACCCGTGGCCTATCAACGTGGTAGTCTTCCACGATCCTTCAGGGAAAATTTATCTTGGGATGAGCTTGGCACTTAGATGCTTTCAGCGCTTATCTCTTCCGCACTTAGCTGCCCAGCGGTGCTCTTGACAGAACAACTGGATCACCAGAGGTGCGTTAATTCCGGTCCTCTCGTACTAGGAATTAAACCCCTCAATTTTCCTGCGCCCACAGAGGATAGAGGACCGAACTGTCTCGCGACGTTCTGAACCCAGCTCGCGTACCGCTTTAACCGGCGAACAGCCGGACCCTTGGGACCTTCTCCAGCCCCAGGATGCGATGAGCCGACATCGAGGTGCCAAACCTCCCCGTCGATATGAACTCTTGGGGGAGATAAGCCTGTTATCCCCGGAGTACCTTTTATCCTTTGAGCGATGGCCCTTCCATGCG
>CAXBNA010000164.1:0-14628 GCA_963976915.1 uncultured Verrucomicrobiales bacterium
GCCACAATCAGGATCGGAAGCAGCGTCGTGTCCGTGATGGAGGGGCGGAATCCCTTGGACGTTTCCAGAAGGGGTTGATACACCACCTTGATCCGGCTCTTGCCCATCGGCGGGAGAGAGAGGGCCGCCTCGGCTTTCATGGGGTTCCATTCCTGGGTGATGAGCGGCAACTGAACGAGCGAGAGTTCCTGGCCCTGCGTGTGGCTGATTTCAAAGGTCGCAGTGACGGTCGTGCCGTCGGGGGCTGGCTCGATGCCGACCGGGCGTACTGACCAAGGGACGGGCGGCGGACCCTCGATGAGGTCCTTGAAGATCATCTCCCCCAGACGGGCATGGAGCCCCCCCTCGCCGAGCTTGGCGGACTCAAAAGCGGCGCGGTAGGCAGTGGCGATGGACTCGAACACCGGCCCAGGTTCGATCACCAAGGGTGTGAGTGGCGTGAGGCGCGAGAGATCACCCGGGTCGGCAAAGGGCAGTCCGTTGGCTGCAGCGGCCTCGCGGAGAATTTGGGTGTAAAGGCGGGTGCGACCAAAGGAAGCCTCGATGGGTGGCTCTGCAGGCAGTGGCGGACCGACGAGGATGACGTCGATTGTCTGCTCTTCGGCGGTATGAAGGAAGTCTTCGAGAACGGACTCGAAGCGACCGGGATTGGAGCCCAGCTGAGCCTCCTCCAGTCCGATGCAGAGGAAGAGAATGTTAGGCTTGGACTGGGAGCCGAAGGTCTGGAGGGCTTCGCCTGCAGTGAAGATGGTCATGTCCTGACGCCCAAGGTAGCGGAGTGCGATCTCGGGTCCGCGTGGCTCAGCCGGAGCCGCTCCATCGGGAGCGGGCTCCCCACCGAGGAGGCGAACGCCGCCGGTGTAGTAGAACTGTTTGGCCAACTCTGAGGCGAAAACGCCCGGGAAGGCTCGGAGAGGTGGCGTTCCCGTGGGCTCTGCGGAGAGATCCGTGAGGGTGTTTCCGATGACGGCGACCTGAATGGGCTGCCGTTGATTGAGGCTGGCGAAGCTGTTCGGCAGGAGGCGGGTGAGCCGTTCGGTCGTTTCTGGAGAGAGTTCGTAGCTGGTGGCGGACGCCGTCGGCGTCGGAATGGAGGGCGGTACAGCCTCTTGGGCAGGGAGCTGCGCGGTCGATAGCACCACCGCGGCAAGAGCTGTGGGGGTGGCCAACCTTCGGATAACGAATCTCATTGCCGCTATTTCAGCGCAAAGGGCGTTCATTTCCAGCCTAAAGGCTGCGAGTGGCATAAAACAACGGGCATGGGTGGAAGCCTGATTTCCGGGGTTTTGAGTCTCTGCCCTTTACCAAGTCTCGACGCGGGGCGTAAATCGGGTCTTCCATGGCTTCTTCCCCTGCAGATCTCCCGATGACCTCGCTGCCGCCCAACGCCCGGCGGTTCGTGTGGTTCCGGGTGCTCTTCAACTGCCGGTTCTACTACCCGATCTTCACGATTTTGTTCCTCGATCTCGGGCTGTCGATCGCGGAGTTTGCCACCCTCAACGTGGTGTGGGCCGTGACCATCGTGCTGCTGGAGGTGCCCTCCGGGGCGCTTGCGGACCAGTTGGGTCGGAAGCGGCTGGTGGTGTGGTCGGGCTGGCTGATGGTGGCGGAGATGGCGGTTCTCTGTGCGATGCCGGTGGGGAATCACACGGCCGTCTTCTGGCTCTTCGTGGCCAATCGCATCCTCAGTGGTGCGGCGGAAGCGGCGGCTAGCGGTGCGGATGAGGCGCTGACCTATGACTCTCTGCCGGAAGCGGATCGTACCCGGCTGTGGCCCAAGATCATGGCGAAACTGAGCCGTGCCACCGCCGTCGGGTTCATTTTTTCATCCATCACCGGGTCGGTCCTCTACGATCACGACCGGGTGAACGCGGCATTCGCGTGGCTGGGATCGGACATGGAGCTGGCGAAGGCCGTGACCATGAAGATCCCTCTTGTGCTCAATCTGGTGACGGCCTTCGCCTGCTTGGGCGTGACGCTTCGCATGGTGGAAGAGGTGAAGCCTCGTTGCCCGAAGGGTGGATTTTGGGCGGAAGTCCGACAGGCGTTGAGTCAAATTCTGGAAACGGGCGGCTGGGTCTGGCGCACCCCGGCCGCCTTTGGCCTCCTGCTGTTTGGGGTGCTTTTTGACAGCATCATTCGCCTGTTCCTCACGGTGGCCAGCAACTTCTACCGACTGATCGGTGTGGCCGAGGCGTGGTATGGCGTCATCGGCACCGTGGCATCGCTGCTGGGACTCATCACTGCGGGCTTGATGGAGCGGTTTTCCGAGAAGTATGGTGCCCGGGCAAATTTCGCCTGGCTGGCGGTGGTGGTCTTTCTGGGACTGGGATGCGTGGCCAATCCTGTCGATGGCTGGGTGGGGGTGGCCCTGGTGATGCCCCTGATGCTGGCCATGCGATTTCTGCAGTTCTTTCTATCGCACTATCTCAATGCCGTGGTGAATTCTGAGCGGAGGGCCACCGCATTGAGTTTTCGGGGCCTAACGATGAATCTTGCCTATGGAGGGATGACGCTGCTGTTCGGAATGCAGTCCCGTTACTTCGAAGAACGCCTCGGCGTCGCGGAGGATGATCCCCAGGTGTTTGCCTCGGCGCTGACGTGGTGGCCGTGGTGGTTTGTGGGCACCTTGATCGCCGGTGGAGCGTGGTATGGTCTGCGATTCGGATTTGGACGGTCGTCGAACAAGGCTGCTTGATGGAGGGGACTTGCCGAGATGTCTGATCGTCGCCGCCCATCGAAGCGCCCTGCGGGTCCGTCCGTGAAGGAGGTGAAAGCTGAGGTGATGGCCATCTACGCGGACTTGGAGAAGCGGCCCTTGTCGCGAAACTGTACGGGGATCGCTCAATGCTGTCACTTTCGACTGACGGGAAAGACCCCTGTGTTGACGAAGGGTGAAGCAGTGGTCGCGGCGGTCGGCGTTCGTGCGAGCGGGCGGACCAAGCTTAGACCCCATCCTGACGGGGCCTGCCCATTGCTAGGAGACGATGGGAGATGCACCATCTACGAGCATCGGCCCTTTGGTTGCCGGACCCACTTTTGCGCTGCTGCGGGTGGCGTTCAGCCGAGGCGGGAAATCATCGACCTGATTCGTCGTCTGGAAGTGATCGACGAGAAATTGGGTGGCGATGGGTCCAAGCCCCTCGAGGGTGCGGTCGCGGCTGTGATGGATTAGCCGTTCTTCTCACACCTTCGGTCGAAGTGCGGGCGTGCCGATTCAGCGGTGTGAGGGATGATCCAGGACCTGAGTCGCGAGGTACTTGGCGAGCAAATCGGGCTCGTGCGGCTCAGCGGAGGCCTCGAGCTCCAAGGGGGCTGCCGTGAGGTTTTCTTCGGAGAAGACGCGAACGGCCATGTGGAGTTGGCCACCTTGGAACCAAGTGCGGGCTCCGACGGGGGTTTGGCAACCGGCACCGAGCAGGCGGAGAAACTCCCGCTCGGCCGCGACACGAGTGTGGGTCTCCCGATGATCGATGGCGGCCAAGACGGTCTGTGTGGCGAGGTCGTCTGCGCGGCACTCGATGGCGATGGCTCCTTGGCCAGCGGCGGGAAGGAAGAGCGTCGGGTCGAAAATATGGGCGGCAAGGGTTTGGCCGTCGACGGTGATTTGCGAGGTCGCCATGTCGAGCAGGTCAAGGCGGACGAGCCCGGCTGCGGCAAGGAGGATGGCATCGAGCGGTTCTTCGCCAAGGACTTTCCGGACACGGGTGGGGACGTTGCCCCGGACTTCGACAATCTCGAGGTCAGGCCGGAGAAACTGGAGCTGCCGGGCGCGGCGGACGCTGCTGGTGCCGACGCGGGCACCTTTCGGCAAGGTTTCGAGGGTGTGGGGTTCCTTGGTGATGAGGACATCCTCGGTGGGGGCTCGCTCCAAAACGGCGGCGATGACGAACCCGGGGGCGAGGTCGGAGGGAACGTCCTTGAGGCTGTGCACGGCGGCGTCGACCTGTTCGGTCTCGAGCGCGGTTTCGAGCTCCTTGATGAAGATGCCTTTGTCGACATGAGCCTGGGACTGGAATTCGCAGAAGCGAAGGTCTTGACGTTTGTCTCCGGAGGTCTGGATGATCTCGCGTCGGACGTCGAGGTTGGCATGGGCGGATTTGAGCAGGGCCGTGACGGTCGTGGTCTGGGCGAGTGCGAGTTCGCTGCCGCGTGTGCCGAGGGTGAGGTGGGAGGAGGTCATTGGGGAAGGCCGTCAGCCGGAAGAGTGGGGAATTGAGAAGGTGGAGCGTCCTGGGCTAGGCGGGAAGCTGGTCGCCCTGGGGGCGCGGGGAGAAAGGGACGAAGCCGAATTTTTCTAGATGTTCTTCGATGATCTGCTCACAGAGAGAGAGCTGGCGTTCGCGTTCGCGGCGGCCTTCGTCGGCGATGGCCTGCAGGGCATCGATGTCGTAGAGGTAGACGCCTTCGACTTCGTTGACGGTGGGTTCGACATCGCGGGGAACGGCGATGTCGATGACGAGGAGAGGCCGCCAGCGGCGCTCTTTCATGACGGCCTCGATGGCGTCGGTCTTGATGACAAAGTGGGGAGCGGACGTCGAGGAGATGAGGACGTCGACCTCGGCAAGGCGGCTTTCCCATTCATCGAAGCGGATGGCCTGGCCACCCATCTCGGCGGCGAGTTCGACAGCGCGCTCGTGGGAGCGGTTGGAAACGATGACGCTGCTGGCTCCACGGGACATGAGGCTCTGAGCGCAGGTGCGGCTCATCTCCCCCGCACCCACGAGCATCACGCGGCACTCACGGAGGTCGTGGACCTTTTCGGCGAGATCGACCGCGACGGAACCGACGGAGGTGGAGCCGCGCTGGATGGCGGTCTCGTTGCGGACTCGTTTGCCAACGCGGAAGGCGTGCTGGAACAGTTTGTTCAGGCTGCGACGGGTGGCGCCGTTTTCGTGGGCCGTTTTGTAGGCCTGCTTCACCTGACCAAAGATCTCCGTCTCTCCGAGGACCATCGAGTCGAGGCCGCTGACGACGCGGAAGAGGTGCCGTGCGGCTTCTTCGTGGTCGAGGTGGTAGAGCACGAGGGCCTCTGCTTCACCGGGGGAGAGCTGAAAGTGATCGACGAGGTAGCGGCGGAGGGCTTCGTGTCCTGCCTGCGGATCATCCAGGTCGTGCGCGGCGTAGATCTCGACGCGATTGCAGGTGGAGAGGACGACGCCCTCTCCGATGCCGGGGAGTTCACGGACGGATTCGAGTGCCCCGGGAAGGTGGGCTTCAGCAAACGCGATGCGCTCCCGCACTTCGACAGGCGTGGTGCGGTAATTCAGACCGATGCAGGCAAGCTTCGGCTCGGGACTGGAGTGATCATCCGGCATCGATCAGGTCAGGTGACAATCCAAAGGGAGAAGAAGGGGAGGGCGAAGCCGATCACGGCGAGCCAGGCGGTTTGACGAGGAGAGAGGACGTGCCTCCACATGAAGAAGCAGATCAGTGCGTACAATCCCCAAACGAGCCAGGCGAAGATCAGCTTGGGGTTTGAGGCGGAGGCATCGAGTCCAAAAGAAAGGCCGAGACCGGCACTGAGCAGGACGAAGCCAAGGAGAGCGAGCCTTTGAATGGCACGGGCGAGGCCTTGAATGGGGGGGAGTTGGTAAAAAAGTCCCCCGATCCGGTGCTTTTTGAGCAGGCGTTCCTGAAGGAGGTACATGACGCCGGTGGTGCAGGCGAGCGCGAAGGCGGCGTAGGCGATGAGGGAGATCGCGGCGTGGAGCTCGAGGATCGAATTGACGGGGCGCGAAGCGAGTTCGGAACTCGGCGCACGATCAATGGGGAGAACCAATCCGATGATCTGGATGCTGCCCACGAGCGGGGCGGTGAAGACCCCAAGGAGGGACAGGCGGTAGGTGGAGCCGACGAGGAAGTACAGCAGGACGATGCTCCAGCAGATGAAGATGAGGACCTCGAAGAGGTTGGTGAGGGGACAGCGTCCAACATCTTGCCCCCGAAGGTACAGGAAGGCGGTCTGAAGAATGAAGCCCGTCACCATGGGGAGCAGGTGCCAGCTGCTCTTTTTCCAGGTGCCGGCCTTGATCGCCACCATGGCATGCACAAGCCCGCCTGCGAAGGCGAGCGTGGCCAGGATGAGCAAAAGTCGGTCGATTTCCATGAACGGGGTACGCCCCGCCAGTCACGCGTGGTTTGCAAAAGGCGGGGAGTGTGAAACCATAGCGACCATTCGAACTTTGGCAAAGATGGATCAAGATTCCCTGACACGACTCAAAGAAGCGATCCGCGATGTGCCGGATTTCCCGAAACCTGGCATCCTTTTCAAGGACATTACGCCTATTCTGGGAAAGGCGGAACTGCTGACGCTGGCCATCGATGGGATGATTGAGACTTTGAGCGGCCAGAGGGTCGACAAGGTGGTGGGGATCGATGCGCGAGGCTTCATTTTTGGGGCATTGATGGCGGAGCGCCTGGGCGCAGGCTTTGTCCCGATTCGGAAGAAGGGAAAGCTTCCGTATCAAACCCACGGCGTGGACTATGCCCTGGAGTATGGGACCAACTCCGTGGAGATCCACGTGGATGCCATCGAGCCGGGGGAGAATGTGGTGCTGGCGGATGATCTGCTGGCCACAGGTGGCACGGCTGCTGCTGCGTTGGACTTGTTGGGTCGAGTGGGAGGCAACGTGCTGGCCTCCTGCTTTTTCATTGAGTTGGGTTTTCTCAATGGTCGGGAGAAACTCGGCAAACTGGCACCCGTGGAGGCATTGCTCCGTTACTAAATTGGGATCTGAATGACGGAACGTGAATACCTGGCGGTGTTGAACCGCAGTGCCGAGAAGTTTTTTCCAAAGAGTGAGAAGCCGCCGCTGGGACGAGCCGAGGCTCTGAAGCGGGCAAAGCGATTCATCAAGATCAAGGAGCAGCGGATCCGGCAGAGGCATCGTGCAGGCACAGGGGGCGCTGAGATCTGCCGCATGCGGTCAGACGTGATCGACCTTCTGGTGAAGAAGCTCTGGGCCGAGACCGTGGCTGGGCTGCCGGACAAGACGGTCAAAAAGCTCAATGTGAGCGTGATCGCTCACGGTGGCTACGGTCGGCGGGTGATGAGCCCGTGCAGCGATATCGACTTCACCTTTTTGCTACCCGGCAATGGCGGTGCCGTGGATGCGGACGTGGCTCAAGTCATCGGCGACTTTCTGCTCTACTTTTATGACCTGCGGTTCAAGGTCGGCATGGGGACACGGTCTGTGGGAGAGACGATTGCTTTGGCCAATCAAGACATCGAGACCAAGACCGCCGTGATGGAAGCCCGTTATCTCGCGGGAAAGAGGGGTCCTTTTGACGAGTTCAAGGAACGTTTTGACAAGGAGTGCATGGACGGTCGCGAGGCGGAGTTTTTTGGCCTCCGCCAGAAGGACCTGACGAATCGCCATGCGAAGTTTGGTGGCACACCTTTCGTCCAAGAGCCGCAGGTCAAGAATGGCTGCGGAGGGTTGCGGGACTATCAGAACCTCATTTGGATGACCTACGCCAAGTATCGCACCTTGGCTCCCAAGGAGTTGGTCGCGCGCGGAGACATTTCCCGCGTGGGATGGAATGAAATTCACAAGGCGTACGACTTCATCCTCCGAGTGCGCAATGAGATGCACTATACGGATCCGAAGTCGGGCGATATTTTGACGTTGCGTCTGCAAGGGCAGGTGGCCCCGAACCTCGGCTACAAACAGCGCCGGGTGCTGCGCCGGATTGAGGAGTTCATGCGGGACTACTACACGGCTTCGCGTGATCTTCTGCAGCGCAGCAGCGAGATCATGGATCGCTTTTTCCTCGATGATCTCGAGGCGCGGCGGGCAAAGAGAAGGCCCTTGGGGTTCCTCGTGCGCCGTCCCGAGGG
The DNA here is from genome assembly GCA_963976915.1 of uncultured Verrucomicrobiales bacterium. GTDB lineage: Bacteria > Verrucomicrobiota > Verrucomicrobiia > Verrucomicrobiales > Verrucomicrobiaceae > CAXBNA01. The sequence goes on from CAXBNA010000164.1 coordinate 7,844, forward strand.
CAAGCCTGAGCGCTTTGATGGGTTCGTCTCTAAGAATCATCGGATCTACGACGAAAAGCCGGACCTGATGAAGGAGGAGCCCGCCAGGCTGATGCGGTTGTTCCTCCACACGCAGCGGCGTCATTTGCGGCTGAGCCCGGAATTGTTTCAGCAGGTGCAGGAGTCCTTCCGGTTTGTGAACCGGCGCTTTCTCTACGACACCCAGGTGCGAAACACGTTTCTGGAGATCATTGGACAAAAGGGAGACGTGGGGCGGTCGCTCCGGCAAATGCATCGGGTGGGATTCCTCGGGAAATATCTGCCGGAGTTCGGCGCGATGACCTGCTTGGTTCAGCACGAGTTTTTCCATCGCTACACCGCAGATGAGCACACCCTCCGAACGCTGGACTTCCTCGACGAGTTGTCCGGCCCTGCGCAGCCCGGCATGGATCTTTTCCAACGACTGCTCCGTGATCTGGACGATCCCGCCATTTTGGTGCTGGCGTTGCTGCTTCATGACGCCGGGCGTGCGGAGAACAAGAAGACTCATTCGGATGAAAGCGCCGAACTCGCGGCCAAGGTGTCGAGACGACTGCTGATCAAGGGGGAGCGGCGCCGGATGCTGGTGTTCCTCGTGGACAATCACCTCATCATGTACCGCTATGCCACCACGCGGAATCTGGAGGATCCCTCGGTCATTGAGGAGTTTGTGAAGATCGTGCGCTCCAAGCATGATCTCGATACCCTGTTGTTGATGACGTACGCCGACTCAAAAGGCACCAGTGAGCAAAGTTGGTCGGGCTACAAGGTGGCATCGATTTTGCAGCTTTATCGTCAGGCGGTGACACGATTGGAGGCGCCCGGCGAGTTTGATCGCGAGGTGAACGTGGCGATTGAAGACTTGCAAGCAGCGGTCACCAAGAAGCTGGGAGCGTCGTTCAAGGCCGAGATTGCGGCTCACTTCGCGTTCATGCCCGAGGGTTACTTTACCTTCAAGGAACCGGATGCCGTGGTGGCGCACATCCAGCAGTTTCATCAGTTTTTCGTGCAACTGGCGAAGTTCGATGCCGATGCAGGGCTGAACCCCCTCTTGGAATGGCGGGATCATCCAGGGCAGGGGCACACCGAAATCACTGTCACCTCTTGGGACCGGCAGCGCCTGCTGAACCGAATCGCGGGGGCATTGGCATCAGAGAACATCAACATTCTGAGCGCTGACTTCTACCGTCGTGACGACGATCTGGTGTTGGATGTGTTCCGTGTGTGCACGGCCAAGCTTGGCCCCGTGACTTCCAAGAATGCGCGAAAGAGGGTTGAGACTCGATTCTTTGAGAGCTTGAGGGACATCGAGGTGGATTTCAGTGCAGCGATCACGGAACGACGCAAGTCGGAGGCTCGCTTTGAAATGGTGGCGGATGAAATCCCCCAGCGGGTCTACGTCAACAATTCGCTATCCGCCAATCACACGGTGGTCGAGCTTCAGGTTGTCGACCGACTGGGCCTGCTCCGGGACGTATTTTCGGCAATCAGCAAGCTTGATCTAAGTGTGTCTCATGCGCGAATCAACACGGAGAAGGGCATGGCCATTGACTCCATCTACGTGCACACACACGATGACAAGAGGATCGAAGATCCAGCGATGCTGGAGGCCCTGGAGTCCAAAATTTGTGAGGCTCTGTTTGGTGCCCCTCCGAAGCGCAAAACGAAGAGCCGCTGACCTTGGGCCGGTCGGCGCTACTTTTTCCGCGACTTCTTGGGTTCCTTTCCTCGAACGCTCATGCGGAAGGGGACGCCCTGGGCGGGCCACTCGGAGCGGATGACGCTTTCGAGGTGGCGGAGGTAGCTCTCCGTGAGTTTGGCCGCGCGATTGGCAAAGAGGACAAAGTGCGGCACGGGCACCGTGCGGTCGTCTTTGTCATTCACTTGCGTCACGTAGAGCAGTTTGAACGCATGGGCACTGCGTCCGAGTGGTCCGGGCGTGTTCTCGATGGCGTGCTGAAGCAGGCGATTCAATGTCCCGGTGCTGATGCGGTTGTTGGCACCGTCGCGGACGGACTCGATGGCTTTGAAAAGCTTTCCGATGTGGAGCTTCTCCTTCGCTGAGATGGCGATCAGGGGCGCGTAGTTGATGAAGAAGAATTCGCGGCGCATCATCTCGTCGAGATGCTCAATCCGTTCCTTCTGCGGTGCGAACGGGTGGAACAAGTCGTACTTGTTCATGACGAGAATGCAGGGCTTTTTCGACTCCAAGATCAGCTGGGCAATCTTCCGGTCCTGCATCTTGGCACCCCCCGCGCAATCCACGACAAGGAGGCAGAGGTCGGCTCGCTTGATGCTTTGGAGTGCCTGCTGAACGCTGAAGACCTCGACCTGGGAATCGACGCGATTGCGGCGGCGAATGCCTGCGGTGTCGATGAGTTGGTAGTTTCGCCCATTGAAGCGGCAGTTGATGTCCATCGCATCCCGCGTGGTGCCGGCGACCTCGCTGACGATGGTGCGTTCCTGCTTGAGGATGGCATTGACGAGGGATGACTTGCCCGCATTTGGCCGACCCACGACCGCAATTTTCATCGGCCGTTCAGCGGCTTCTGCGGCCCGTTGCTCGGCATTCTCGGCGTTCTCGGCAGAGAGTCCGAGCCTCTCGGAGATGAGATTGACGAGGTAGTCAATGCCAAGCCCGTGGGCGGCACTGACTTCGGCCAGGTCGCTGAAACCCAGCTTGGTGAACTCGGCGGATCCCATTCGCCGGTTCTTGGAATCGGCCTTGTTGCAGACAAGGATGACGGGTTTCTCGGTGCGCCGTAGAACGAGGGAAAGCTCGTGATCCACGGGATTGATGCCCTCGACGACATCGACGACAAAGACGAGCAGATCGGCGACTTCGAGCGCGATGGCGGCTTCCACCTGAACCTGCTCGGTGAGGACATCCTCGGTCTTGGCACCGATCCCGCCAGTGTCCATGAGTTCGAACAGCTCGGGCCCGCTTCGGCACTCGGCGGTGATTCGGTCGCGGGTGACACCCGCCATGTCGTGAACGATGGAAATGGTCTTGCCGGCGAGGCGATTGAAGAGGGCCGATTTCCCGACGTTGGGGCGACCGACAATGGCGACAGTTTTCATAAGGAGCGAGGACGGATAGAAGGCGAGGGGATCGAGCGCTGACTAAGCGGGGTCAGAATGCTGAATTTGGCGCAAGCCGTCAGTGAGATTGATCACACCGGAAATGACGGTGAACAAGGCCGCAAGTGCGGTGGGCCAAAGAAGGCTGGGAATGCGAATATCGATGGCGATCCAGAGCACGGCAACCATTTGGAGTGCGGTGGCGACCTTGCCTGTCCAATGGGTGGTGATCTTGCAGGATCCCGCGAGATGGTCGATGACGAAGGCCCCTGCAATGGCCACGATGTCGCGGAAGATGACGATGATGGGGAACCAAAGTGGGAACTTTTGGCCCCAATCGGTGAAACTGAGGGTGAGAATTGCGGAAAGGAGAAGGAGTTTGTCGGCCAGCGGATCGAGGATGGCCCCGAGGCGGCTCTTTTGGTTGAAATGGCGGGCAACGTAACCGTCCACGGCATCACTCACGGCAGCGATGGTAAAGGTCGCGATGGCGGCGATCCGCAGCGTCCAATCGGGGGTGCCCGCTGCCACGCTCTGGCCATAGTAGATCGCGAACCCGACAAAGACCGGGATCAAGAGGATGCGAAAAATCGTGATCTGGGTGGCAATGGTCACGGGAGGGGGCGGTCTTCATACGCCCGTCCGGGTTCGATTGCAAATCACGACCGGATTGACTGAGGGCTTGGCATTTGTCGGAAGTCCGATTATTCGAGGGGATGCCGAATACCAAATCCACGGATGTACGAGTCACGCGAGCTGAAGTTTACTACCTGCCCGTGTCCATGCGTGTGCCCCTGAAGTTTGGCCCCGAGACGGTATCGAGCGTCACCTGTCTGAGGACCGCTGTGACGGTGACCAATGAAGCCGGAGAGAGCGCCACAGGCTGGGGAGAGACGCCGCTGAGCGTGTCCTGGGTCTGGCCCAGTGGCCTGTCCAATGAAGAGAGGGCCAGCCGGATGCGGACGTTTTCCAATCGACTGGCGGGTGCTCTTGTGAATTTTGACGTGAGCGGCCACCCGATGGAGATCGGGCACGATTTCATCGAGGGGCCGCTGGCCGGGCTTTTGGAGGACCAAAATCAGACGGACGGAGGGGAAGCCATGCCCTATCTGGCCTCGCTTGTGGCGTTCAGTGCGTTCGATATCGCGATCCATGACGCCTACGGGCGTCTGAACGACTGCGACATTTACGCGACCTACAACGCCGGATTCATGAACCGTGATCTCTCGGCCTACCTCGAGGTGGATGAGGATTCTGTGATCGACTTTTCCGGGAAGTACCCTGCGGATTTTCTGTTGGAGAAACCCGCTGTGCAGATGCCGGTCTGGCATCTCGTGGGTGGCGTGGATGCTCTGGAAACGGCAGATTTGAACGGCAGCGAGCCGGACGATGGTCATCCGATTTTGCTGGCGGATTGGATCGAAAAGGACGGGCTCACGTGTCTGAAAATCAAGTTGCGTGGGAACGATGCAGCCTGGGACTACGATCGGATTGTTCGTGTGGGCCGGATCGGTCTTGCACGTGGGGTGAAGTGGCTGAGCACGGACTTCAACTGCACGGTCAAGGACCCGGCGTATGTGTGCGGAATTTTGGATCGTCTGTTGGCGGAGGAGCCGGAGATCTATGCACGGACGCTCTACGTGGAGCAGCCGTTCCCGCACGATTTGGAGGAGTATCAAATCGACGTTCGGGCAGTCTCAGCGCGGAAGCCGCTGTTTCTGGATGAGAGCGCACACGATTGGAGGTTTGTGAAAATGGGGCGGTCACTTGGCTGGTCGGGTGTGGCATTGAAGACCTGCAAGACGCAGACCGGTGCGCTGCTCAGCCTCTGCTGGGCCAAGGCGCATGGCATGCCGCTGATGGTTCAGGATTTGACGAACCCAATGCTGGCGATGCTACCGCACGTCCGGCTGGCGGCTCATGCGGGGACGATCCAGGGCGTTGAATGCAACGCGATGCAGTTTTATCCGGCGGCTTCGGAATTGGAGGAACGCGTTCATCCGCGCATCTACTTGCGTCGTGAAGGGGTGGTGGATCTTTCGACCCTGAGCGGAGCCGGATTCGGCTATCGCGAAGAGGAGATCGGACGTGATTTGGGCGAGGCCGCGGTCGTTGCTGAACGTCAACCCAGTCTTTGATTCAAGGGATGTCTGCGCACGGCGAACGTTTTTCGGTCCCGACTCGGGGGAAGGGAACTTATGAAATCACGGATCGTTGCGAGGCGATTGTGAGGGCGAGTGGGATTCGGACGGGGACCGCAACGGTGTTCGTGCAGCACACGAGTTGCTCGCTGGTGATTTTTGAGAATGCAGACCCGTCGGCGCGGACGGATCTTCATGCGTTCTTCGATCACTTGGTCCCGGAGGACACACCGTATTTTGTGCACACCTACGAAGGAGCGGATGACATGCCGAGTCACCTGCGCATGGCGTTGACGCGGACCTCGGAGGTGATTCCGGTGGTTGATGGTCGGCTGGCGCTGGGGACTTGGCAGGGAATTTTCCTGTTTGAGCACCGCCGTTCACCGCACACACGTGGAGTCGTGGTGAGTGTGGTGGGAGAGTGATTTGGTCTTGGCTCAGTGGCCGCAGTTTTCTTCCTCGGGCTCGTTGTCCTCGATGGTGGCGGCGGCTTTGAGCTCTTCGGTGAACTCGTTGAACTTGGCGTCTCGATACTCGTCGATGATGCGCTGACGGACGGCATCCTTGATGTCGTCGAAGGGCAGGGGTGCAGGCGGGCGACGGTCGGTGACGGTGCAGACGTGGAAGCCGAGTTGGGTCATGAAGACGGGGCTGATCTCGTCCTTGTTCATGGAGAAGGCGATGGTCTCGAACTCTTCCATGAACTCGCCACGCTTGAACCAGCCGAGGTCGATCTGCTGCTGTTCATCGCTGCGATGCTCCTCGGCCAGGGTGGCAAAGTCCGCGCCATCCAGCAGTTGGCGGCGGATGGTCCGCAGGGTGGCATACACTTCCTCGCGGCTGTTGGCCCCTTGCAGGCTCTTGGTGATGTGAGAGCACCGGATTTCCTCTTGCGACTGGTATTGCTCAATGTGGGCATCATAGTAGGCGCGAATCTCCTCATCCGAGGGCTCAGGCTCCGGCGCGTAGACTTGTTTCAGCATCTCGTCGAGCCGCACCCCGTTGGCGACGTTCTCGCGCACCATCTCCTCATTTTTGACCGGCATGCCGATGTTCATGTAGAACTGCTCTTCGCCCCCGGCTTGTGCGATCAAACCCTTGAGCCGCTCCGTGATGGCCTCCTCTGAGACGTTGGGAACCCGTGTCTTGGCGGCCTGATTCAGCAGGACTCGAGTGGCGAGATTGTCTTTCGCAGTCGCCCGGAATTCCGGATCCCGCTCACAGCAAGACACTTGGAGCAGTCGCTCAAAGTGACCTTTCACCTGACGGAACTCCGCGTCGATGACTTCGTCGTCCAGTTCTTCTCCATTGATGATCAGCGCCATGCCTGACGATGGCGCGGCGGTGCAAGGGGTGCAAGTGGGGAACGACGTTGGTGGCGTTGGATCGCTGGTGCCTGTCTTTTTGCCCTTGAAGTTTTTGGCATTGGGGTTTCCATCCCCAACCTGTTGAGGGGGCTATAGCTCAGTTGGTAGAGCGTCTCGTTCGCAATGAGAAGGTCAGGGGTTCGAATCCCCTTAGCTCCACCAGGGGTTTTGCGCTTGG
>CAXBNA010000165.1:0-14621 GCA_963976915.1 uncultured Verrucomicrobiales bacterium
CCCGCCTATGGCCTCACCAGCGGTGCCTGGTCCGACTGGACGCGCCCCGCCCTCGTCGAGGGCTGGATCAAACGTGTGCTGGCGGCCATCAATCCTTTCAACCAGCGCATGACCGACCTCTACAACAACGCGGTCAACACCGACGTCAGTCTGATCACGCAGGCCGGGCAGAAGTGGGAAGGGGACATCGCGCTGACGCTCGACGCCATCAACGACGTGGGCTTGATCGAGATCTACGAAACGGTGCTCAATCGCGGCAAAAACATCAGCATCGGCTCCGGCTACGACTACGGCCCGGCCAATGACGCGCTGCTGCTCGCCGCCGGTTACCTGAGCGATCTCTACGTCATCCTTGGTGACGAGGCATTCGCTGACGCTGCCAATCCCACGATCTCGCTCGACGATCAGGACACGATCACGGAGGTCAACACGAGCCGCTTTTCCTTTGAAGGCCAGGTGGCCAGTTCACTGTCGGAGGAGCTGGCCCTGCTGCGCGGGCGTGACGATTTCCTCAACCCGCAGGTCACGCAGTCGCCCTTCTACAATCGCCTGTTCTGGAACTACACGCGCGGCATCAACAGCGGCGAGGCGCTCTATGCCACCAACTACAATATCAAAGAAAAGGTTGGCAGCAGCACGGCGGATGGCAGCATCGATGCCGCCGACGCGCAGCGCATGTTCCCGCAGGGCCACGGCGATGCCTACGGTCACTACCTGTCGGCGTTGAAGGGCTACTACCGCCTGCTGACGAACCCGAGCTTCACCTGGGTGCCACGCATCGAGTCGCTCAACATTGTCGGCAACACGGTGTCCGTGGACTACCAGGACGAGCGCAAGTTTGCCCAAGCGGCGGCAAAGGTGGCGACCACGGCCGTGGAAGTCGTGGGGCTGACGCATCGCCAGCAATACAGCGACGAGCCGGCGGATGGCTGGGCGCATTTCCGCGATGGCCAGACCGGCGGTGAGTTCAACGACGCACGTCATTGGGGCCTCGACGAATGGGCTTCCCGTTCGGGCCAGGGCGCCTACTACCACTGGGCGGTGGGCAATGCGCTGGTGCCGGAACTGGACAACGAACACGCGGAAGGCAGCATTCAAAAGATCGACCGCACCACCGTGCTGGAGCTCAAGACCCTGCCGATCGCCGCCGAGTCCATTCAGACGACTCTCGACAATGCCAATGGGCATCTGAATCCGCTGGGACTGAGTTCCGGCGCGATTGCCTTCGATATTTCACCTGCGGAGTTGCAGGCGGGAAACTCGCACTACGAGCAGGTTTCCGAACGCGCACTCAACGCGGTCCTCAACGCCAAGGGTTCCTTTGATCAAGCAGGACGCATGACGCGTCTGCTGCGCAATCAGGAGAATCAGATCGATGACTTCAACGCCGCCATCGTCGATGAAGAGTTCGCCTACACCTACAAGTTGATCGATCTCTACGGCACGCCGTATCCCGGTGACGTCGGTCCTGGCAAAACCTATGCTCAGGAGTATGCCGGTCCCGATCTCCACAACTGGTTCGTGGTGGATCGGCCGTCCACTTTTGTGGACACGACGTCGGCGATCACCATCGAAGCGCGGGTGCCGGTGAACGTGCCGAAGTTCGTCGGATTCGCCTTGGCTCCCATCAATGCGGCGGCGGTCACGAACACGGCGGTCAGGACGATCAGCATCCGGCCGAATCGGTTTGGTCAATTTGCCGACGAGTGGCGGCCCGGTGTGGACCTGGGTAGTCGGTCGATCACGGGCCGCGTCCAGCAGGCGCTCAATGATGCTCAACTGGCGAGGATCGCGCTGCTGGAGTCGAAGGATCGCATGGAAGATGTGTACTTGACCTTTGATCGGAAGCGTTCGCTGCTGGCTGAAATTTCGGCCTACCACGCCAGTGTCGCCAACGATACGGCGACCTCCCAGGCGCTGCAGAACAACTATGCGAGGCTGGCCGCTGATCGCAATTTCAGGGCGTTGCTGGAAGAGACCCTCGGACAGGTGGCGAAGGCCATTGGCGATGCGAGTGCCGAAGCGCCGCCGAAGACGGTCGGATTTTCGAATGACGCGACTTCGGGCCTTCGGTCCGCGATTAAGTTCACCGCTGCCTTCACGGAGAAGCTGGCGCAGGGAGCTGCCATCCTCCTGAAGAAGCAGGCGGGCGACTTGAAGGTGAAGCAGGAGAGCGAAGCTTTGTCGCTGGAGAAGAAGTTAGCCAAAAGCGCCTTCAGCCTGGAGGAGAAGCAACTCGCTTTTGAGTACGAACTGCTGTTCCAAGAGATGCTGTCGCAGCATCTCGAAGTCGCCGCATTGGCGCTGAGGCTCCAGCGCGCCTCCGAGGAAGTGCGCACGGTGATGGCGCTCGGCGAGCGCATCCAATCCGACCGCGAACTCTTCCGCCAGCGCGCGGCGACCATCGTGCAGGGCTACCGCACCAATGACCTGACCTTCCGCGTCTTCCGCAATGAAGCGCTGGAGCAGTATCGCACGCTGTTTGATCTCGCCAGCCGCTACACCTACCTTGCAGCGAAGAGTTACGACTACGAGACCGGTCTGCTCGGAACGCCCCAGGGTCAGGCGGTATTCAACGACATCGTCGCCTCCCGCGCGCTGGGCGATCTCGCCAACGGCGTGCCGCAGGCCACGGTCAGCACGCTCGGTGATTCCGGACTGGCGGGCACCATGGCGCAACTGAACGCCGACTTCTCGGTCGCCGAAGGCCGCCTCGGCATCAACAACCCGGATCAAAACGGCACGCTGTTCTCGATTCGTCGCGAGCTCTACCGTCTGCCGGATGATCCGACGCGGACGGACGACGACGAAGCCTGGCAGCAGACGCTGGAGCAGGCCTTCAAGTCCAACATCATGCTCGACGCCGATGTCGCGACTCATTGCCGCAACATCGCCAAGCCCGACGGTTCAGCCGTGGCTGGCATCGTGATGCAGTTCAGCACCACCATCGAGCACGGGAAGAACTTCTTCGGTCTCGGAACCGCTGCGGGTGATCACAAGTACTCGCCGAGCAACTACGCCACCAAGGTCTTCAGTGCTGGCGTTGTCCTGCCCGGCTACGTCGGCATGGATCCTTATGCGTTTGGTTCCCCGGGCGCAGGCAGTCCGAATAGCAATGCGGAAAACGCACTCAGTGCCGTGCCCTACGTGTATCTGATTCCCGTCGGCATGGATCGCATGCTCGCACCACCCCTGGGCGACACCAACACCATCCGCACGTGGAAGGTGGATGACCAGGCGCTGCCACTACCCTACAATCTCGGCGCCACCGCCTTCAACGGCACGCAGTTCTTCAACACCAACGGCACGCTGAGCGAGCAGCCGTGGATCCTGCGCAAGCACCAGGCTTTCCGTCCGGTGGATGATCCTGCGTTCTTCTACAGTCTGATTCCGCAGGAGTTCACCAGCAGTCGCCTCATCGGTCGCAGCGTGTGGAACACCAGTTGGAAGCTCGTCATTCCCGCCTACACACTGCTTCAGAATGAGCAGGAAGGCCTGACTCGATTTGCAGCCACGGTGAAGGACATCCAGATTTTCCTCCGCACCTACTCGCATTCGGGGAACTGATCGAAACCAAGGAGCGGGACCTGCCAAGTCCGGTGGGTAATGAAGAAGTCTCGCAATGGGCCTATCTTTGCGGGAGATCGTGCAGGCTCGGCACCTCCCCTCAGGTGTGCGTAGGGGTCGGCTGGGGTTTTGAGTTCGTCGATTCCCCGGCGGATGAGATCGCCAAAACGGACCGGAGCCGGAAATTGGGAGTCGCGTTCACGGAGGCCTTCGACGGCCCTGAGCAGGTCTGACGGCTTGGCGCTTTCTTGAGTGGTGCGTTAGGTCGGGGTCTGGATGGTTTGTCAGAATTTCACAACCATCTCGGAACGGACCCCGTAGCCCGCCTCTCCATTCTCATCCACGGAGGCATAGCCACCGAGGACCCAAATGAGGTGGCGACCAATTCCATGCTGGTACCGTGCTCCGGCTCCCAATGAGCCCAAGCCGGGGCCTGCGCCGTAGGGCGTCCGCCCGCCGATCTCAAAAAGCATTTGTCGGTGGGCCTCGTCGTCAAAAAAATGTTGGAATCCGATTGCGGCACCGATCAATTCTCCGGCGTTGTTGCCAAGCGCAGAACCATATCGTCCCAGACCGACGGCCCGGTTGAGAAAGCCCTGCCGTCCCAAGGGGCCCCCAGTGAATGGGCCCCGGGCGGCGGACGCGTAGTCGTCGACGCCCATGTAGCAGTTTAGGTAGGCGATGTCGTCTCCAAAGGGGAGCGTGCGGGACAGCTCGTGAGTGAAGAGCCAGCCCGAGCTGACCGCCGCGCTCTGTTGGCCAAGAGCCCATGAGCCGTTGGCGCGCAGGGTGCTGTTCCAGTGACCGAAGCGCCGGATCTGCCCCGCACCGACATAGACTCCGTCACTTTCCTGGGAGGGATCTCCCCGGACGTAGGCGGCGTCCACTTCGATGGTGGCATGTTCGTAGTCGTTGGAAGTCGATATGGCAAAGAGACGCGCATGACTGTCACGTCGGTTGTCACTCCGATGGATGTCGTTGAGTCCAACGAACACCGAGATGCGGGAGGAAGAGGCTCGAAACAGAAAGAGGTTGTGGCGGGTGATGCCGATCGAGTCGATCGTGTCGTTGATCATGATCCCGTCCTGCATGACGAGCGGTTGTCGTCCGATGGAGATGCCGTAGTCGAGGCTGAAACGGTCGTTGGGATCAATGAAGGGTAGCATCTCCCCGAGGTCGCCTTCGAAGAACAGTGCGAATGGATCAAAGTTGAGGCCGTCGTTCCAGCCTCGTGGAAGGGTGCCGCCATCGAAGGTGTATCCGGAGAAGGTGCCGTCACGACTCAACGGTCGCACGCCAACCAGCAGTCGCTCGGTGTTGGAGAAGTAGATGTTGCCGTAGAGTTCCAGAAGGTTGGCCCACTCAACCGAACGCGCGCTTGGTCCGTCAAAAGCCTGCACACCGCTGCGAAGAGTGCCGAACGCTGTAAAGGAGGGGCGTAGCACCGAACCGGTGGGCAGGCGCATGCCTGGGTCGATCGGACCTGGACTGAGGAAACGATCCCCACCGAAAAGGGAGCGCTGATCAATAAGAGAAGAAGGGGGATTTTCAGTGTCGCCATCGGTGTGTGGGCGGGGAGATGTGGCCGAAAGAAGAAGCTTCTCAAACGTTTCCGACACCATCGCTGGCCGGTCGACACCCTGTTGAGCAAATTCGTGATACGGCACCACTTCGTCACTCAACGAAAGGTCATCTTCGGCACCGAGCGCCGTCTCGAACGCGGCCGCCGTGAAGACGACCGCTGTGGCGAGGATGACGCATGAATGGCGAGTGGCCATGGATGGAGAATGCTTGGCGGAAATCAGGGGGTGGATGTCTCAGGGAGGGGGAGGAATGGCAGGCCGTCCGGAGTTCCCCCGGGCCAAACTTCAGTGAATGGGAGATCAAGCTCTTTGATCAGCAGATCCCCTGCACCTGGTTCCGAGGTGTCCAGGGCGCGCCGGGCGCTTTCCATCTCGGATTCGGGTGTGTGTGGAAAGGGATAACTGGATTCGGGGACAGAAAGAATGGTTGCCTCACTGGGGGTAAGGTCTGTCCGGTAGGAGCCTGTCTCCGCTGGCAATGACACATGCCAGATGGTGGTCGCTCCGCCACGCCGGTCGGCGGGATTGTCCGACGATGAAACCCGGTGACCATGGACAATGCGTTGGGCCACTTCGCGGGGCGAGAGATTGTAGTCAAACCCGACCGACGAAATGCGCTTCACAAGATTGACGGGAACCATTTGTGAGATCAATCGCAGGTCGATGGTGTAGGGGGTGGCTCCAGTGAGTTGGTCCGGGCCCACCCGATACTCAGCCGTTCGATGCCCAAGTGGAGGGATCGTGCGAAACTGTTTCCGAGCGTTACCCGTGCGCCCCGAGTGAATCTCCGCCCGGGTGGAGGGCCGGATGTAGGGAAGCGGGTCCACGGACAGATTGATTGGCAGGATCTGTTCACGCTCTCCGCCGACGAGGTTGGTTGTCACAAAGTGGGACTGGAGGCTGAAGAGTTGACGGTCGAGAACCCATCGGCGGTCGGCTTGCAGAAGTGAAAGTCCTTCTTCCTCTTTCCAGGCGCTCTCGGCAATCCACTCCCCGGATTTGTCGGCACCTGCGTGGACATACGATGAATGCAGGTCGCGCAGATCTCCATTGGGATCACGATCTCCCGACACAAAGAGTACGCGATGATTGGCGTCGGTGACCTTGACTTCCATAAACATGACGCGCTCGGCATCGAACCCGGTCGGAACGGCGTGCCCATTGGTCACATTGTGAACATCGACAGAAAATCGAAGGCCGGATGAGTCGTTTTGAGTCATCTCAAACACTTTGAACTGAAGTGCCCGGCGAAGGATGCGCGTGCGCTCGATGTGGGCTTTGTTGAGAAGGTTGAACTGACGCGCGAGTACGAGCCGGGCGGCTTGTCTGCGCAACCTTGAGCCTGTGGGATCCTCCGGGTCCGCCCACGGAAACCCCACATTCGCGAGGCGGCGCGTGCGCTCCGTTTCACTGAGTTCCCGTTCGAAGGCGGTGGTTCCCCAGCCCTCCCACCAACGAAAATCAATCCAGTCGGACAAGGCGTGCCTTCGAGCATCTTCAGCGGCTTCCTTCAGGCGCTCGTCGCGTTGTGCGCTGGCGGTGGAGTCCAAATCGTTCGCCACCAAAGTCTCATGGCGGGTCATGGATTTACGGAAACGCTGACCGTAAGTGAGGTCCGGTGCATCCAGCGAGTGAGGGAAGAGTCCGGGATGAACGATGGAGTAGTCCGGACCGATGAACATGTGGTTTGTTCTCTTCCTTGGGGCGGTGGGCATGCCCTCGCGGGGGTCTTTGGGCGAGTTGCGAATTTTTGCCACCGGCTCGAAGGCGTAGTTGAGGTCGCGTCCATCCTCTGCATAGCGTCGGTCCGGACTCGCCACAGCGCCGGGTGTCTGACTCATGTGGCAGTCCTGACAGGAAGTGCCCTCTTTGCTTGCAGGGGAGTTCTTGTACTCCGTGAAGGCGGATTCAAGTCGAATCCCAGCGGGTGAATTCACATCGTGGCAGGTGGCGCAGGCAGCTGAGGTGCTGATGAGCGGAGACTTGATGGCGTCACTATGGACATGCTTGCCCATGGTCTTCGAATTCGTGACGAGACCAAGGTCTTGATTCGCGATGGCGGTCATCAAGTTGGAGTTTCCCAAGGGTCCATAGACGGGCTCGGTGATGTCGCCCTGAGTGATGCTGAAGCGGCCGCTACTGTTGCCAAAGTCCCGGCTCAAACGGTGGCAGACAACACAGCTCACGCCCTCGACTGAGGCTGGGGAGCGAAGCAGCGTGCTGCCAAACATGGGCTCTCTGCGCTCCATCCCGATCGGCGTGTGGCAGCGGATGCAGAAGTCCCCGTTGGTACCGGAGGTGCGGTTTGTGATGAAGGTGTGCATGGAGTTGAACACCGGACTCAACATGGCATAGGCATGAGGGGAGACGGACCACTCTTCATAGTGATCCGGGTGGCATTGAGCACAGCTTGCGGCGGTTGGGTAGCGATCCTCGGAGCGGAGGAACTGAAGGTAGGTTCGGTGGGCGGAGTCGGCAGGGGACTCGGCGGCCGCTTCTTGGGGCAATGAAGCGGGATCAGGAAGGGGGGAGTCGGACTGGCCGTAACTGGCGACCGTTCCAAGGAATGCTAAGACAAGCCCGAGCGTCGAGGACTTGGCCGGAGTCCGTCGAGGAGGGGATTTGGTAGAGTCTGGGTCAGACATTGGAATAATAAAAACTGGAAATACCATAATGTAACATTAATTTAGCCAAAAGATCAAGTTATCCACAATATATGGTCAATTCTCCTCACTTCGCGTCTGCGTGGCCTGGGCTGTTCCGAAGCGGATGGTCGCTTGGTGTGTTTGTAGGCCTTTGGTTGGGCTCGATGGATTGTGTCAGAGCTCAACGCTCATTGCCCCTAGCCGCCTCAAATCTCGGGGTGGAATCGTGCCGCGATTGCCATGAGGCCGAGGTGGATGCTTGGGAGCGGACAACCCATGCGACCTCAATCGAGAAGGTGATTGCCTCCGAACTCACTCAACGATTGGCGGAAGGGATGCATCTTCAGCCAGATGGGGTGGTCAGCCACGCGAGTTGTGTTCGATGTCACTTTACCGAAGAAAGCCTGGCCTCATCCGTGCAGATCACTGCTGGCGTCAGTTGCGAAAGCTGTCATGGGGGGGCACGGGACTGGATCGATGAACACAATCGCAAGTCTCTGACTCGTGGCGAACGTGTCCAGATCTCTCGTGATCGAGGGATGGTTCACCCGAGTTCTTTGGTCGACGTTGCCAAAGGTTGTTTCGAATGCCACGTCGTTGACGATGAACAATTGGTGAATCGTGGAGGGCATCCGGCCATGTCGGACGATTTTGAACTATACTCCTGGTACTCGGGAGAGGTGAGACACGGGTTTCTTATTCAGAATTCGGAGAAGTCAGTTAAGAGCCACACGGAGGAGCTCCAGCCGATTCCGGAGGCCCGAAAGCGCATGATGTTTGTCTGTGGGAAGTTGTTGCATCTGGGTCACACTCTGCGCGCGTTGGCCTTGTGTTCAGACCCTCCCGTTGACAAGAGTGGATTGCCGATTCGGCTAAAGAGTGGTGCCTACACCATGGGTGTTCAGCACGCGATGACAGCGCGATCTCTCATTTCGGACTTGGAGCGGATTCAGTCGATGGTTGAGATTCCCCAGATCAACACGGCATTGGGTGTGGTGGCGGGTCTCTCCTTCATCACGGGAGAGCAGCCGGCCATGGCGGCTGCGAGCCGGGAGTTGCTGAGGTTAGCGGATGAGTTTGAGAAAACGGTTCAGGGTGACGATGTCCGGTCGATTGATTCGCTGATCCCTGCGGCTCGGCGGAATCGGGGACACTGATCGGGTTAGATGTTGCCATCATTTGGCGAGCCCTGTTTCTCCAAGTAATTCAAGCTGTGTTCCGATTTGGGAGGGTGGCGGTTCAAAACACCATCATCAGGATAGGCTGGAAATTCCTTGGTTCTTCAAAGATAAGGCGAGCAAGTTTCGGATTCTGTGACGTTATTCATTCAACTGTTACCATGATCCCACGATTTTCTGTCTTCATTGCCACTCTGGTCTCCTTTGCCAGTCTCACCACACTCGGATCGGCCGCATGGCCGCACGACGGGAGCGACATTCCGCCGGACTCAAAGGCGGTGTTCGGAAGTTTGGAGAATGGGGTGAGGTATTTGATTCTTCCCAACGATGAGCCTCCCGGCCGGGCGAGTCTCCGTCTCTACATGGATGTCGGCTCGCTCATGGAAGCGGATGATCAGCAGGGTATGGCCCACTACTTGGAGCACATGGCCTTCAATGGTTCGAAGCACTTTCCCGGCGGCGAGATGGTCGAGTATTTTCAGCGTCTTGGAATGGGTTTTGGCGCAGATACGAATGCCTACACCTCGTTTGACCAGACCGTGTACATGTTGGAACTGCCCAAGGTGGAGACGACGTTGATCGACGAGGGGCTGCAGCTATTCCGCGACTACCTCGATGGCATGCTTTTGAAGAGTGAGGAGATCGACCGCGAGCGCGGGATCATTTTGAGCGAGAAGCTGGCTCGGGATTCGATCGATTACCGGACGATGATTGCGGGATACGAGTTTGCGATGCCGGAGTCGATCCTTCCGAAGCGTTTGCCCATCGGAACGGAAGAGACTCTGAAGTCGATGCAGCGCCCGCGTTTTGTGGATTTCTATGAGACGTACTACACACCCTCCCGATGCATGGTCGTGGCGGTTGGAGACTTCAAGGATGTGGATGCCGTGAAAAAGACGATCGGGGAGCACTTCGGCGACGCCAAAGCACGGCGTGACGAGTCGCCAGCGCCGAATTTGGGCGTGGTGAGTTCGGGCTATGGCCTGATCGCCAAGCTGCACACGGAACTGGAGGCGAAGGCCGTCAATGTTTCGATTGAGATACCACGTCCGGCTTCGAAGTACGTCGACACGGCGGAGCGCCGGAGAATGGACATGATCCGCGATTTGGCGGACATGATGCTGGATCAGCGTTTCTCGAAACTCGCGAAGGAGGAAGGGGCGGTGATCCTTTCGGGAAGCAGTTATTCGTATGAGTATCTGGATTTCGTCCGGGTTGTGGGCGTGGGCGGGGAGTGCGTGCCGGAAAAATGGCAAGAGACGGTGGCGCTGCTGGAACAGGAACTGCGGAGAGCTCTTGAGTATGGCTTTACCGAAGCCGAGTTTGAGGAGGCCAAGGCAACCATGCTGAAGCGGGTTCGGCTGGCCGCGGAGCAAGCGGACACTCGTCGGTCTAAGGATCTCGCGACAGGGATGGTTCGCACATTGGCTTCGAATCGGGTGGTGAGTCATCCGTCCACCGATCTGAAGCTGGCAGAGGCTGCCTTGAAAGGGGTGACGGCTGAAGATGCGCTCAATGCCGCACGGGCGGATTGGCGGAGTGAGGACATCCAGATTTTTGTCGGGGGCAACCTGGCGTTGGAGGGCGATGCTGCGGAGCAGATCAAGGCCGTTTTCTTGGAGAGCCAAAAACAAAAGGTGGAGCCGCCTGCGGTTGAGGATGTCGGCGAGTTTGCCTATACAGACTTTGGTCCGGCAGGGAAGGTGGCGTCCACTCAGGTTGCCAAGGATCTGGAGGTCACTGAGGTCGTATTTGAAAATGGTGTGAGGCTGAACATCAAGCCCACTCCCTTTGAAAAGGGGAGCGTTCGGGTCGTCGCAAGTTTTGGCGGAGGCAAGCTGGAGGCACCTGCTGCGAAAGCCGGTTTGGTTCAGTTTGCGCAGGGTACTTTCGAACTGGGAGGCTTGGTTGAGCATGGCAGCGATGAGTTGCGTCGACTCTTTGCGAGCAAGTCTGTGGGGAATGATTTCAGCATTGGTGACGATTCCTTCATGCTCTCGGGTCGAACGACCCCCCAAGATCTGGAGGCGCAGATGCAGTTGCTGGCGGCGTTCCTCGTGGCTCCCGGGTATCGCGATGAAGCTGCGCGACAGTTTGAAAACAATTTGGAGTCTCTCTACACCCAGCTCCAGCATACGGCAGAAGGGGTGATGGCAGACCAAGTCAGCCATTTCATTCACTCCGGGGATCCCCGCTTTGGTTTTCCGACGATGGACGTGATGAAGTCACGCACGCTGGACGAGGTGAAGGCATGGATGGACCCGATCCTCAAGTCGTCTTATCTGGAAGTTTCGGTGGTTGGCGATGTCGAGCCTGAGGCTGCGATCACGGCGGTGGCAAAAACCTTTGGTGCTCTGGATTCCCGGGCGAAAGAGAAACCTGCGTATCTGACTGAGAGAGGTGTCGTATTTCCGACTGGACCCGTTGAGAAGGTGATTCGATTTGAAACGGAGATTCCGAAAGCAATCGCAACGGTCTACTGGCCTACGGACGACATGACGGACATTCAGCGCACGCGTCGACTGAGCTTGCTGGGTTCGATTCTGGATGATCGGTTGCGGATCAAGGTGCGCGAGGAGCTGGGGGAGACCTACAGTCCTGCCTGCTATCATGTGGCGAGCGATACCTTCACCGGCTATGGGTACATGACGGCCATGATTCAGGTGAAGACGGAGCAGGCGGATCCAATCTCGGCGCTGGTGAGGGAGATTGCCGATGAGTTGGCCACGGGGGAGATCACGGATGACGAGTTTGAGCGGGCGAAGAAGCCGCTTTTGTCCCAATTGGAGCAAATGCGAAGGGACAACCGCTATTGGTCGCAAAACGTGGTTCGGAATTCACAGGAGCATCCGGAGCGCTTGAAGTGGGCACGGAGCCTCCTCACCGATTTTGAAGCGATCACCAAGGACGATTGCGCGGACTTGGCGAAGACCTATCTCGGCAAGGACCGTGCGGTGGTTGTGAAGGTCATCCCTGAGGTTGTGGATGCGGCCTCCGAGTGATTCTCAGCGAGGGTCTGGGTCCCGGTCCAAACGGGGCTTTGTCACATTCCCTGAATCCGTGTCTTTACGCGGAGGAGAAACATATCGGCGGTGATGTAGATGTACGACTTTTCAGGGCCGCCGAAGGTGCAGTTCCCCGTGCGTTGACCGGTAAGGATGGAGCCAATGTGCTTGCCCTCCGGCGTCAGGACGAGGACGCCTCCCGGGCCGGTGGTCCAAATGTTCCCCACAGTATCTACGGCGAGGCCGTCGCAGGCTCCAGGATGGTCGGGAAGGGCTTTGAGGGGTTCCGCATCAAACAGGAGCCTCCTGCCGCTGACACTGGTTCCGGCTCCGTCGAGGGTGTAGGCGACAATGTGGGTACTCTCGGGATCGGACACGGCCACGTAGAGCGTCTTCTCGTCCGGACTGAGTCCGATGCCATTGGGAAACGTGAGATCGCGAATCAACGCTGTGACGGTCCCATCGGGAGCCAAGTGAAAGACGCCGTTGAAATCGAGCTCCTTCGCCGTGCTGTCATTCATTCCCGAAAGGCCATACGGAGGATCGGTGAAATAGATGCTGCCGTTTTTTGCGACCACGAGATCGTTGGGGCTGTTGAAGCGTTTTCCTTCAAAGCGATCCGCCAGAGAGGTGAAGCTGCCATCCTTCTCAAGCCTCGCGATGCGACGGTCGCCGTGCTGACAAAGAATGAGGTGTCCGTCGGCATCGGTTGCCAGTCCGTTGGAGCCTTGGGGGCGATCACTGTCGGATTGGCCCGTGAGTCCGCTCGGTTTTAGAAAAACAGATGCGACCGGGTCACCCTCCTTCCACTGGAAAGCAGTGTTCTCAGGAACGTCGGAAAAGACGACTCGATCTTGATACCACGTAGGTCCTTCCGACCAATTGAATCCGGTCGCAAGGACCTCGATTTGGGCATCACGGGAGATGAGCCTGTCAAACGACGGGGCCAGCCGCTCAATGGAGCCCGTGAAAGGCGGGATTTCCTCGCCAATGGCGCTGAGGGGCAGGAGGACTGCAACGAGGGCGAATTGAGTGGCCTTCATGGCTGCGGTGACGGGTTCGTATGAATCGGGTTACTGCGCTTTCTCAAAGGCGTGGGCCACCTGCAAGAGTGTCACTTCGTCGAGGGCCCTCGTGGTGAGTTGGAGTCCGACAGGCAGCGCTTTGCCCTCTTCTTCCACCGTGCCGCAGGGAACACTGATGGCAGGCAGGCCGGCTAGGTTGGCCGGGATGGTGAAAACGTCTTCAAGGTAGGCACTGAGAGGGTTCTCCTTCAGTTCGCCCAATTTGTGCGCTGGTGTGGGGGAGGTTGGAGAGAGGATCACATCCACCTTTTTGAACGCCTCATCGTAGTCCGAGCGGATGAGTGTGCGCGCCTGTTGAGCCTTGATGTAGTAGGCGTCGTAGTAGCCGGAGCTCAAAACGTAGGTTCCCAGCAGGATGCGGCGTTTCA
Source organism: uncultured Verrucomicrobiales bacterium (assembly GCA_963976915.1). Classification (GTDB taxonomy): domain Bacteria; phylum Verrucomicrobiota; class Verrucomicrobiia; order Verrucomicrobiales; family Verrucomicrobiaceae; genus CAXBNA01. Next base: position 13,432 of record CAXBNA010000165.1, read on the forward strand.
CTTCGGGTCCGAAGCCTTCGGCGCGACTCTTGAAGTACTGCTGCATGAGATCCTGCGCCTCCTCACTGCGGTGACCGTACCGGACGCCATCGAAGCGTGCGAGGTTCGCGGAAGCTTCGGCTGGGGCAACGATGTAGTAGGTGGCCACTCCAGTGTCGACGTGCGGCATGCTGATTTCCTCAACGATGGCCCCGAGGTCTTCGAAGGTCTGAATCGCTGCGCGAACTTGGTCCAAAACGCCGGGGTGAGCCTCGTCCGTGAAGCATTCCTTGGGAAGTCCAATGCGGAGGCCCTTGATGTCGTGGCCAAGTTTTGAAGTGAAGTCAGGCACGGCTTCGTCGAGGGAGGTGGAGTCCCGGCCATCCTTTCCACACATGTGATTCAGCAGGAGCGCGGCATCTTCGACGGTCTTGGTCAGTGGTCCAATCTGATCGAGGGAGGAGGCAAAGGCCACCAATCCGTAGCGCGATACCCGACCGTACGTGGGCTTCAGTCCCACAACTCCACAAAGGGCGGCGGGCTGTCGAATCGAGCCCCCGGTATCGGAGCCGAGAGCGGCAATGGCGAGGTTGGAAGCTACCGCCGCAGCGCTGCCACCGCTGGATCCGCCTGGGATCCGTCCATGATCATGCGGGTTGACGGTCTTGCCGAGCGCCGAATTCTCTGTGGATGAGCCCATGGCGAACTCGTCCATGTTCAGGCGGCCAAATGGTATGGCTCCAGAAGCACGAAGCTGGCGGATGACGGTGGCGTCATAGGGTGAGAGGTACCCTTCGGCCAAGATCTTGGAAGCACAGGTGCAGGGCTCGCCTGTGACGTTGATGTTGTCCTTGATGGCGATCGGAATTCCGCCGAGCGGCTTGGAGATATCTGCCTTATCGGCCTCAGCAAGGGCGGCATCAAGGTTCTTCGACAGGTAGGCACCGATGGCGGGGTTGTCGGCTTCAATTTGCGAGGCAAGGTCGGTTACGATGTCGCGTGGGCTGATTTCCTTGGAAGCCAGGCGGCGACGAAGGTTGGCGAGGGTCTCTTTGGCGAGGGTCATGGGTGACGAAAGGCGAGGGGCTGCGATATGTGGTAGCGATTACTCGATGACCTTTGGAATCTGGAACTGGCCTGCAATGGACTTGGGAGCGTTGGACAGCGCAGCTTCAGGGGTGAGCCCCGGAGAGGGTGCATCTGGGCGTACG
>CAXBNA010000166.1:0-14574 GCA_963976915.1 uncultured Verrucomicrobiales bacterium
ATGGGTGGAAGGGCACCGTGGCTGGTGGTGAGCAGGGGATCGCTGCCGTCGAGGTATTCCTGGATCAACGTATATCCTCCGCCATCACCGATCTCATAGCTGGAGCGATGGAGGCCGCCGAAGTGGTAGCGCTCATACGCATCGGCAATGAGGTCCATGTCGGTGTCCTCGCCGACGTTGTTAGGCAGGCTGTCGAGGGTGGCGGAGATGACTTCGAGTGCTGTGTAGCCGCCGACCTGGGGGACGTCCGTAAAGGCGGTGACCTGGACCGGATCGCCCGGACCGATATCGAGACTGTCACCCGCCACGACCGGCGTGCCTTCCGCGTCGATCATCGCGTAGGTGGCGGAAGTGTTGTCCTCCAGAAGCGAAAGCCCGATGGGGGAAGAGCTGCTGGGCAGGAAGAGGGTCTGCACGGACCAGGTGCGGGTGGGGGTGGTGGCGACGATGGCCGCGATGTGGGAAAGCGCTCGACTGAGCCCCGATGCGGTGATGGACAGTCGCGTTTGATACCATGTGGGGACCGTCCCCGTGATGACGATTTGCCGAAGCGCTTCGACGGGTTCTTCCTCCCTCGGATCGGTGATTGGCGACTGCCCGTAGGCGGCATAGACGTCGCGCGCCAGCTGACGAAAGGCAAGGGCAGGAGAGGTCGCGGAAGCAGCGGAGGTGTAGAGGTGATCGAGCACGTCCTGCATGCGATACACGGGAGCCGAGGGAAAGTCAGGATCGGTGGTGCGGACGGCGAAGTAGGCGGATGCGTCGAACTGCAGTCGATTATTGGCGCGGTCAGCAATGCGATTCGTGAAGGTGAGGCGATTGGCGGTGGAGGTTAGCCCCCGTGCTTCGAGCGCCTGATGGAAGATTTCTTCAAGACAAAGAGCAATCAGGGTGGTCTCGGGCGTAACGTTCAAGGTGAGTGACAGGGGGTTGCTGGCGGGTGCAGAGAGGTACTTGCTGATCCAATCGGCGGCACTCCACATGCCGGAGGGGGTGGTGCCCCAGCGTTCGTCGAGCAGCTCGGTGGTGGCACCGGCGGTCATGTTGTCATCACTGAGGCCGGGGATCTTCCAATTAGCGGAGCCCGGCTGCCAGTTGGTGTCCAGCCAGTCGTAGGTCAGCGTGCCGGGACTGTGGCTTTCCAGATCGGGCAGGGGGAAAGCGGCGATTTGAAAAGCGATCTCGGTCATGGTGGTGAAGACCGGATGACTGGCGAGTGGCGTGAAGGAAGCCGTCTCCATGGACCCGACTAAAAACCCTCCGGCCATGGGCGCCTGATTCACCTGAACGCGACCCCGCCATGGATCGACGGAGCCGGTTCCCACCACGCCCGTGCCTCGAGAGACGCGGGCACTGTCGAACACGACCAGCGTGTTCCCCGAGCTCACCTGACCGGTGGCTGTTCCATCGGGCGTTTGAAACTGAGAACCCATGTCCACGGCGAGGGCACTGGGAGAGGGATCATGAGCCGTGGGCTTGGAAAGGTCGTCGTTCGGATCGGTCCCGGCGGCGAGCTCTTCGCGGTCACTGTAGCCGTCGCCATCGGAATCCGGACCTCCGTTGGGATCGAGACCCTCGGCCACTTCGACAAAATCAGGGACGCCGTCGCCATCACTGTCCTGGAGCGCAGGCGGGCGACTAAACTGATACGTTGCGTGCTGGATCGCACTGGCGATGCCACCCGCGTTGACCGCGTAGTAGTCGAGACCGGTGGGCGAGTAGATCCACGGGCCGGTGCCGGTCGTGGTCGTGTTGAACGCACCGCCGCCCGATTTGCGGAAATGGACCGTCGTGCCCGCGTCCAAGCCGGTGAAGGTGAGTTGGATCGCGTTGTCGTAGGTGCCGGAGCCGGGCGTGACCGAGACATCGTCCACCGCGACGCCGAGCCGGGACTTGAAGGAGAAGACCGAGAACTGCGCATTCTGCTGGTTCACGAGGGTTCCGCCAGGAGCGTTGGCGGTGTTGCCGAGATTCTGGGTGGAGGGAGCGCCGATGCCTTGGGACGGACCTCCGTAGGCAGCAACGTCCCCGAGGATCGAAAACGGACCCGCGCCGGTGATCGTGGCCGACGTGCTCCAGTCACGGGCGCGATAGGTGCGGCGGAGCTGGACGTCGTCCGTGCGGAAGATCGGCTTGTCGAGCAGCAGCACGTTGGCGAAGGCCTCGAAACCGGAGATGGCAGGGAGTGGCGAGAAGGTGCCCGTCGCCCAACCGGTGGCTGTGGGTGTGATCCTCTGGGCCCCCGTGGGACCGAAGTCGCCGGGCTGGCCCGAGAGAATCACGAAGCCATCCGCATTGCTGACCGGGACCAAACCAAAGGGCAACTGACCGGCAGGAAGGCCCGGCACCGGAATGGGCGCGCCAAACGTGGTGCCATCGAACGGAATCGACTCGACGACACCGTTCTCCAGCCACGCCACGAGTTGGGGGCCAAGGGAAGAGTGAACGATTCGGATGACTTGCGCGACCGGCGCGGAAAACGTGTGGATGACCGGCGAACCTGTCGTCCAACCTGGACCGGAGGGTGTGATGGGGCGGGCTTCGAGAGTGGCGTTTCCGGGACGGAAGAAGACGAGGTGATGCGAGGAGCCAGAGAAGTTTCCAAACAACCAGCGCGTGCCCTGTGGCAATCCGGGAACAGCAAGATCGAGCGTGCCGGGGGCTCCGCCGGGAAGACTCCATGCCCGGAATTCCACCGTGCCGCCGGTGCCCTGCATGTGGGCGAAAAGGGCGGGCGTTCCCGGCTGTGGCACGAGTCGGTTGCCGGCTCGCATTTCCCCATCCGGGATGTTCTGCACCTGAAGCAGCGAAGTTCCCGTCGCGTTGTTCCGCAGCTGCCGAAGCTGCGCGCCAAATGTGGGATCGGTCATGCAGGCGACGGTCAGGTCATCGTGAGAAGTCGGACTTGCGCCGCCAGTGATGTCCACCGCCGTCAGGATAGCGGGTTCGATGCCGATGAAATCAATTCGTTGAGGCTCGACATACCCAGGCCCGCTGGGAGCGACGAGGTAGATCGCGTTCGCCGAGGGTCCCGTGACGGCGAAGCTGGCGTTCGTGCTTCGAAGCAGGCCGACCGCCACACCCGTGACACCGCTGGTGCCCGTGGGTTGGGGAGAGCCGAAGACAAAGGTGCCGCCTGTGTCTTGATAGCCGAGGCGGAAAATGCCGGAGGCCTTGTCGATGACGAGCAGGTCGAGGCGACCGTCGCCATTGAAATCGGCTGAGGCCGTGAAATCGCCGTCCGTTTCTTCAACAAAGGTGGCGGCCTGGGTCACCACCACCGCGCCGAGCATGGCGGCGGCGAGCGTGAGCCAGAATCCGATTTGAGTAAGGGTGCGTGTCATGGCGGTGCGCGGTGGAGGATCAGGGAATGGTGATTTCGTTGGTGACGATCACGCGCTCGATCTCCTTGGTGGGATCGAAGCGGACGAGGAAGTACTTGTACCGTGCGCCCTTCACGACGGGCTGGCGGTCGATGAGAAAAATCGCGTGCGTGAACTCGGGTTGTGTCGGTGTGAGGCCGGGCAGATCCGAGTAGCCGAGCATGATGATGAAAGGATCCACCACCTCGGTGAGCGGACCCTTCAGGTCGGAACCCGCCAGTTGCGCAATCTTCTCCATCATCGGCGACACTTGAACGATATCTCCGGGAACAACGGGATACTTCGCATTCGGAACCTGCACGCGGTACAGCGCGACGGGCAGAATCACGCCGGGGATTTCCTCGGTCGGCTCAACTCCGGCCACCTCGTCGTTGACGTAGAGATGGCGCTCCACATCGCCCGTGTCCCGAATGAAATACTTGAAGATGGCCGGATCGCCAGCCACCCAGTTTTCCTTGCTCACCGCATTGTCGCCGACGAACTCAAGGTCAGTGAACTCGCCAATGCGAACGCCGACGCTTTTCCAGGGGTCGATCAAGTTGTCATCGAGGAAGTAACTGACAATGCCCTCGTGGAAATCCGCCTGCTGGGGAAGCGGGCGGGCGGGCCAGGGAACCTCGGGCGCCACCGAGAACGATTGGATGGTCCAGCCCCCGCTGACCGCGTTGCTGAAGGCCCCCACGCTGCGCGACGAGTAGGCGCCGGGACCAACCGCCCGAACGAGCACGGTGTAGGTGTCGCGCGGCGAAACCGGAATCGTCACCGAGTACTCGGGCGCCGTGCCAGCACCGAGGATGCGCGTTGCCGTGGTTTCAAAAACAGAGAAGTCGAGACCCTCAAGCTCGTCGTCGGAGAGTTCGTTGGGATGGTTGGCGAGATCATCCGAGGCGTTGGCGTTCGGCGACGACGGGTCCGCACCGGTGTGGCGCGCCACCCAGATTTCGAAGCGGTCCACGCCCGCTGAATTGCAGAACCAACTCACGCGGAGCGACGTCGGAATCATCGGCAGCACCGGCGTCAGCTCGTTGAGCATGGGTGTCGGCAGATAGGTGGGGTCTCCGGAAAGGAGGCAATTGCCAAGGCGCACCAGCGGGCTGGGGTTGCCGTGTTCGTCAAACGTCTGTGCGAAGTAGCACAGCGTCGCCAGCGTGGCGGGCGGATTCTCATCGCACCACATGATGGTGGCACCGCCCATGATCTCGCCCTGGTCGATCAGCGTCTGCGGCCCGTCATCCACCCTGCGATAGATCTTGTACTCGCGCGAAGTCGCGGCGGCGGTGAGGTCGCCGCAAATGTCCGTCATTTCTCCGGTCGCCGGATCGATGAGCTTATGGCGGTCGCCGCAGAGATCCGCCGGCTCGAAGCCGCAATTGAGCCCCGCCGACCACGTGAACCGGAGAAGCTCACCATTGGACCGTGAGAGCATCGGAGTGGAGCAAACCTGCCATGTGGTCTTGAGTCCCTCGGGTGTCGAAACGCGACAGTAAAAGCGGCCGCCGATGTCGTAGTCGTTGAAGCGGCGTGTGAGGGTCGCGTAAAGTGCGCTGGCGGGTGTGTCCTGCTGAAAAGGCCGTCGTCCGACAAAGATGGGATCCGGCGCGGGACCCCCGCCAATCGGAGCCGGAGGATCGAAACGGAACTCGGCCCAAGCGAGACCTTTCACGACTTGGGTCGAAACCTGGAGCTGGATGGTCGGCGGAGAGTCCACCGCGGTGGACTCCTTGATGTGAAGATTCACCGAGTTGTCGATGAAAGGCCGGCAGCACCAGACACCGAGCGTGCCGATGGGCGCGGCAGGGCCTTCGCGATCGCGCAGCACGCCCCACGTCGGAGCAGAAGGTCCGGAGACGTTCTCGCAGAGGCTGTTGTCGATGGTGCGGATCGTGTAGAAATACGTTCTGTCCGCGTCGCCCGGCATGGATGGCCGGTTGAACTGCGAGTCCGGTCCAGCGCTGAAATCGGCCCACGCGGGGATCGGTTCGGAACCATCATCGACGAAGGTCGTCTGCGTGCCGGGCAGCATCGCGATCAGGTTCCAGTCCGGCTTCGCCTCCACGGGATCAAGATGACGCGCCTGCGGCGAGTCGAGTTCCCTCGGCGAATACCAGCGATAAACAAGGTAACCCGAGACGCTTTCGCCCGGACGAAGCTCGGGCGCGTCCCACTCAACCACGAAGTGCTGGTCGCGGGGAATGGTGGTCGCGGTCAGGATCGTTTCGTTCCGAACGCGGACATTGCGCGGTGGCTGCGTGGGAAGACGGTCGCAGATCTTGACCAGCGTTCCCGCGGAGGGAACGCCGCCCTGGCCGAGAATGTCGCGCGCGGTGACGAAGTAGTAGAACTCATCGCCGTCGTTGAACGGAACGCCGCCGTCCTTGTAGCGGCCGTTGTCATCGATGAGGAAAACCGGTTCCGGATTCGACAGGTTCGCAGCCTCGGCGGCGGTGAGCACCTGGCTCGGCATGACGGCGAGGATGTTGATCTTTTTCGCGGCGGGTTCGGTGAGAAAGTCCGACGCGGCAGCGGGAGGCGTGACGTGCCAGCCCCGGGCGATCGCCTCCGCTTTGGCGACCCGCCACACGTCGAAGCCGTAGTGCAACGGCGTGAGGTCCCGGAGATTGTTTGGCGTGCCCCAGCGAAGCGCGCAGTTCAAGTCGCCGCGCGAGGTGGTTTCCGGCAGTTCCACCGGCGCGTCCGGCGCGGGAAGAAACAGCGGCGACGATCCATCCAGCGTGACGCGTCCGAGAACGGCCAGATCCTTGTCCGTGGCGGGATCGAGATCGCGCAGCTCATAGGTGACCGGGCCCGAGATCGTCAACTTCTCTGAGAAGGCCTCCCCGGCGGCGAAGGCGATCGCGGGATGCTGCCGGGCGAGCAGCGTGACTTGAAGCTCCGCCTCGCGGCTGGTGAGGGACTCGCGGATCAACGCGGAGATCTTTTGCTCCAGCGTCACGTCCGTGTCGGGCATCACGTCGACGAGCAGCTCGGAGAGAGCGGTGTCGAGGTCCGTCAGGTTCTCGCCGAGGTTCTGCGCCTTCGGCAGCATGGAGGAAATGAGCCGGGTGTCCTCAGCGGGCTCGATGATGCTGATGCGGGTGTAGGGATTGGCCGAAGCCGCGTCACCGGTTTTCCGATAGATTGCGAGCCGGTGAGCCAGCAGCATCGAGGGATCGCTCGGCTGCCAAAGAACATAGGCATAGGTGCCCGATGGGTTGCTCGTCGTGGTGCCGAGGAAGAGCAGGGAGTCTTCCAGTGCGCTCTGGGCTGCGGCGTGGCCGGTGGCAAGCAGCGCGGCACCGAGGAGGGACAGGGAAAAAAGGCGTTTCATGGGGAAGAAGCAAAAGGGGTTGGAATTTCCGTCGTGCGTTTGGTGCGGCCTAGTAGTCCACGTCCCACTTGCCGCCGGTGTAGCTGAACTCGACGGTCTTGTTGAACTCGACACAAAGCGGACAGACCCCGGCCTTGCCAAAGATCTTTCCGCGACCAGCGAAGGCGTAGTTGTTGCCGGTCTTGGCCCCGACCAGGGTGACCTCGCCGCCGACCTCCACCACGCAGAGGGCCTCGCCGTAAATCCCGAGCGTCATGATGCCGCCGAACGTCGAACTGTCGCCATCGTAGAACACACCCGCGCCGGCCTTGGCGGAGACGTTGAAAATGCAGGTGCCGGTTCCGAAGACCGGGAAGGTTCCCTCCCCGTAGCAGTAGATGCCGTTGAAGGTCGGGCCCGGCAGGACATCCGCCGCGAGGCTGTCGATCGTCTCGATCGGAGCCAGCGTGCAGCACTTGCCAAAGAAGATGCCTCCCTCGACTTGGAATTGTCCAAACTCGACGCCGACTCGCGCGCCAAAGTAATTCTCGGTGACCCCGAACATTGCCGTGGCCGCGAGGCTGTTGATTGTGAAGGTCTCAAAATCAAACTCACCGTCGGTCAGTTCGAAGCTGCCGCCCAAACCACTGACAACAGGAACCGAGCCCGAGGTGTTGAAGGCGAATTTCACACCCAGGTCGGCACGAAGGTCGGAGGCCAGCCAGTTGAGACCGACATCGAGCGCACCGATCTCCATCTCGACCGTCTTCCCGCCGGGACCGGCACAGCCCTCGGGTCCATCGGAGTCGAAGGACCGGATCTCCAGGTAGGCGGCGAGACCGAGCGGGTTGTCCGGGTCATCGAGGGCGATCTCCCACTCGGCATCGATGCGAAGCAGGTCGAGGTTGTCGCCCGTGATGTGCGCATAGCCGTCGAGCGATCCCGCCCCAATCGTGTTGTTCACGCCGTCCACAAAGGTGTTGATGCTGTTGTCGATGCCCGCGAGCACCGGCGAGAGCGCATCGCGAATCGCTTGGTTCAGAGCCGCGAAGGCCGAGTCCACCGCTTGCTCGAAAGCGGCGTCGAGATCGTAGAGGCGCTGCTTGATGGCTTCCTGAACATCGGCCACCACCTCTTCCGCGAAGTAGGCGTCCTTGACGATTTGCAGAACCTGCTCCCGCCATTCCGTGGCGAAACTTCCCGCGTTGGGAATGTCCACCTCGGGGATGGAGAGCACGGCAATCGCCTCGACCTTGACGTTCGTGTAAAAGGTGGCGGAAAGGCTGGCGACGTCGTTGAGGAGCGACTGAAGTTCGAGCCCCAGGTCGCTCGTGCTTTGAATCTGGCTCCGGACCTCCGCGATCTGGTCCTTCACCCCGGTGAGGGTGGTGCGCATGGTTTCCAGCGTGGGCGCGACTTCCGCCATGGCGTCGTGGATGGCCGCTTCGATTTCATTTTCAGCGCCTGTCGTGGTGAGCACGTCGGAGAGGACCTGGATCGAGGCCAGGGCCAACTCGATCATCATCTGCCGCTCGAGGTCGCCACCCGTGTCGACTTCCGCCAGAAGACCGGTGGTCAAATCCGTCACCGTCTCGACGAAGTCGGCAGGGTTGATTTCGGCATCGGTCAGGATGCAAATCGAGTCCTCAATTCGTTCGAGGCGCGCGTCGATGTCATCCAGCACGCCATTGGCCGCACCCACGCCGTCGGCAAGGTCCTCCAGCGCCGCCGCGATGGACTCGGGCGTGCCGACCGAGGTGCTGAAGTACGTGCTGATGGCGGTCGACAGCGTGGCCGAGGTGCCCCCGGTCGAATAATGGGTCTCCACCGCCGTGATGAGCTGATCGACCCACGGATCAAGAACGGCATCCATCGTGCCGCCAAGAAGCTCTTCGATGCGTGCGTCGAGCAGCGCGGCAAATTGGTCGGTGCCGTCGTTGAGGATGTTGAAGAGTTCGTCGCCGCCCGACGTGATCCAATCCTGCGCGAAGCCGGTGGCTCCCTCAATCTCGCTGACGACGAAGTTGGTCAGGTCGACGGTGGGCAGGCCGTCGTAGGTGACGCCGAAGGCAATGCTTGTCTCGGCGTTGCTGAGGTACTCCAGATGGTTTGACGCGGTCAGCGCGATGAGATCCACGTCGTTTGCATCAAATCCGATGAAGTCGCGGGTGGTGTCCCGCCAGGTGAGCGCGTAGTCGAAGTCGATGATGCCGAGCCACATCTGCTGCGCGCGGGCATTGTGGATCTCGTCGGTCTGATCGCGATAGGCGTCGACATTCGCGCCGGTGAACGCGGCGTTGGATTGATCGAAGACCGATGCCGTGAAGGGATCGAGCCCGCTCTCCAGCCAACCCTCGGACGGCCAGCCACCCATCAAGTGAAGCGCGTCCAGATCGTCATTGTCGTCGTCATGGCAGCGCGTATGAATGTGCGACTCCACGTCTTGGAAAAAGGCGACGTCAATGGTACCGAACAGGCTCCAGAAGCCCGCGCTCCCGGATGAGGAGTGGCTGAAATAGGCGCCCTGCGTGGGATTGAACGTGTAGTTGTCCTGGCCGTCGGGTCCGCCGAAATCCAAGGATCCCGCGAGGGTGATGCGGGTGGGCACGGTGTCGGGTTTTCCATCCGCCGGCGTGATGAACTCGCCAAACGGATCGACGCCGAGCGCCCCGGAAATGTCACCCATATGAGACGCGTGCCCTGTGAACCCGACGACGAGCGTGGTGCCGTCGATGGGCGGGCACTGGCTGTCCGCGACGAACTGGGCCGAGTGCAACGTGAACGGTGCGTCCCACCACTCCCAGGTGAAGCCATCCACGGTGCCGGTGCCATCGACCTGCAGTTCACCGAGCTGGCCAAGGCAGGAGATTTCCAGTTCCTCAAAGTCGAACAGCACGTTGGCGGGCGACGGGACGTCGAGCGCACCGTTGATGCGCGACTCGTCCATGTCATTCGAGAGGTAGGACAGGCCGAAATTGGTGAAGTCGAACATGTAGTCACCGATGGTGACCGCCGTGGGGCTGAGCGTGGCGTAGTCCGCCTCATGAATGCCGCTCACGCCGGAGTAGCGGGAGTAATACTTCGAACGCGTGGTCAGGTCGTAGGGCCCGACAACGTCATCGCCCTGAAGAATCGTTGCCGCCGGGACAGCGCTGCCGCCGTTGCAGCGGAAATTGAGTCCGGCGTAGTCACCGAGACCTGCCTCGTACTCAGCGGAATTTGGACGTTCGGCCACGGTGAGGTCCGCCGGGTCAAACCCGGTCAGCAGCAGGACTCCGGGTCCATCATTGACGCCCAGGGGATTTTTGTCACCCCGGAGAAAGGTCCCCGCCATGAGGAAATTCGCGTCGGTGAAGGCGGTCACGGTTTGGACGGTGTAGCCGGTGGTGTTGTCGAGCAGTCCCCAGCCCAGCGGCGCCATCGCAACGGTCCCAGGTGTTTGGATGCCACCGTCCAAAGTCATGGAGAAGTTTCCCGTCGGCGTCAGCACGGGACTCTTGATTTCGGGTGCCATGCCGCAGTTGGCCACCGCGTCGTAGCAGTGCTGGGCGTAGGGGGAGTTGAGATTGTTGGGTGTGTTCAGCGCCGTGTTGATGGGATCAATCAAGTCCTGGTCGATCTCGATCACCGATGCCGCCGTCCACCAGATCAGGCTGTTGTAGGGGAAGTGCGAGACAAGGGCATGGGCATTGACGTTCAACGTGCCGCTGAGCTCGCCGCCGTTGGAGGTTCCCTTTTTGACGACACCGTTCTGGATCGTCGTAATCTGGTTGTAGATCGCGTCGTTGGACCGTTTCACATACATGTCGGTCTCTTTGAAAGTGCCGATGAGGCTGTTCAAATACTGCTGAAGCGGCTTGCGGATGGAGTGGCCGTTCTCCGTCGCCCCCATTTGAAATTCCCCCGCCGTCACATCCCAAGTGAAGGAGGTGCACTCGAAGAGGAGGGGCTTGGTTTCCTCACACAGGTAAAAGGTGCCTGCCGGAATCGACAGCGTGATTGATGGATCAAACGGGGCGAGGTTTTGATTGAGGAACCACATCGAAAAATCGACGCCATCATCGAGGATGCCGTAGTGCTCCTGATCCCGCCAACCGACACCCGTGGGAAGGAAGGCGATCAGGGGAACCGAGGCACCCGACGCATCGAGTTTCACGTCCCCGTCGCGCTTGTAGTTGATTCCGTTGATGAGGTCAAAGGCGCGGTTGGGAGAGTTCGGCATCAGCATCGCTGCACCGCCCGTCACCGTCGCGATGCCGTTGGAAAGGGTGACGTTCAGCGGGGTGCCGTCCCCGAAGTGATAGTCCGTCCGGCCATCGACCGTCGCGTTGTTGCCGTTCGGGGCGATGACCTTGTTGATGGACGACCCGGCGATGAAGCCCAAAGGCGAATCATCGACGACCGTGGCCGATGTGATGAAGTGCGCGTTGATCGTGCCAAAGTGGATTTCACCCGTGAAGTGCGAGATGCGCTCGCTGTCCGAGCCGGGCACGCTGGAGGCGTAGGTGCCCGCCACGGGATCTTCCTCATGCTCGATACTGGCCTCGATGTCGTAGTTGTCCGGCTGAAGGATGACCGAGGGATCAAACTCGATGGTCAGTGAAGTGGTGACCGTGTCGGGTGCAATGACGGGGCCGGATGCATCATACGTCGCAATTCCCACGGTGTCGGCGACCGGCAGCGAGGTCCCGGCAATGCTGGCGCCCGATTGCTGAAGATCGGCGACGCCCCGTACAGGCACGGATTCGCCAACACCCACCAGTCCGGGAACGTCAAACCGATGCAGCGTGTAGGTGACCTTGGTCGGAATCGCCTGGCGGGTCGCGTCGCTGTCGAGCAGCCAATTCCGATCGATCGTCATGCTGTCGATCACCGCGATGATGTGCCGGGCGTCATCGGCCGGATCCGTTTGGAGTCCGGTAAAATGAAGGTAGGTGTGGCCGGGACTCTCTGTGCCGGTGGCCACCACCATGCTGGTGGTGTCGTCGATGATCTCAGTCTTGACGCGGTAGAGAACGCCTGGATCGAGCGGTGTCGAAATGGAGGACACCACCTTCGAGTTCACGTTGAAAGTCCCCGCGCCGATGGATCCAGCGGGGGTGCTGCCGGTCGCGACCACATTGTCCGAAGGGTCCAGAAGGTACCACTCGACCCGGTAGGTGCCGGCCGTTGTGACCGTGACGTTGGCACGCACTCCGATCTGATCGCGGGTGGTGGTCGGGTCGCCGTCCACGGCGTCGTTTGCGAGGACGTAGCCGGGCGCGGTGTAGGATGGAACGCTGACCGAGTTCACGGTCGTCGCCGACGTGGTCGTTGCATGCCCGATCAGAAGGGCGGCGGTCCAAAGCGGAAGAAATCGGGGGGTGCTCATATCTGGCTTCCCGGGGGTGCGAGTGGCCGGGAGAAACCGCCACACCGCCCGTCACCACGTAGATTACCTAACCAGGGGAAAGGGTTACAGCCTTCATCAAACTTTTTTCCGCGGCGATGAAAGTCGGCAGGGCCCAATCTCCGAAGGGGGCGGCGTGGGGTCGAGGGAGCTGCGCAGGTACTGTTCAATCGCCGATGCCCATGGGACCGCCACGTGCAACGGCTCGGTGGAGACACCTCGCCCTGCCACGTCAGTTCAGCCCCCGAGGGCGTCCACGAAAAACACGATCAGCATCGCGAGACTGACCACCACCCGCGCCACCAATCCCACGCCCGTGCCGACGATGGTGCCCCACGTCGAACGCGCCGCGGTTCGCGTGTCCTGTTTCGCCAACAGCATCTCGAAGGCGAATCCCCCCACCAGTGGCCCAATGAGCAGGCCGATGATCCCGAGGAACATCCCCACAATGCCTCCGATCAGCACGCCGAGCATCCCCCACTTGCTCGCGCCGAACCACCGGGCACCGAGCGCGCCGCTAATGAAATCGAACACGTAAGCAATGACGACCAGCACGCCGAGGATCGCGAACCCCGTCCAGCTCACGCCCGACTCGGGTCGCAGCAGCGTGTGGATCACCGCCGCCACAAACAGCAGCAGCGGCCCCGGTAAAAACGGCACCACCGCCCCGAGCGTGCCGACAATCAGCAGGCAGCCCGTCAGCGACCACACGCCCAGCATGGCCCAGTCGATGGCGCCGAAAAACGCCACCAGCCACTCCCAACTGTCGATCAACCAGTCCCACATCTTGGTTAAGCCCAGGAAACCTTTCCTTCGACCGGCTGACGCACGCTGCGCGGCCATGCGGCACCGTCTTTCGGCCAGCCGAGGTAGAGCAGCCCCACGCAGCGGTCTTCCTTCCCGATGCCCAGCCACTCCGAAAACGCCCGGCTCTCCAGCAAAGGCGGCGACGACCAGAACGATCCCAACCCCGCCGCAGCTGCGGAGAGCATCGCGTTTTGCAGCGCGCAGGCCACCGCCTCGATCTCTTCGATCTCGGGAATCTTCGGCGCGCCGCGGCGCTCCATCCAACAGGCAATCACCGTCGGTGCCAGCGTGGGATTCGTCCCCAGCTTGGCAAACTTGTCCTCGCGAAACTCCGTCTCCGGTGTGACCTCGCGATAGATCCGCTGCAGCGCCGCGCCCAGCGCCGCACGCGACCCACCTTCGAACACGCGAAACCTCCACGGCTCAGTCAACCCGTGCGTCGGCGCCCAGTTGGCGTTTTCGAGAAGTTCCATGAGCAAAGCACGCTCGACCGGGCGCGCGGCATCCATGTCCACGGGTTTGATCGACCGGCGATGACGGATCAGCGCACTCGTCTGGGTCAGGCTGGGAAGCACTTCATTCATGCGTCGGACCCATCCGGCAGACCGGTTCCAGTGTCAATCGGTCGCCGGTTGCACTCTTGTCAGGGGTTTGGAACCAGGGCCGACCTCCATTCATCGTCTCCATGCTCATTCATTGGCAAAGGCCCGGAGGAAGGCCATGATGTCGTGATGATGGAGATAACGTCGAGCCTCGAACAACGAGGCGTAATGAAGAGCATGATGTGGCGATGGATCCCCTGGCGCACGGTAGCCATTACGACCCTGATCGGGGCCGTTGTGGGGCTCAGCATGCAGGGTTCGTTGGTGCAGCAGATCTTGGCCTTGGGCCTCGTGGTTTGGGTTCTCGGTCCGGCGGCCCTGTTCCTCGTCATCGCCGGATTGATGATGATGCGTCGGGATGAGGCGGAGCGCGGCTGGCTCGTGAAGCTGTCCGTAATCTGGGTCTTCAGTTTCCTGACCGTGGCTGTCTCCATGGTCGTCGGCGACTGGGTGAATCGCTACCAAGTTCATCAGACGCGCAGCTACGTGGAGGAAGCGCTGCCGGTCCTCGATGCGTTTCACGAGAAGAGCGGCCGCTACCCAGAAACGCTCGGTGAAGCCGGGCTCGACACCCCGCCGAAGCTCTTGCGGGAGAAGGGCGAGTACTCAGGCGTCGCACACACCTTCCGCTTCGAGTACTGGGATCCGGCGGGATTGATGAACGCCTATGAACTCGTGGGGGATGATCGGGAGTGGCGGGCGTTTGACTGACTCATTTTCGGGGTTTTGCGGCCTTAGTTCATCTTCCGCAGTGCTTCGCGGATGAGTTGGTCGGCGGTCAGCGGTTTGGATTCGTCGGAAGTGCGGACGATTTGGTCGATGGTCTTGACGGCGTCGGCTTGTTTGAAACCGAGGGCGATGAGGCCAAGGACGGCGTCGCTGTGGGCCTCTTGTTTGGGGTCGTGGGCACCCCGGGCGGTTTGGGCAGCCTGCCAGGCATCGACGACGCCGACTTTGTCTTTCAGTTCGAGCACGATGCGCTCGGCGGTTTTTTTTCCGAGGCCTTTGATTCGGGAAAGGGCGGCGATGTCGTTCTGGATCACGGAGTCTTTGAACGCAGCGACAGGCATTCCGCTGAGGACAGAG
>CAXBNA010000167.1:0-14561 GCA_963976915.1 uncultured Verrucomicrobiales bacterium
CGGCCTTGAATCGGCTGTCGAGCGACGCCACGAGGCAGGTGGTGTAGCCGCCCCAACTGATGCCGGTGACGGCGGTGCGTTCCGCATCCACTTCCTCAAAAGAGCGCAGGAGGGAATGCGCACGGATGACGCTGGCGGCGGCGTGGTAGGGCCAGTCATCGGACGTGTCTGGCGTGAGAATGCAGTCGAATTTTTCCACGTGGGTGTGGTCCAGTCCGCCCTTGGCGAGCTTGGTTCGGGAGCCTCTCTGATTGGCGATGGGGACACCGTTGGCGTCCAGCTGTGGGGGCATCGGCCGGCGACCTGAGAGGTCCATCGCGATGGCGGCATAGCCTCGTTGGGCCCAAAGCCAGGCCCATTCAGGAAAGGCGGTCCCACCGCCGCCGTGAATCAGGACGACACCGGGGAAGGGGCCTTTGGTGGAGGGATCCAGTGTGGAGGGCGAGGCGTAAAAGGCGAAGACTTCGGTGTCCGCGCCTTTGACGGGCTCTCCCTGATAAATGAGGGAATGAACGGGGCCGGAGCGATCCTCCCACCGCATCCGCGGCGCTTCGAAGAGTTGATCGAGACTCCAGGGGCCGATGGTTTCAGCGGCGAGCGTCGCACTGAGGGCGCAGAGAAACGCCGAGACGAAGAGGATGGCTTTCATGGCTTGAAGGCAATGGATCGGGGCAGACGCCTGGGGTGGAGGGCGTGATGCGGTACGATGAACTCAAATGGCTTGCGCGGCACGCACGGCGGTGGCGCCCTACCGGGCAACTCAGAGTGAGGGCGGCGTCCAGTCGGGGATGCCACTGGTTTCGAGCTGCTTGTTGTAGAGTTCGTGGAAAGGTTTGGTCGACGACATGGGTGCGGTCTCGTTCACCATGAGCGGGCGGGCTTCCTTCCAGAAGTCTTCGTACGCGGCGCGCATCTTCTCAGCGACCTCGGGGTAGTCCCCGATGATGTTGGTGGTTTGGCTTGGATCGGCCTCCATGTCGTAGAGTTCGCCTTTTGAATTGGGCGCTTCTTCAGGTTGGCCTTTTTTGGCGCGCTTCGGTTTCCCGGCATTGGGGCCGACATAGCGGAAGCGTTGGTTGCGAACGCCAAAGTTCACCCATTCGAAATCGTTCGGTTCGGCTCCGGTCTCCCAGCGTGCCTTGTGGGTGTAGAAGTAGCGTTCTTCCCAACCGTCTGCCTTGCCTTCGATGAGTGGCAGAAGGCTGCGGCCCTCGACTTGGCCCTTCGGAATATCGGCGGAAGACATGGCGGCGAAGGTCGGGAGGAGATCGATGTGGGCGGCCATCGTCTCGATGTCACGACCTGACTCGATGTGACCGTCCCATCGGATGAAGAAAGGCACGCGGACGCCGCCTTCGTCGGTGGAGCCCTTCATGCCTTTTTGATCGGCATTGTAGAATGGATAGCCCGGGGCAAGATCTTTACCGGGAGTGCCGGATCCTCCGCCTGTGGTGCCGTTGTCCGACATGAAGATGACGACGGTGTTTTTGTAGAGATCCCATGCTTCTAGCTTTTCAGCGAGACGGCCCATGTTCTCATCGATATTCTCGATCATGCCGTAGAACCCTGCTTGTTCCTTCCCGAAGCCGAGGTTGGTGAAGCGTTTGGCATTCTTCTCCGGTGCGATGAAGGGGCCGTGGGGAGCATTCGTGGTCAGATAGACAAAAAAGGGCTCGTCCTTGTCTTTGCGGTCCTTGATCCAGCCGAGGGCGGCGGAGAAGAAGACGTCGGTGCAGAATCCATGGGTCTTGACGAAGCTGCCGTTGTGCCGAACGACGGGGTCCATGTACTTATTGTCGGGTACGTCCGCGCAGGAGCAGGCGTAAGCTTGGCCGATGCCACCAGCCCCGTGAATGAAGGCTTCGTCAAAGCCGCGATTGTGCGGCTGATAGGGCTCTTCGTCGCCGAGGTGCCATTTTCCGAAGATGCCGGAGGTGTAGCCGGCCGTTTTGAGGACCTGAGGGAGGATGGTCGCGTCCAACGTCATCCGCTCTCGTTCAAGGATGGTGTGGGTGATGCCGTTCTTCATCGGATGCCGGCCCGTCATGATCGCGCTCCGTGTGGGGGAGCAGGTGGGGCTGACGAGGAAGCGGGTGAAACGCAGGCTCTTGTCGTAGAGCGCATCGAGGTTCGGTGTCTGAATCCAAGGATGACCGTGGCGACCGACCGGACCGTAGCCCTGATCGTCGGTCATGACGAGGATGATGTTGGGCTTGGTGCCTGCGAGATCGGCGAAGGCGGAAGTCGCAAGGGTGAGGAGGCTGATGAGTGTGAGAAGTGACTTCATGGTTGGATGGGATGGGCGGACATAAGACAAAATAAAGAGGCTTGGACGGGTTGGAGTAAAGCCTTTAGGCGATCCGTTTGAGCATGGGTTCCCGGTGGAAAGGTGCGTGCCGGGGAACGAATGCGGGTGGTGATCGGCTAAAGCCTTCACTCCAACGAGGCGCTTACGCTTTTGGAGCTTTTTCGACGGTGTGAAGCACGTTGCCTTCGTCGTCACGGAACTCGATGGTGAGCTTGCCGTCGTCGTGGCTGGTGACGTGGAGGAAGCCGCCCGTGGGCTTGTCGTAGGTGTAGGGTTGCTTGATGAGGGCGTCAGGGTCGGTGCCTTTCTTCGAGCCTGGCTTCACACCCACGCGTGAGTTTTCATCGTTGAGCGCGCCGCAGGCGAACTCTTCGACGCCAGACGGGTGGATGCTGTGGAACTGCCAGTGGCGGTCGCCGCAGAAGGTGAGGAGGTTGTCGATGCCGTTGTCGCCGAGCCATCGAAAAAACTCGTCCGCTTCGTGGCGGAAGCCGCCGAGGTTGGTGTGGTTGTCCTTCTTGCTCGCGTCATCGGGACCGACCATCGGTGTGGGCGAGATGATGATCTTCCAAGTCGCATCGCTCTCTTTGAGCGTGCGGGTGAGCCAGGCCTTTTGCTCAGCGCCCCAGAGGGTTTTGTCGGGGCCGTCTTCGGATCTGTTGGGACTGCGATAGTCGCGGCCTTCGGTGAACCAGAGCTGAACGAACTTGTTCAGTCGATGCGTGCGGTAGGTCGGCGACGCTTCATCGCCCATGGGATGGATGGGCATCTGCTCGCGGAAAAGTTCGATGCCGGTCTGAGGGACCGGTAGCCGGTCGCTGGCATTGTCGGAATCGTTGAAGCGGAAGTCGTGATCGTCCTTGGACCAGTACCCGGGCACATCGGCGAAGAAGGATACCATGCGGGGGAAGCGGAACTGCTCGTGCCAGCACTCGCGCAATTCAGGCAGCGTCTCGGCGGGGCCGTTCATCTTGTTGTCGTAATAAACGATGTCGCCGGTGCCGATGAAGAAGTCCGGTTTCAGGGGCTTCATGGCAGCGAAGGCAGGGAAGCCGAGGGCCTTGTCCTTTTCAGTGGCCGTGACAAACTTGACGTCGCCGCCCGCCTTCTTGCCGTCGAGGAACTTGTGGTAGTTCATGCAGCTTCCCATGATGAAGCTCACCTCGGCGTTGGACTCCAGTCCGGGCAGGGTTTTGAAGCTGCAAGCAGGGCCGGTTTTCGTTTCCGCTTCCGTCTCGCCGAAGACGAGCCGGTAGTGGTAGGTGGTGTCGGGATTGAGCCCGAAGAGTTGAGCGCGGACGATGAAGTCGCGCTCGGGCACGGCTTTCATCCAATCGGTCCGCAGCGGCTTCGCAAAGTCGGCGGTTTCAGAGTACTCGAAGCAAGCGATGCCGGACGCGCCGGGAATGTCACCGTTCGCGTCGAGATCCGGTCCGGGAAGCGTCGTGAGGCGGGACTGCAGAAGAACGCTATTGGGGGTGACTTCGCCGCTCATCTCGCCTTGGGCGTGGTGGACCTCGGCAAACGAATGCGCGGCGCCCAAACCCGACAGGGTCAGTGCCATAAAGAAAAGATTGGGTCGGGTCATGATGGCTAATAGTGACGACAGATCGGAGGCACTCTTTCAACGAAGGTCCAGACATCCCTGCGCATCATGCAAGAAAGGCTCGACGTAACCCGCTCCGTTCTGACAACCTTCGGACATGAACCGAGTCGGAAGCATCTCTGTGTGGATCGTGGCAGCGGTGCTGGTGAAAAGCATCTTCGCGGCACCTCCGCCTGCGGAACCCGTGGAGATCGGCACCGAGACACAGTTTCTCATCGACGATCACCTTGTGGACAATCGCTGGGCGGTGAAGCAGAAAAAAGAAGCCGTGCTTCGTGTGCTGCATCCACCGGTGAAGCATCCCGGCAATCCACTCATCGCGGGCGACGGCGGTTTTGTCTCCGTGGTGAAGGACGAGGAAGCCGGTCTGTTCCGCATGTGGTATCAGACCCACACGTGGGAGAGTTTGGGCACGGACGAGACCAAGACGATCTATGGCATCGCTTATGCCGAGTCGACGGATGGATTGCATTGGGATCGTCCGAGTCTGGGCTTGTATGATTGGGAAGGCTCGACGGAGAACAACATCGTTTGGCGCGGACTGAAGGAATCGCGAGCGAGCGGACCTCAGATCCTGAAGGTGCCGGAGAAGGATCGCCGGGGTCATCGATTCCTGCTGACCTATCGGACCACCGCTGCGACGAAGGGCCAGAACGGCATTCGCGTCATCGGTTCCCAAGACGGCATCCACTGGGATGAATCGAGCGACACCCTCATTCACCCGCTGCCCAGCGATACCCTGAACAGCATCGTTTATGACGAAGCCCGGGAGGAGTACGTCATGTTCTGTCGGCCGAAGGATCGCTATCGGTTGTTCAATGGCGACATTCTCGACACGGGCGAGTCACGCCGGATTGCGCGGATGAGTCACACATCCCTCTGGGAAACTTGGCCAACTTCGCCGCAGACCATTCTGACTCCAGACGAACTGGATGCTCGGGAGAGCTTCAATGCCTTCTATGGCATGCCAACCCGCTACCACGCGGGCATCTACTGGGGAGCGCTGTGGTGCTTTCGCTTCAATGACCACATCTTCACCGAACTCGCCTTCAGCCGCGACGGGTACCAGTTCGACCGCTTGCCGGATCGGCCGAAACTGATCCCGCTTGGCGAGGAAGGCACTTGGGACGACAGCATGGCCTTTGGCTCCATGGACTGGGTGGAAGTGGGAGACGAGTGGTGGTTTTACTACGCCGGATGGGATGGTGACCACGGCGGAAAAGACAGGAGGCCTGGGATCGGACTGGCGATCAGCCGCAAGGATGGGCTGGTGTCCCTCCATGGTCCCTCCGGGGGCGGGGTCGTGGTGACCCGATTATTGAAATGGCCCGGGGGAAACCTACTCGTCAATGCGGATGCCTCCGAGGGGGAGCTCAAAGTTCGGGTGACCGATGCCCACCGCAAGGTGATCCCCGGCTTCGACTACCCAGATGCCGAGCCTCTCTCAAAGGATCGGATCACCCATGAGGTGGAATGGAAGGACCACAGTCTGGACGAACTGACGGGTCGGGAAGTCCGGTTGGAGTTCTATCTGCGAAACTCCGACCTGTTCACGTTCCGGGCGACAGGAAGCGTACCTTAGGCTCCCTTGTCTCCGGCTAACGCTCCGATAGATCCCGTTTTTCCGAGATGTCGAAGAACTTTCCTGCGACACCCCAGGCGAGGTCTTGGCGGGGCAGCACGCCATCGCCACCAATGTAGAAGCGGCTGCAGACGAAGAAGTTCTCGCGCTGAATGCCGCTCTTGGGACCCGTCGAGAGAAGATCCGTGAGCGCGAGCCCGAGTGTGGCAGCAAAACCCTGCTCTTGCTTCAAATGTGCCCGGAACTCCGTCTCCGTCGGATTCGTGTAGGCGAGGAACCCGAGGGCGAGGATGATAAGAATGGCTGGAAATTTCATGACGCCAGTGTGGCATTCATGAGCGGCATTGCGAGAATGAAATGTCGGGCTTCTTTGAGCCCGGCTTGTGGCAGGCCGGGAGACGACGCCTTTTAGGGAAACCCGGCACCGGCATCACAAAGGCCAGCTAGAGGGTGCTCACCCAAACAGGCTCGTGATCGGCTGACCCTTGTCGGCGATGGTGAAGGGGCGCTTGCTGGGGGAGAAGATGACGTTGTCGAGGGGAAGGCCGAGGGCGTACCCGATGGTGGCGTTGAGGTCGGGCGGGGAGACTTTGTTCTCGGCGACTTCGTGGCCACCTTTGTCGGTCTTGCCATAGATTTGACCGCCGCGGATGCCGCCGCCTGCGAGGATGCTGGAGAAGGCTTTCGGGTAGTGGTCGCGTCCGACGTTTTGGTTGATGCGCGGGGTGCGGCCGAACTCGGTGGTGAGCACAACGAGGGTTTCGTTCAGCAGGCCGCGGCGGTCGAGATCGCTCAGCAAACCGGCGACGGCTTGATCGATCTTGGAGCAGTTCTCGGGCACGCGGACGAAGTTGTCGGTGTGGGTGTCCCAGCCGCCCATGGTGACTTCGACAAAGCGGACGCCGTGCTCGACGAGGCGACGGGCGAGGAGGCAGCCCTGGCCGAAGGTGTCGGCACCGTAGAGCTCCTGCATTTCCATGGGTTCATCGTCGATGTCGAAGGCCTTCAAGTCCTCGCTCTTCATCATGCCCACGGCGTCTTTGTAGATGTCGGCGTAAGCCCGAACGTCGGAGTAATCGTAGCTTTCCCGGAAGCCCTGATCGAGCTTTGAGGCGAGGCCGAGACGATAGTCGAAGTCGTCCTGCGAGAGTGCCGCCGGACGGCGGATGTCGGCGAGGCCGGCCGCAGGGTTGTTGATGATCAGAGGCGAGACCGAGGCACCGAAGAAGCCCGCGCCAGGGTGCTGGCTGTTGCCGGTAATGACGACACTGGAGGGCAGGGTCGGATTGCTGCGCCCTTGGTGGGTGGCCAGCCACGCGCCCATGGAGGGATGTTTGATCGTGCTGCGCAGCGTGTAGCTGGTGTGCATGAAGTAATTTCCCTGCGCGTGGGCACCCTGGGTCGAGTTGAGGGAGTTGATGATGGCGACGTGGTGCATCTGCTCGGCGAGGCGAGGCAGGTAGCCGGAGAGGAGAACGCCATCGGCGGAAGTCTTGATGTGCTCGACCGGGCCGGCCTCCTCGGTGCCAGGCTGGGCGTTGAAGGTATCGAGATGACTCATGCCCCCGCTCATGTAGAGGTAGATGACGTTACGCGCGGTGGGCACTTGCTTGAGCTTGGAAGACCCTTCGAAGGCGGCCTGGGCTTTTCCAGAGAGGAACATCGGCGCGGCAGTGACGCCGAGGCAGGTTTTGGCGGCCCGCATGACGAAATCACGGCGGGAGAGTTCGTCGGCGCGTTGGAGGAGGGCTTTCATGATCGAATGCGGATTGCGGATTTTGGGAGGCAGAACGGGATGAGTGGCTTTAGCGATTGAGGTCGTTGTCGATGGTTGTCGGATGGCTACGGAGATCTAAAACACCGTGAATGATGAGGCGGTTGCCATGGGGAACGTAAAAGATGGCGAAGGTGGTCTTGGCGATGAGTAGGCGGCGAATGGTCGGAGTGTATGGGGACCGATGAGGGGATGGTGAGTCAGGAGGTCCAGGGTGAGTTCGAGACGTGCGAGGAAAATGTCTCCGGCTCCAGGATGGTTGTTTTCAAAAAACTCGTAGGCTCGCTGAACATGGTCATCCGCTCGGCGGAGGAAGAGAATCTCACGCTTCATTCCTTGCCTGCTTGAGCCCTTTCTTTCACTTCAGCCCATGAAACTAGATCCGCAGGGTCTTTCTCATACTCAGCGGCAGCGAGTTCGAGCTCTTTTGCGATCTCGCGGTGACGCTGAGAGTCGGTTCCTTCACCGAGAATCTCATCCCAGAGTTCATTGATGAGCGCGACCTTCTCCGAGTTAGGCAGCGCGGCGACGGAGGGGTGAGCTTCGAGGATCATGGGATCAATATGGCGCGAAATGGGTTTGGCTGCAATGCGGACGGGACTCAGCGGACAAAGAGGAACTCGCTCGTGTTGAGCAGGGCGTGGACAATGTCGGAGGGGGCGTCAGCTCCGCGTTCGGCTGCGACTTGGTCAAGGATTTGGCGCTCGTTCCGGGTCGGGAGGCGGGTGAGGAGGGAGAGGTAGATGGCATCGGCTTTTTTCGTGTCTGAATCCGCTGCGGCCAAGCTCTGGGAGAACTGGGTGATGGGGTTCATCAAGGCGCTGGCGACGGGCCCATTGAGCATCTTGAGCGCTTGTGGGACGGCGGCTTCGCCATTGGCGTTCTCAATCGTTTCCCGGTCGGACTGGCCGAAGGTGCGGAGGAAGTGGCCGCGGGGAGCGGGGCTTTCCAGCTCGGAGGCGCGGACGGCGCTGGAGATGGAGCCCGCCGCTTTGGCGACCTTCTTCATCTCCTCGACCTTGGCGCGGATTTCTTTCTTATCCATGCCCTCGTCCATCATCTTCCGAATCTCCTCCTTGGACATGGACACCTGGGCTGCGCCGATGTTCTTGGCGGACGATTTTTTGTCAGACTTGCCAGCGTCCCGCATCATCGTCTGGAAGGTCTGGGCACCTTCGGTGCCGAGGATGGTGACAAAGGCATCTCCCTTGGAACCGCGTTGCAGTTGGGCGATTTGTCGGGCGATGGTTCGTGCCTTGTCTGGGTCGTTGCCATCTTTGGCGGTCCTCATCTCTGCTGTCAGCGCCTTGATTTGGCGCTCACGCTCACTGGCTTCACCGTCGTTGGCGGCGCGAACGGCGGCGAGGAGTTCGTCGCCGGTTTTTCCTGCGATGGAATCATGCAGAGTCTCAAGCGCCGCGAGCCGGGCGGCGCTCTGCGCATCGGGTTCGGCGGCACGCGTGTCCACATTCCCGACGAGCAGGGTCACGACGCTGTCCCAGATTTGCTCCGCGCTCATGCGGCGCATGAGCGGACCCGTGAAGAAATACTCCTCGCCCAGATCCACATCCTTCTGGCTGGGCATCCGCTGATAGACGTCCGAGTTCAGAAGCACGCGGAGGTAGCTCTTGAGGTTGTAGTTCTTGGCGATCATGAGCTTTTCGAGATAGCTCATGAGCTCCGGATTCGAGGCGACGGTGGAATCGGTGATTTCATCGACGGGCTCCATGAGGCCCATGCCCATCACTCGTTTCCACAGGCGGTTGGCAATGACGGTGGTGAATCTTGGATTGTCTGGGCTGGTCATCCAATCGCCGAAACCCTGCAGCATGGTTTGTCCCTCCTTGGCGACAACCTCATGACCAAACATTGTTTTGGGTTCGATGGTCTGCTTGGGTTTCGCGTCGTCATACTGATAGTCATGTGGCAGCTGGGGCAGCTTTCCGTTGGGACTGATGGCGGTGTAGCGGAGGGGCTTCATCACTTCGCCGAGGACTTCACGCACCTCTTGATAGGCCTTGCGCGCTTCGGTGTTCTTGCGGTCGACCGTGCCGAACATCTTTTTGGGGTCGATCCCGTAGTTTCGCGTATCCATGCCATAGGTGAAGGCCGCCATCTGGTAGTAGTCCATCTGGGTCCATTTATCGAAGGGGTGGTTGTGACACTGCGCGCACTCGATCCGGGTTCCGAGAAACACCTGCACGGTGGCCGCGAGGTGGTCCAAAGGCATGCCGCGGTCGCGGGTGTAGAACCCGATGGCTCCTGAATCCCAGGCGGCGCCGTCGGTGGTGAGGAGTTCCTTCACCATCACGTCGTAGTGCTTGTTCTCACGGAGGGAGGTCTTGAGCCAGTCGGCGTAGGCTTGGCCTGCGATGCCATCGCGCCCTTTGGTGAGGAGGCGGAGGATGTCGGCGAAGTAGTTGAAGTAGTTGCTGGCGTAGCCGTCACTGCTGAGGAGCTGGTCAATCAGCTTCATGCGCTTGTTTGGGTCCTGCGAAGAGAGGAAGGCCTTGGCCTCGTCCAGCGTGGGGATGCGCCCGGCGACATCCACATACACGCGACGGAGGAAAACCTCGTCTGGAGCGATGGGATTTGGCTTCAATTCCCGCTTTTCCCAGTCTTTGGCCAAGATATCGTCGATCTTGGCTGCCTCAGGGAGGATCGAGGCGTGGAGGGAGGCCATCGTGAGGACGAGGGCAAGGGTCGAGCGAAACAGGAAGCTCATGGGAAGGTGCGCGAGGGGTTGAGTTGAAAGGAATTGCGCGATGTCGCTGGGGCGGAAACGTTACAGGAAACCCGATCTTGAAGGAAAAGTTGCAGGTTGGTGAGAAGAATTGGGGAGTTCTTTCTGTCCCGGGATTGAAACCAATCGGAGAAGCCGCTTGCCAAGCGATGAAAGGCCCCCATATTCGCCACCCTTTTTATGGATATTCTGATCGGCATTCTTACGGTCATCGAGGTACTCGTCTGCCTCCTTTTGATTCTCGTAGTGATGATGCAACGCCCTCGCCAAGAGGGACTCGGTGCATCGTTCGGCGAGGGTATGACCACCCAAATGTTTGGCGCGCAAACGACCAACGTGTTGCAAAAATTCACTGTGTATCTCGCAGTGGCTCTTTTCATCCTGACGCTGACGCTTGCGATGCTCACCTCCCGCAGTCAGGCGGCCAAGGCTTCGACCAAGGTTTTCGACGACGTGCCTGAAGAGGTCGCCGCCGAGCCTGCGCCTGAAGCACCTGCCGCGGCTGAAACGCCTGCTCCTGACGCCCCCCCAGCCACTCCGGCACCGGCGGCCGATGACAAGAAGGGCGAGCCAGCTCCGGCCAAAGCCAAGGAAGGCGACAAAAAAGCCGCCGCCCCGGCGAAGAAGGACGATTCCAAGGCGAAGGCCTCAGCAGATCCCAAGGCAGACGGCGCCAAGAAGACCGAGGCTCCGAAGGCCAAGGCGAAAGCGAAGTCCGAGTCCAAAGCTGCTCCTGTACCGGCGGTACCGGCGACTGAGCCAGCTCCGGTCCCTGCGCCCGCTGCAGGGAACTGAGTCAGCGTTCAAGCGCTTCGCTTCTCTTCCTTCCCCACAAAACCGGGTCTGTGCTACTATCCAGCATGGTTCGCCCGGTTTTTTGGTTTCTGCTTGCCGCCGCCGTCACACTGACGAGCTGCTCCCGCCGTGTCGAGCGGGCGGACCTCGTCTTCATCAACGGGGCTGAACCCCAGAGCATCGACCCCGCCATCGTCACGGACCAGGTGGGAATGCGGATCTCCTCGGCTTTGTTTGAGGGGCTGTGTCGGATTCGGGAAGACGGGAAGCCCGAGCCGGGCATGGCCGAGCGTTGGGACATCTCGGCTGACGCTCTGACCTACACCTTCCATCTGCGCCCCGAAGCCAAGTGGAGCAACGGCGATCCCTTTACCGCCGCAGACTTCGTCCGCTCCTGGCAGCGCGTGCTCGATCCCGCCTTCGGGGCTGACTATGCCAGCCAGCTCTACGTCATCGACGGGGCGCGGGCCTTCAATGAGGGCACCGAGAAGGACTTTGGAAAAGTGGGCGTCCGTGCGGTGGATGATCACACCTTGGAGGTACGCCTCCTGAATCCGACCCCCTTTTTCATCGACCTGTGTGCCTTTGCCACGCTGGCTCCGGTGCATCTGCCGACGATTGAGGAGCACGGCACGGCCTGGATCAAACCCGGCAACCTGATCGGCAACGGCCCCTACATGCTCGAAGAATGGAAGCTGGATGATCACATCCTCCTGAAGGCCAACCCGCACTATTGGGATGCCGAGAACGTGGCCATGAAGACCGTGAAGGTCCTCCCCATCTCCGAGCCAAACACCGCGATCAACTATTTCCTCACCGGCCAGGCCGACCTCATCATGGACAAGGGCATGGTACCCACCTCGCTGACGAAGAAGCTCAAGGAGCAGGACTATTTTCACACCGGGCCCTTCCTCGGCGCTTACTTCACCCGCTTCAACGTGACCCGCGCCCCCTTCGATGATCCGCGCGTGCGGCTCGCTTTTTCCCTCGCGGTGGATCGGAATCGCATCACGGAGAAAATCACCCAACTCGGCGAGATCGAAGCCTCCAGCCTGACACCTCCCGGAACCGGTCAGGACTATCAGCCGCCGCCGGGTCCGACCTTTCGTCTCGAAGAATCCCGCCGTCTCCTCGCCGAGGCAGGTTACCCCGACGGCAAGGGCTTTCCCCGCGTCGAGTACCTCTACTTCCCGAAGCTGGTCGAACGAAACATAGCGGTCGAGCTTCAGGCCATGTGGCAGGACGGCCTCAACGTTACGGTCGATCTCGTGAAGCAGGAGTGGAAGATCTACCTCGCCTCCATGAAGGAGCTCAACTACAGCCTCTGCCGCTCCAGTTGGGTGGGTGACTACAACGATCCGAGCACGTTTCTGGAAATGTTCGTCTCCGGCAGCGGCAACAACCGCACTGGCTGGGCCAGTCCTGCGTATGACGCATTGATCGCCGCAGCCGCTCGCGAAACCGACGTCGCCAAACGCAACGGCATCTTCCAGCAGGCCGAAAAACTCCTCGTCACCGACGAGGCCGTCCTGATCCCGATCTACTACTACGTGGGCGTCCAGTTCTACCACCCCGAGAGACTCGCAGGCGTCCAAGCCAACCTCATCGACGACCATCCCTTCCGCTGCATGCGGTGGAAGTAGGAACCCCAAGGAGCGGCGTGCTTCCAGCCGCCGGGGTGGGAGCTTTTGGGCGGAGTCGAGCCCAGGGACGTTCGTTCGGCGGCGAGTCGCACTCCGCTCCTTCGCCGGAAGTTTGGGGAAAAGACATGGGTTACTCGTGGCGTTTTCTGTCGCACGCTTTCAGCTCGCCCTTCTCCGTCGCACCTCCATGAATCTCCGCATCTTTCTCTCCGCGTTCCTCGTTCTCGCTCCTGGCTTTCACTCTTCCGCCCAAACCCAGCCGGTCAAAGTGCCGCTCTGGCCCGAAGGTGCTCCCGGAGCCCATGGCGAAGCGGATCAGGATCAGCCTTTCTTTGAAGTTTGGACGGCTCCAGGCGAAAAAGCCAACGGCGCGGCTTTCGTGGTGTGCCCCGGCGGCGGCTATGGCGGGTTGGCCTCGGACCACGAAGGCACGCAGGTGGCGAAGTGGTTCAATGGGCTGGGTGTTTCCGCGTTCGTGCTGCACTACCGGCTGGGTTCAAAGGGGTATCACTACCCGATCCAACTCATCGACGTGCAGCGTGCCATGCGTTTTGTCCGCGCCAATGCTGACAAGTACGGCATCGATCCGAACCGCATCGGCGTGATCGGCTTTTCGGCAGGCGGGCACCTGACGTCGATGGCGGCGACGCTCTTTGACGAGAAGCCCGAGGGAGCAACCAATGATGCCATCGACCAAGTCAGTGCCCGGCCGAATGTGGCGGTGCCGGTGTATCCGGTGATCTCGATGAGCGATCGCTCAGCGCACATGGGCTCCCGAAAAAACCTCCTGGGACCGCGCGCAGACGATGAAGAACTCGCCCGTTCCGTGAGCACCCACCTCCGGGTGACGGAGCAGACGCCGCCGACCTTCCTTTTTCAGACGGACGCAGACACGGTCGTTCCTGCGGAGAACGCGGTGCAGTTCTACCTCGCCTGTCGGGAGAAGGGCGTGCCAGCTGAACTGCATGTCTATCAACCCGGCCCTCACGGAGTGGGCCTGATTCTGAGCGATCCCGTGCTCGGCACCTGGGGTGGTCACCTTCGGGACTGGCTGCGCAATCAGGGTTTCTTCAGTCCTGCCGAGCGAGCTGCGGTGCAGGGGACGGTGACCGTGAACGGTACCCCGGTGAGTTGGGGTGGAGTCGTGTTTCGTTCCGCCGATTCCGATGCGCCCGTGGCTTCAGCACGAGTGGCGCGAGGCAAATTCAAGCTCGATGCCGCACACGGCCCCGTCGTCGGCCCCGTCAACCTGACAGTATCCTACTCCGCCGCTGATGTCGCCGGATTGGAAACGCCGGACGGCACCGTGACCACAAGTGGCGCGAAGGCGGGGGATGAAGGACCGTGGACCGTCGAGATTCAGCCGGGGGAGAATGTGCTGACGTTGGAGCTCGAGCGGTAGTCCGTAGCGGCATTCGTGAGAATGCCATCGGAATCACTTCGCTTGCCCGGGCGGCGAGTGAAAAATGGCATCAACTGGCTTCGAGCCTCTCGGCATCAGCCAGATCCTGCGTGCGTCCGCTTGCCTTCTTGTTTCGAATCAGCGCTTCACGACCGATCATCATCACCTCTAGTCCATCAAGGTTGGCCGTTTCCCTTGAGTCCCAGGCCTCTTGCCAATTGACACCATCAATCCCCGTCAAAAGATCGATTCGGTGGGGTGCCATACCGAGTTGGATGATGTAGTTGGGTTTCAGAAAGTCCGCCTCAGTCAGCTCCAGCGCGCCAAATCCAAACTGATCGATGACTCGCATCAATCGTGCAGCATTCTCAGGTGCGGGAAGAATATAGAAATCGATGTCCTCAGTAAACCTTGGCGCTCCGTGAAGCGCGAGCGCGTAGCCGTCCACCAGCAGGAACTCAACGTTCTCGGAGAGGAGTAATTCGACAAACGCGAGGATATCCTTTTGAAGCTTCACGGGATGGGTAAAGGGATTCGCCTTGCCTTAACAGTGCCTCGAATACTCTCTCGGCTTCGGCTCGATCTCGTATCAAAGGGGCTGTTTTCTGGTCATGCAGACCGAGTTTGGTGACCGTTCGTTCCACAAGGAAAGTCTAGAGCATTTTAATTATTTCTATAGCCTTTTTGGTGGTGTGGGGTAGAGTGGTC
>CAXBNA010000168.1:0-14557 GCA_963976915.1 uncultured Verrucomicrobiales bacterium
TGACAACGATTCCCAGCCCATCTACTTCATCATTCCTCACCCTGATTTCGTCCTTTCAACCACCATGCCCAAGCTCTCCGCCTTCCCCAAAGCCTACATGACGGCCCTCTGCAAAGACGGCAGCATGAAAGTCTCCGAATGGATCCAACTCGCTCGCCGACTCGAAGTCGAAGGTCTCGAATGGTATGCCGGGTTCATCGAGATGGCGGACGAGTCCAACTGGACGCAGTTCCGCAGTGAGGTTGAGGACATCGGCAAAGTCATCCCGATGCTGTGCTGCTCCCCGGACTTCACCCATCCCGACGCCACCGCTCGCGAGGCTGAGATCGATAAGCAGAAGCGGTTCATCGACATGGCCAAGACTCTCGGCGCGTCGTACTGCCGGGTGCTCAGCGGCCAAAAGCGCCCCGAGCTGAGTATCGACGAAGGCGTGAAGCTTGCGGCCGATTCCATCCACGCCTGCCTGCCCTATGCGAAGGAGCGCGGCATCACGCTGAACTTGGAAAACCACTACAAGGACGACTTTTGGACCTACCCCGAGTTTGCCCAGAAGATGGACGTTTTCTGCCAGCTCGTGAACGCCATCGACCATCCGAACTTCGGCGTGAACTACGATCCCTCGAACACCTACCTGGCGGGCGAAGATCCCGTCGAGCTCCTGAAGCGCGTCTCACATCGCGTTGTCACCATGCACGCCAGCGACCGCTACCTCTCCGAAGGTACGCTTGAAGATCTCCGACGCGAAGAAGGCGGCGTGGAAGGGTACGCGCAGCGCCTCCGCCACGGCGAGATCGGCAAGGGCCTGAACGACTACGACGCCATCTTCACCGAGCTCAAGCGCGTCGGGTTCGACGGCTGGATCAGCATCGAAGACGGCGTCGACGGCATCGAGCAACTTGAGCGCAGCGTCGCATTTTTGCAGCGGAAGATCGCTGAGTACTGGGGGTGATTGATTCTCAAACCATCGCACCACCGCCCACAGCACTGGACTTTATGAAACCCGTACAGCTCTTGGTCGTACTCGCTCTGATGGCGATCCATTCCTCTCAAGCCGAAGACTGGGGTGCCTACCAGATCGTGTCGGTCAGCACACCAGAGTTTGTGTTGGAAGCCGTTGGCGGCGTGAAGGACGGCGCGGTGATTTCGACTCAGTCGCCCAACGATGAAGCCAATCAGAAGTGGATCGTGCAGCCGGATGGGGAAACGGTGCGGATTTCACCGTCCAGCGATCCCACACTGGTCGTCACAGCCGAAGGCGCAGGAACCAAGCGCGGAACAGCCATGGTTCTTGAAAAAGATCGCGGCGAGCCCTCGCAACGCTGGACCTTGGTGAAGCACGAGGATAATGGCGCCTACACGCTGCTCGCCAAGCACGCGCCGGACATGGGAATCGATCATCTCGGCCAGCCGGGCGCAAAGATTGATCTCTGGAGCTATCGCGAGACCGATCCACACCTGCAATGGTTCATCCGGCCACTCGCAGGAAGCGGTGTTGCAGAGGCGGGCGCGAAAGATGTCCCCACCTACACACCACCGGAAATCGCTCCCGAGGACATCCTGAAGGGAACGACACAGACTTTCCAGTTCACCGAGAGTCAGATCTTTCCCGGAACGGTGCGCGACGTGGTCGTCTTCGTTCCGGCCCAATACGATGGCTCCAAGCCTGCCTGCGTATACGTGAAGACCGATGGCTATCGCGATGGCGAAAAAGAGATGATGGAGACCATGATCGCGACCGGCGAGATGCCAGTGACCGTCGGCGTCTTTGTGCGTCCCGGCGAACTGCCCGCACCGATGCCCGGGACCGCCGGACGTCGCAATCGCGACTTCGAATATGATGCTGTGAACGACAACAACGTCCGCTTTCTCGTCGAAGAGCTGCTCCCTTACGTAGCGAAGACGTTGGGTCTGAATCTTTCCACCGACGGCAACGACCGCTGCATGTCCGGTGGCAGCAGTGGTGGCATCGCGGCCTTCACGGCGGCTTGGAATCGGCCCGACGCGTTTAGCCGTGTCTACTGCGTGAGCGGCAGCTTTGTCGGTTTTCGTGGAGGACACGAGTTCCCAACGATGGTGCGAAAGTTCGAGGCAAAACCCATTCGTGCCTTCCTGACCACAGGCACCCACGACATGGAAAACTGCGCGGGCGACTGGTTTCTGCTCGACCAGGAAATGGACAAGGCGCTGAAGTTCTCGGGCTACGACTACCAGTTCCGCATCATCGATGGCCGTCACGGTGCGGGGTACAAGGAGAACTACCGGGAAGGCATGACCTACTTGTGGAAAGACTGGCCCGAACGTGTCAAAGCGGGCCCGAGCGCACCTCGTGCGCAGGAAGTCCTCATTCCCAGCGAGGATTGGCAACTCGTGGCTGAAGGGTTCAAGAGCACGCGTGGGCCCGACTGCAACGCAAGTGGGGAGGTCTTCTTCGCTGACACCACCAACGACAAGATCCATCGCATCGATCTCGATGGAACCGTCAGCGAGTTCGCCAGCGATACGGGCAATGCCCACTGCGTCACCATCGGACCCGACGGCACGCTCTACACGATTTCTGAAAAGTCGGGCCAACTCATGCGCTACGACTCGTCGGGCAAGGGCAGCGTCGTCATGGAGGACATCCTCGGGCACAGCATCCTCGCCCGGCCCGACGGTGTGCTTTATGTCACCACCAACAGCGCCAAACCCCGGAGCGCCGGGAGCCTGTGGCTGGTTCTGAATGGAAAGAAGGCACTGGTCGACAAGGGCCTCCACTTTGCCACCGGCATGGCCTACCGCCCGGATCAATGGCTGCTGTCTGTGGCCGATGGTCACTCCAAATGGATCTACAGTTATCAGATCAACGACGACGCCACGCTCACCAACAAGGAGCGCTTCTTCCACCTACACGTTGCGGATTGGGATGACGACGCGGGTGCCGAGTCGCTGTGCTACTCGATCGAGGGTCGCCAGTTCATCGCCACCAAGAGCGGCATTCAAATCAGCGCGGATGATGGCCCCACCCAGATCATCCTTCCCGTGCCCGGAAACGAGCGCGTTACGGGTGTTGCCATTGGTGGCAAAGACCTCGACACCCTCTTCGCCTTCTGCGGCAACAAGATCTGGAAGCGCAAGATCCAGCAGCACGCCATGGGTGCCTGGAGCCCGTGGACGAAGGTGGTGCCGAACAAACTGTAGTTTTGCCCCGCTTCATCTGCGAACCACGGTCAGCCCCGCCGAAGCCGCCGTCCGATGATCAACTCACCAGTTCCAACCCCGTGCGCTCCGCATCGGTCAGGTAGCAACCCGGATCGCTGCCCCAGAGGCCGCCGTCCGCGCTGAAGGCTGCGCGGGTGCGGAATCCGCCGCCGCAGACGCTGAACCAGCGGCAGTCGGCGCAAGCGCCGCTCATGCGGGATTGGCGCTCGTCCTGACTCAGGCGACCAATGCTGCGGATGTCGTTCAGAGTCGCGCTGGAGGTTTCGTTGTGCCCCTCCCAGATCTGCGAAAACGGCATCTGCTTCACGTTTCCGAGGACGATGGACTGCCAGAACTGATCGGGATGCACATTGCCCTGGGTGTCGATGTTGGCGATCCCGCGCCCGCTGCTGTTGGCACCGCCGCCATTCCAAGTGAGCAGACGCCGCGCCTCTTCGAGATTCGGATGGTTTTCCCGCTCCATGCGCAGCAGCAGGTAGGCACCGTCCGCAGGTCCGGCAACGGTGAGGAGTTCACGATTGACCCCTTGCTTGTGCCACGCTTCGACGCGGGCGATGAGCGTGTCCAATGCATGGCGCGACTCCGCAGGGGTGAGCACCTGCAGGCTGCTGCCACGTCCCGAAGGCACGAGGTGGTAGAAGCAGACCCGCTGAATCTGCTGGTCCTCGATGAAGTCGAGGATCTGCTCAATGTTCTGAACGTTGTGGCGCGTCAGTGTGAGGCGCAGTCCCGTCTTCTGCCCGACGTCATGGCAGTTGCGAAAGCCACGCACCGCACCGTCAAATGCGCCTTCCTTGCGACGAAACTCATCGTGGACCTTGCCGATGCCATCCAGCGAGATGCCCACGTAAGCCACGTTGGCGGCCTTCAGCATCGCGGCTTTCTCCGGGGTGATGAGAGTGCCGTTGGTCGAGATCGTCAGCTTCAGCCCCCCGGCGCGCGCTTTGTCCACGATGTCGAAGAACCGGGGATGAATGAGGGGCTCGCCGCCGGAGAGGAGCAGGGATGGCACTTGATAGGCCGACAGATCGTCGATCACGGATTCCATTTCCGGCCACGTGAGTTCGCCGGGGTAGTTCGCGGCGTTCGAATCTGAGTAGCAGTGCACGCAGCGCAGGTTGCAGGTGCGGGTGATGTTCCAGACGGTGATCGGCTTGCGGGTGCTGGCGCTGTGGCTCTTGCCATGTCCGGGATGACCCGTGGTGCCGTAGCGAAGGGCGTCCGCAGGTTGCGCAGTGCCGGTCCAGAGTTTGGTGATGTTGATCATGAGGGGCGGGGATGAAGTTCGTGCATGGGGCAGCGGCCAACCAAGCCAGAGTGACCGAAAAAATCGGGCACCTTAGGGTGGAGTAAACGCCCCCGGCGCGGCGGATTTCCGGCAACGCCTGCCCTGTACTGCGCCGATCTTGCGCCGTGCGGAAAATCGTCGTCGCATTTCGCATCCTCTTTGTCGCCTGATTCCGCTGCTTGATCCCGTTTGTTAGCATGGTGCTGTCTCGACTCGCACATTGCCCCCTTCCCCAACCATGAAGTCCCTCGTCGCCACCCTGCTGATCTCCGGGCCATTCCTCTTCTCCGCTACCGCCGCGCCACGCCCCAACCTCCTGTTCATTCTCGCCGACGACATGGGTTGGGCGGACCTCGGCTGCTACGGCGCGGATCTGCATGAAACGCCACGAATCGACCAATTGGCGCGCGAGTCGGTGCGGTTCACGAATGCCTATGCGATGTCCGTCTGTTCGCCGACCCGTGCGACGCTGATGACCGGCCAACACGCCGCCCGGGTAAACTTTACCATCTGGGCGGAGGGAGCCGAAGGTGGTGGGCCAAAGAATCGACCCCTGCGCGACGCTCCGTCCATTTGGGATCTGCCCCACGAAGAGACGACGATTGCCGAGCGCCTGCGGGAAGCGGGCTACCTGACCGCGCTCGTCGGCAAGTGGCATCTCGGCGGCTGGCAGCACTACCCAGAGGCACACGGGTTCGACATCAACATCGGTGGCACCGGCTGGGGGGCCCCGCAGACCTTTTGGTGGCCCTACAGCGGCAGCGGGCGATTTGGTGGGGAGTTCCGCTACGTGCCGCATCTCGAGTTTGGTGAACCCGGCGAATACCTCACCGACCGTCTCACCGACGAGGCGATCAAGGTCATCGATCAGGCCGGTGAAAAGCCCTTCTTCGTCTATCTCTCCCATCACTCCGTGCACACACCGATTGAGGCGAAGGCAGAGGACGTGGCACACTTTGATGCGAAACTGCAACCCGGAATGAACCACAAGCACGGGGTGTATGCCGCCATGATGAAGAACTTCGACGACAATGTCGGTCGGCTACTGGATCACTTGAAAGAGCATGACCTGGAAAAGAACACGGTCGTGATCTTTTCCAGCGACAACGGCGGCTTCGTCGGCGCTGACAAGGCCAGTGGACGCGACATGCCCGTCACCAACAACACACCGCTCCGCTCCGGCAAAGGCTCGCTCTACGAAGGAGGGATTCGCATCCCCCTGATCATTCGCTGGCCGGGTGTCTCGACCGCAGGTGTCTGTGATGCGCCCGTCATCACCATGGATCTTTTCAACACCCTGCTGAACGCAGCGGGACTTCCAACGGAGGTCAATGATGGTCTGGACCTGACGCCACTACTGAAGGATCCTTCTTCGAAACTGGACCGCGACACCCTGTTCTTCCACTACCCGCACTACTACCCCACCACCTCACCCGTCAGCGCGATCCGATCTGGCGACTGGAAGTTGCTCGAGTTTTTTGAGGACGATCACGTGGAATTGTACCACCTGAAGGAGGATCTCTCCGAGCAACACGACCTGGCCACGGAGATGCCGGACAAGACCAGCGCCTTGCGCGAAAGACTCCAAGCCTGGCGCAATTCGGTCGACGCCGCCTTGCCAACACCGAACCCCGACTTCCGATCTGGAAAGGGCCAGCCCAAGAAGTGATGCATCGTTTCACTCACCTCTGCACCAAACGGCCCGCGCCCGTTTGGTGAATCACGGCGGCAGCGGCGGCCTCAACGAACAAGCCCATCCTTCTGCTCCTCATGACCGACCCTCCGCGCTCCGGCGGATGCTGGTTGAAACGCATGGATCACGGCTCTCAGTGGAGAGGTAGTCCGTCATCGGCGCAGCCGCACCTCATTCGGCCCCATCGCCCATGCCCACCTTTGCCTTGATCCAGTCTTTAATGCCATCGGCAGCTTCGGGGCCCTGAGTGATCACCAGATAGATGATGAAGCTGTAGAGCGCCACGGCGGCAACGCCGACTCCAAACGCAAACATCGCGAGCAGGCCGTCTTCCTCGGACAACCCGATGCCGATGATGAAAATAACCATGGCAGGAAAGGTGTTGGTCAAAGGAATGGGCAACATCATCAGGCAGGCCATGATCAAGATCACGCAGGCCAGCGCTGAATGGCCCAGTCGTGAGCGAATCCAAAGATGCCTGGGTTTGATGAACCGTTCAACGGCATGAAGGAACTTCGAGACGCTGCCGACCATCTTCCCAGCAAACTTGGGATGGATCCGGACGCCTTTGATTTTTTCTGGAAGCCAGAGCCGATGCCGACCGGTCAGCATTTGAATGGCAATGATGGCGATCGCAATGCCAAAGGGGGTGCTGTAACCCGGGGCAGGCACCGGGAGAGCGCTAGGCAGGGAGAGGATCATCAGCAGCAGGCCAAAGCCCTTCTCACCGACGGCAGCGCTCAGCTCACCGATCGAAGGCCCCTTCTCGTGGGGCGAAGCAAGCGCCCCCTCAAGCACCTCCGCTAGCGATAGGTGCGGGGAAGATGGTGTGTCGTTTTGCATGCTGGGGTCGAGACGGAATTGGGGGCTATCGGAGAGAAGATTGGACAGGTCAATGCTTTCCT
The DNA here is from genome assembly GCA_963976915.1 of uncultured Verrucomicrobiales bacterium. Lineage (GTDB taxonomy): Bacteria > Verrucomicrobiota > Verrucomicrobiia > Verrucomicrobiales > Verrucomicrobiaceae > CAXBNA01. Next base: position 7,085 of record CAXBNA010000168.1, read on the forward strand.
CGTCAGAATAAGGTCGTTTGCATTGAATCCGCTCATGAAACGAACGCCGGTCTCCAAATAAACCAGCGAGAAGCCCCCTGAAGAAATGAACTCCTTATTCCCCAACCGTCTCCTGAATGGCCTGATGGCTCTTTTGTTCATCGCTTCGGCATCGGCATCGGCACAGGACAAGCCCAACATCCTGTTCCTCATGACCGACCAGCAGCGCTGGGATTGCGTGGGTGCCAACGGGAACAAGCTCATCCAAACGCCAAACATGGACCGGCTCGCCGCCCGGGGTGCGAACTTCACGCATGCCTTTGTGTCGTCCCCCGTGTGCGTGCCATCGCGGATCAGTTTCTTTACGGGACGCTACGCGCATGCGCACCGCAACCGCGTCAACTACACGCCGCTGGATGATGGTGAGATTCTGATGCAGGCGCGCTTCCAAGACGCAGGGTATCGAACCGCCGTTGTGGGCAAGCTGCACTATTTTCCGCCGACCAAGGAACACGCTCTGCAGACCGGATTTGATGTCGTCGAACTGCACGATGGTGTGTCGCGGACGGACCTCTGGTCCGACTACGTGAGGTGGTGGCGTGCCAACGACTCCGAGCATGGCCAGACGAAGAATTACCGCGCGCTGGCCAAGGGCGTTGAGCCCGGCAAGAACCCGTTCCGTTCGCTGATCGACACCCAGTTCACGGACACCGCCTGGACCGGCGACCGGTCGCGCGTTCAGTTGAAGGAACTCGCCGCTCTGGACGAGCCGTTCTTCCTCCACGTCTCATTTTGGAAGCCCCACAGCCCCTTCGAGATCGGCCCACCCTACGACAGCCTCTACGACGACATCGAGATCCCCCTGCCCGAGCAGTTCACGGACGCGGACTTGGCGAAGCTTCCCTTGCCGGTTCAAAAGCTGGCGATGCGCGCCGGTGGGAAAGCCCGCCTGACCTCGCGGGAGCAACTCCAATGGATCTATCGCAGCTACTACGGCGCCATCACCCATGTCGACCACGAGATCGGTCTGCTGCTCGACGCGTTGGAAGCCACGGGTGAAGGGGACAACACGCTCATCGTGTTCAGTTCCGACCACGGTGATCAACTTTTGGAGCACGGCATCATGGGTAAAAACTGCTTCTTTGATGCGTCGGTGCGGGTGCCCTTCATGGTGAGCCTGCCCGGTCGAATCCGGCCCGCGACCCATGACGAACTGATCGAGACGATCGACCTCATGCCCACGCTGCTGGAGTTCATCGGCGTGCCTGAGCCCGTCGAATGTCAGGGCCGCAGCTTTGCCCCACTCATCGCCGACATGGGGCGCGACTACACTCCACACGACGCCGTGTTCAGCGAGAACGTCATCCCGGAAGTGATCAACAGCGGCGGCCTCGACCTGCCCTTCGAAAAGGGCAAGGGAGTCGATGGCATCCGGCATCCCGACGCCAAAATGGTCCGCACCGAGCGATGGAAATACTGCTACTATGTCGACGGCGACGCGGAGCTCTACGACCTGAGAGAGGACCCCCATGAAATGACCAACCTTGCGGGCCGAGCCGAACACCGCGAGGTGGAGCAGCAACTCCGCACCCGCATCCTCGACTGGCTCATCACCAGCGACGAGACCGATCAGATCGCACCCCGGTGGATGCTGCCGATGAAGGAGTGACCCCGGAAGGTCTGACCGCCGGAGTTGCGCGATGGACGCGTGGAGTGACAGTTCCCCATGAGACTCGGTTTCGCCCTGCTTTTGATTGTCCTTGGCACCAGCGCCTGGGGCGGACCCAACGCGACGGACCTCGCGTTGGCCGAGCTCCTCGGCGAACCCGTGCCCGGGGCCATTCCATTGTGGCCGGACCATCCGCCGGAGTTCATGGAAAACGGACCCGCCGAAACCGTGGGAGAGCGGGGACAGATTCGAAACGTCACCCTTCCCTCAATGGTCGTGTTTCCTGCTTCGGGTGAAAGGCGGACGGGGCGTGCGCTCATTGTGTGCGCGGGTGGAGGCTACGGCTCGCTGGATTGGAAAACGCATGTGATCTATGCAGCCAAGGTATTCAATCCAATGGGCGTCACGATCATCGGGCTGCGGTATCGACTGCGCCCACCTCACAAGGTGGACAATGCGGGGATTCAGGCGCTGACACTGATGGACGCCAAACGCGCCGTGCGGCTCGTCCGACATCGGGCTACGGACTGGGGCCTCGATCCTCATCAGGTGGGCATCGCAGGCTACTCGGCCGGCGGCAACTTGGTCATGAACCTCGCCGCCAACTTTGACGCAGGCGATCCCAACTCGGACGATCCTGTCGAGCGGATCAGCAGCCGACCCGACTTCGCTGTGGGGCTTGCGACGTGGCATTGGCGGGAGAAGGCATCGCCCTTTGTCTTCAAGAAAGACACGCCACCTGTGTTTCTGGTGCACGCGACCAACGACGGCACGCCCGGCGGGGCTCCCATCGAGATGCCGCGCGAGATCAAAGCCGACCTCGAAGCACTCGGCGTCCCCGTGAAGATGGTCGAGTTCGACGAAGGTGCCCACGGCGTCGGCAACCTGATTCCGCAGCGGGTGGCGCACGGGTTTCCGCCCGCGAAATGGCCGCAGCTCTTGATCGAGTGGCTGGATCAGCTCCCGGTCGCCAAGTAGAGCGCGTGGAACCGGATGTCCGTGTTGCGCTTGCCTTCGAAGATCACGCGAAAGCGAATCGGCTCGGGAAAATCCATCCGGTTCTTTTGACCCTTCCACTCGACAGGCGATTGAATGCCGTTGGACCGGACCACCGCCGCATTCTTCGCCGAATAGCCGGGTAAGGGCTGTTCCAGATGATCGAGGATCTCGATGCGAAGCGAGGCTTCCGGGCCGAGACCGTCGGCATTGACAAAGACTCGCGGTGTATCGAGAGCGGACAATGCAATCGAGTCAGTGACGAACTCGCTCTTGATCTCCGGCAGTTGGTAATCACCCGGACCCTTGCCCGCTTCTTCGACCACCAGCGCACCAAAACGATCTCGAGGAAGTTTCGCGATGCCGACACCGCCTCGAGCTTCGCCACGCGCCCGCGGATCCCACGCGCCGTAGTAGATGAACGTTTCCTCGCCGATGTTCTCAAAGCCCTGACCTTGGAGAAGCCCCCCCTGATCCCATTGCCCGTCCTCGCCGCGCTTGAGGAAGGTCCATTCGTGGGCGGGTTCGCGAAAGTGGTTGCCATCATTGCTGAGCACGAAGCCCAGATCGACGGAGATGTCGCTCCACTCCTCCGCGCCGTGCCAGAGGCCGACGATGCCCAGCAGGACGTTGGAACGATTCCACACGCTGATGCCCTCGTGCGTCTGCTCACCCTCCAGGCTTCGACCCGGGCCGAGAGGCCTGTGCTGGGGTTCGCGAATGAAAGCCACGGTGCTGGTCTGCGACCAGTTCACGAAGTCAGCCGAACGATAGAGCCGGGTCACGCGGCCCTGGTAGGGACGCGGGGCGTTCATCGCGTTTTGTCCGCAGATGTAGAACAGGCCCTTCCACCGGTAAAGACCGCCGCAGGGCTCAAAATGCACGCCGGGCAGAACGAGGTCGTCCTTGGAAAGCTCCGCCTTCACCGGCTGCGCTCCGTCGATGAGCAAGTTCCAACGCAGTCCGTCCGCACTGACGAAAGGTGCCAAGGTGCCGAGGCGGCGGCGGTCGCGAAAATAAACGTGCGTGGAGATTTTGTAGCGGCGCTCGGGGTCAGGCTCTTCAGGTTCGTGAAGGACCTTGAGGTTCACAAACCCGAACGGTGCGGGGTCCGTGTGGATGAGGTTGTTGTTCGTGCTGCCGCGATGCTCCACAAGCCCGAGGTTCGGCTTCGTCCATGACACGCCGTCCGCGCTCTCGGCATAAGCCGCGCGCCAGCGGGACGACGCGACCTTGTTCGCGGTGTCGTCATCGTACGCGACATACCACATGCGATACCGGTCGCCCTCGCGAATCACCGATCCGTAAAACTGCACCCCCATTGCATCCACCGATCCGGGGCCTCCGCGAGCGACGACGGGGTTGGCCGGATGCCGCTCCGGGCGGTTCATCTCGAGACGCAGGTTCTGCGTGTGCGGAATCGAGTGATCGTCGAAGGCGAAGATCGTGGTGACCTTCGTTTCATCGAAGAGCTCCGCCGCACCCGCGTTGGCGGTGGAGAGGAAGGCGAGGACGATGCCAAGGGCGGATCTCATGAGGCTGAAGATGGGAACCAAACGCACTCACGCTCCCAAGTCTCTCCTGTAGCCACGCGTCACCGGCCGGATGTTCGCAAGAGCGCCGTCAGCTCATCCACTTTACGGTGGAGATCTCGAATCTCCTTCTCAGCCTTGACGCTTACATCGACATTGTGACGTTCAAGTTTCTCCATGCGCCCTCCCTGAAGGTTTTGGCCGATGAGCAGGAGCGGCATCAGCATCAGTTGAATCATGTTGGAGATCAGCAGCCAGAGAAGGAAGTCGGGTCCCCGGTCAAACACGAGACTCTCGGGAGCAAAGGAATTCCACGTCAGCCAAAAGGTCGACCAAAGAACGATCAGGCCAAAAAAATGAAGCGTGCCGACGCGGTCCGTGACACGGTTGGCAAAGGCCATGCCGGGGGAGAGTTGGGAGCGATGTTTCATCAGAGAAAGGAGCGTGCGATGACGAGGATGACGCCGAGGATTCCGAGAAGGGCGACGACAAAGATGTAGTCAGCAATCGTCTCCAGGTTCGCTTCGAGCCGTTCGTTCTTGGTGCGAATTGAGGCGAAGGAAAGCAGGCAGGAGATCGTGAGAAGAACGGCGATGAGAGAGGTCCACTCATCGATGCGCCACTCCTCCTGACGATCCGTCACATGGAGGGCCGTGATGACGAAGAGGCAGAAGCCCAGGAGGTTGGAGGCCGTGCCGAGAATGTGTTGGGAGGTATGGTTGGCCATGGAACCACGGAATGAAATCGGTCCCAGTGTGCCATCTTGACCGGCCTTCCGCGAGGAGTGTTGTGGAGTTTTTGGGATGAACAACGCGGACTGCCTTCCGCTCCCCGACCCCATCGTCACCCAGATCGTCCCCCTCGAGAAATTCGACCCGCCGAGGACGACCCCTCAGGACGACTTCGCCAACAACCCCAACCAGGGCTACGGCCCGTTCGTCGTGAAGAAAAAGGTCGAGCACTGCAAGGAAGCCCTCGAGAAAAAAGGCGAGAAGCCCAAGGAGTGAGCGGGCCTAGCGCGGTGTGATCCGCAGGTGAACGTCAAAGCGATGTCACTGCCTGCCAACAGCGCGCTACGACTTCAGGGTTGAGGTTTGAACGTTCATTCGACTTTCGACTGAGAGCGGGCAGGCAGTTGATCATCCGCGTCTTGTTCGACCGTGCGGAGCCATCCGCGTTCGTTGAATGGATTTCCGCCGTCTTGGAGACACGCAATGGGAGGCGGTGGCTTTCGTCCAGGTCCTGTCTTCCGTTGGACTGGGTTCTCGGCGTCATGCCAATCCCAGCCACACTCTAGGCACTGTTGCCCCTTCGGATGCCATAACTTCACTCCGCAATATGGGCAAGGCGGCCCCTTCCGAGGCCTCGTTTGAGTGTTCCGCTGAATGATCGCGTTGATGATGTCGTGGTGCTTGCAGATCAGTCTTACAAACCGATCGCCTACGTCGAGAACGTGAGAAGCGTCAATCTCATCATTGTCGTCCCAGGAAACGTAGCGGAGACCGAGTAAATTAAGAAAGTCACCTCGAAATCTTCGGCCTGAGCGCTCAATCCGGTGAACGAGTTTCGCTGCTACGATGAGGATTACCTCAGCGTTCCATTTGTGCTCGTCGATCTTGTCCAATGAAGGAAAGCGGAGCTCAATATCAGTTGAATCACTCATCCAGTCGTTTCGAATGCCGATAATTGAATCTGATGAAGATTCCTTCTCGAGATGCATCGCCATCAACCGCAGCCAGATAGCCAGAGAGGTATCGTGGACATGGATGGTCTCTCCTCGAAACGTGATGGATTCAGAGCCCATATTTCTTGGTCGAACAGTGTTTATTCGTTCATCGCAATATCGCTTTCCACGCGATATTGCGTTGAACAAATCGGAACACGGTTGCCGCTGGAGCGGCCTTGTGTCAATGGATGCAGGCTCCGGCTCCTTGAGGGTGAATGATTCACGCATCCAAACCTTTTGAGAATCCGAGGCAATCGATATGCCGTTCGTATAATGGATGCTTTGGAAAGCCAAAGGATCCGGTTTGGAGCGGTCTCCCGGGGTTTGTACACTTCCTTCCACCCCACCCCTCATTTTCCCGAAAAAAAGTCTTGTCTCGGAGGTGACAGCTCCGGCACAATCCCTGTCCATGCCGCAGCCAATCACTTGGTACATGGTAGGGGGATCATGGGACTCCCCCGGGCTCACGTGGGATGGTGAGGCACCTAACACCAACCCACCCCATCCGACCATGGCTTCAGACAATCGCATATCCGTCGTCATCACCCCCGAGAAAAAGGCCGCTATCGAGGCCGCCATCGCCGACCTGAAAACCGAGCTGGAGGACGTCATCATCAACCTCACCAAGGACGAGCGGCAGAGCCTGCCCAAGATTGCCGACAAGACCCTGGCCTTCGACGAGAAGTGCAAGGCCTACATGGCCTCCCGCCCCGAGCTGATCCCCGGGTTTGTGGACATGGACGAGATGGCGAAGGACCGCGCTCTCGTGGACGACCTCCTGCCCTGCCTCCGGGAGCTGGCCCCTCTCTGCGAGGGCCTGGAGGACACCATCTCCCTCGCCTACACGGACATCTACATCGGCGACCTCGCCTTTCACCAGAACGTCAAGCAGGCCGCCAAGCGCGGCGTGTCCGGGACGGACACCATCTACGACGACCTCCGCCAGCGCTTCCCCGGCCGGCCCCGCACCACACCGCCGCCGGAGACGCCCTGATCGCGGGGCGGGGGTTTCACCCACGGCGCTCCGGGGGCACGGTCCAAATCCGGCCACAGCGGCTGCAAGGCCACGACGGACCGCCGCCAAAGCGGCCCCGGCCCACCCGAAAACCCCCGCCGCCGTGGAAACCCGGAGTTCCGAGGGTCCAACCGGACCCTCCGACCTCCCAAAAGGTCCCGCCGGGCCTCCAACAAGTCTCCCGGAGAGAGAAAAAACGCCCGGAACCCCTCCAAAAGGTATCCAGCTCCCCGCCCAAGTCCCGGCCACCTGGAAAAAAGTCTCAGCCGAAGAGAAAAAACACCCTCCGCAGGACCCAAAGCCACCTCCGACCCGCCGATTGCACCCCCAAACCTCCCAATTTCTCCCTCGGAACGAGAAACGAAGAACCAAGCACTCCAACAACCTCTCCAATCCCGGGCTCAAAGTGCCAAGCCACAACAACCCAGATCCCTGATCCCTCATCGCCAATCCCTGATCTCCCATCGCCAATCCCTGATCCCTGATCCCTGATCCCTGATCCCCCATCTCTCCAACCCTCCACTCCTCCGCTTCCCATGTTCGACCCCACCCTCCC
>CAXBNA010000169.1:0-14428 GCA_963976915.1 uncultured Verrucomicrobiales bacterium
AACCAGCTCAACTTTTCAATAAGCGCCTGGCTCCGTTTCCCGGGACCACTTCACTCCAACCCTTCACCGACATCCCCTGCGAGACGGGAAAGAAGACCATGATGAGAACAAGGATTGGGATGGGGTGTTGGAACAGATCTCGAGACAGGGAGAACTAGCGTGCCGGACCCGCGACGACCGCGCCTGTGGTGGCGTCTTCGATCCAGAAGGAAGGATTGTCCGGGACGGTGGTGTCGACGCGTGCACGATAGGTGGCGTTGGGCTTGGCGTCGAGGGTGAGCCCCTCGCTGGTGCGGAGGGCGCGGAAGTCATCGATGCCGGCACCGAGGGTGCTCGCAGCGAGGCCGAGTTTGCGCATCGGTGTGGTGGCGACATCGCGATGGGCAGCGAGGACGATGCGGTGGGTGCCGGGAGTGAGCTGGATCTGTTGGAGATGTTTGATGGGCGTGCCGTCCACGCTGCGAAACTGGACGGAGATGTCTCCGGGTCGATCACCTGTTTGGGCGATCACTTTGGCAGCGGCGTCGCTGGGTGGGGTGACACAACTGGCGATGAGTGAGATGGCGGCGAGTGAAAGGAGGGTGAGTTTCATGGGCTCTGGGGCGGGTTGATGGAGGGGGGAAATCGACGTCAACGGGGATTCCGTGTCCGGCCCATGCCGGGCGGTTTGAACCCCGACACGACCTGACCTCCGGGATAGGTTTCGATCCAGAAGGTGTAGCGGATGTCGTCATCGTGAAGTCGCACAATGTAGGTCTCTCCGGCGCGGGCCTCGAGATTGAGCGTGGTGAGGTGCCCGATGCTGCTGGCGCTGTCGATCGCGGAGCCAATCATGCTGCCGACGATGCCGAGCCCCCAACTCATCCCATTGGCGGCGGCATCGCGATGAGCCGTGACCATGAGGTGGTGGAACCCGGGCTTGAGGTCGACGTAGCGGACGTTGCTGGTCTCTTCACCGTCGATGGCCTTGATCTTGACGTAGGGCGCGTAGGACTCCCAGCGTCTGGCAGGAGGCTCGGCGTAGAGGCGTGCGACACTGGCAGGAGCGGTCGGTGCCGTGGACGAGCATCCGCTCGTAAGGGCTGAAACCGCGAGGAAGAGAAGGAGGCACCGAGGGGTTGATCGCATGAAGGGGACCCTATCACAGACGACATCGCCGCCAAGCTGGACAATGGACCTTTCTCGTCCACGGTGATCGCCTTATGAGCACGCTATCCAGCCAATTGACCGAAGACATGAAGACCGCGATGAAGGCGCGTGACACCGTAACGCTGAACGTGGTGCGGAATTTGAAATCGGCCCTCAAGTATGGTGCCATCGAAAAACTGGGTGCCGAGGGCGAGCTCGAGGAAGCGGACGCGCTGGCGGTGGTTCGTCGGGAGATCAAGAAGCGTCAGGACTCGATCACGAGCTATGAGTCCGCCAACCGGCCGGAACTGGCGGAGGTGGAGAAGGCAGAGATTGCGGTGCTGGAGAAATATTTGCCGGCGGCCATGAGTCAGGAAGACCTGGTGAAGCTGGTGGAGAGTGTCATTGCCGACGTGGGAGCCACCTCGAAAAAGGAGATGGGCGCCGTGATGAAGGTGCTTCAGGAACGCGCGGCGGGTCGGGCGGACAACAAGGCCCTTTCCCAGGAAGTGGCCAAGCGGTTGAGCTGAACGCATGACTTCCGCCATCATCGTCGCGGCCGGCAGCAGTCGGCGCATGGGGTTCAACAAGTTGTTGGCTCCGCTGGCGGGCGTGCCGGTGCTGCGACGGACTTTGGAGGCGTTTCAGGGCTGCGAGGCGATTGGAGAAATCGTATTGGTGGGCGGCGATGAGGTGTTCGCGGCCGTGGAAGAATGGAGGCAGGGCACGTCCTTGTCGAAGGTGGCTGCGTTGGTGCCGGGTGGTGCGGAACGCCACCTGTCCGTGCAGGCGGGGTTGGATGCGCTGAGTGCTTCGGCCGAGCTGGTGGCGGTGCACGATGGTGCGCGTCCGTTGATTTCGCGGAACCAAATTGCCAAGTGCGTGGCTCAGGCCGGAGAGTGTGGTGCGGTGGCCTGCGCCCGGCCGGTAACGGAAACGTTGAAACGGGTGCGTGAGGATGGGCAGATCACCGGAGCGATGGATCGCGAAGGGGCGTGGATCATGGAGACGCCTCAGGTGTTCCGGGTGAGCCTGCTTCGAGATGCTTACGCGCACGTGTTGGCCGACGGATTGCTGGTGACCGACGAGGTGTCCGCCATGCAGCACCTGGGTCATCCTGTGTGGGTGGTGGCGAATGCCTCCCCCAATCCAAAGATCACCTTCCCTTCGGACCTTACCTTGGCGGAACGGTTTCTCTACTGACTCTCACGATGGCCGACGGCGACGACTCCCCAGACATTCTCGCGATTGACCGTGAGGCGGTTTTGCCGAGGCGGAACCAATGGTCGATTGCGCTGGTGCTCGCGGTGGCGGGTCTGAACGCGTTTAACGACAACATCCTCAAGATGATGCTTGTCGGTTTGGCACCGAAGGTGTCCGACGGACCGCTGGGGCAGGACATTGGATCGCTGTTGGGTGGGATCATCCTCATTCCTTACATCGTGCTGGCACCCGTGGCGGGCTACCTGTCAGACCGTTTTTCCAAGCGCCGTGTGATTCTGGCGATGCTCTTTGCTCAGGCCGTGATCCTGGCGGCGGCGGGGCTGGTCTTGGTGAGCGAGCCGGGAAAGGCGGGGGTGGGCGTGGCGCTCGGGATCTTCTTTTTGCTCGCCGTTCAGTCCACGCTTTTTAGTCCGGCGAAATTTGGGATCGTGAAGGAAGTGGCGGGTTCGCGACGGCTGGGCATGGTGGCCGGTTGGCTGCAGATGGTCACGATGCTCGGCATTTTGGGCGGACTGTGGGTCGGCGGGGAATGGTTTGACTGGCTTTATAGCCGATGGGGAAACCCGTGGCAGGCGGCTGCTTATCCGATCTGGGTTCTTCTGGGGGTCTCGGTCGTTGCGTTGATCGCCGGGTGGAAGATTCAACCGGTCACGCCGGTGGGCCGGACGGAATTTCGGGTGCCGATGCTTTGGCAGCACTTTCGGGAGCTGGCTGAGACCCTCAAGGTCCCCTCGTTGCGCCGGGCGTGTTTTGGAAACTCCGCCTACTGGTTCGTGGCGAGCATGGTGGGAGCGATGTTTGTGGACATCGGCATCGCGCTGTACCCGGATGCTGCGGTGGGTGGCGCGGCGAGTGCCTCCTCGCGTTTGACCTTGATGGTTGGGCTGGGCACGGCCGGCGGCAGTGTGTTTGCCTCCTGGGTGAATCGTCGGGGGCTTCAGCTCGGCCTGATTCCGTTGGGTTCGCTGGGGATGGCCGGAGCCTTGCTGCTGACCGGATGGTCGGAGCTGGGATCCACCTGGTTCGAGGTGGGCATGGTCGCCGTTGGCTTCGCGGGCGGCTGCTATTTGGTTCCGATTCAGGCATTCATCCAGGACCGAGCGCCACCTGAGCGACGTGGCCGGGTGATCTCGGGCGTGAATTTGATGGACAGTCTCTCGGGAATTCTGGCGGTGACGCTCCTGATGGGAATCAAGCATCTCGGGGGCAGTTTCGCCGTGCAGTTCACGGTGCTCGGCGTGTTGATGTTGGGAGCGTCGGTCTACATTGTGAAGTTGCTGCCCCAGGATCTGCTGAGGCTGGTCGTCCTGGGCATCGTGCGTTCCGTTTACAAGGTGAAGCCTGTCGGTGCGGACAAGATGCCCGCCGAGGGTGGGGTTTTGCTGTTGCCAAATCATGTCAGCTATGTGGATGCGTTGATCCTGTCGGCGGCCAGTCCGCGTCCGTTGCGTTTTGTGATTTGGGACGTACTTTACAAGCTCTGGTGGATGAATGGGTTTCTCCGGTTCGTGGGAACGGTACCCATTTCCGCGACGCGGGCGAAGGATGCCGTGAAGGTGGTTGCGGCAGCGCTTAAAGCCGGGGAGGTGGTGTGTTTGTTTCCGGAGGGGCAATTGACCCGGCACGGGATGGTCAATGAGCTCAGGAAGGGATTTGAGCTGATGGCGAGGCAGGGAAAGGCCCAGGTATTGCCGACTTATCTGGATGGTCTCTACGGCTCGATTTTCTCGTTTGAGGGAGGCAAGTTCTTCTTCAAAAGACCCAAGAAGCTGCGCTACCCGGTGGCGGTTCACTTTGGCGATCCGCTGGCGCCGACGGCTGCGACCACGGAGGTCGTGCGCAAGGCGATGCTTCGTCTGTCGAGCGAAGCTTTTGACCAACGGCAGCCAACGCGGGAGGTGGCAAACATAGAACGTTCGGCGAGAATGAATGCCCTTCGCTTACTCGACATCGACTGCCTGCCGCCGAAGGGCGGGGTGCTGGTCGTGTCGGAGACCGACTCGGTGGTGATTCGCGACACCGCACGCTGCATCACCATGCTGCGTCCTGAATGGAAGCTGGCTTCGTCCCTGACCGGGGACGTGACGAAGGGAGCCGGCTCGGTGGTCTTGGTGGGGCGCCTGAACCCAGTGCGCGACTTGCTGGCGGGACGTGAGCCGGCGGACGCCTCGACCATGACGCTCGTTTGGGTCTCATCGGAAGAGGAGCTCAAAGGGGCTCAAGACTTGAAAGGTTCCTTCCCGGGGTGGATGGATCTGCCCTCAGGCGTTTTGATCACCCAGAGCATGCCACACCCGAAGCTGCCCGAATCGGAAGTGGGGAATCAGCTGGGATTTGCAGAGGGTTCGCCGGGAAGATTGCTTCCGGGGCTGAGCTATGAAATCGGGGATGAGGGGGTCCGGATCGCATGGTTGAACGCCGGAGTGGCGCATGAGGTGCGCCTCCAGAATTGGGTCCTCGACAACGATGGACTGATCATGCCGATGGCGAAGAAATCGTTGCCCGAAACCGTTTCAGCGGAATGACGTGATTCTTTGGCGTCGTTGATGCTGATTCATGAAGACGCGCTTCTTTTCAACAGCCCTCGCCATTCTCGCCGTGACTTGCGGGGTCGTATCCGCCGCCGAACCCCCACCGTTGGAGGCCTGTGAGAAGGCCTTGGAGAAAGCTGTCGCATTCTTCCATGGCAAGGTGGCGATCCATGGAGGTTATGCTTTTCAGCGTCCATTGGACCTCTCGTATGCAGAGGCCGAACACGGCAAGGGCCTGAATTTGATTTCAATTCAGCCTCCCGGGACCACCACGGTGGGGTTGGTCTTTCTCGAGGCGTGGCGGGCCACCGGCAACGAAGCGTACCTCAAAGCGAGTCGAGACGCGGCGGAAGCGCTCATTCAGTGCCAACTGGCCTCGGGGGGCTGGCCGGCCGAATTCGATTTTGAACCAGAAGAAGCGAAAAAATACCACCTTCAAGCCGACGTGCGGAAGGGTGATGTGGAGACTGGCAAACGCCGGAATCACTCCACCTTGGATGACAACAAGACCGAGTCGGCCCTCCAGTTCCTCTTGGAATTGGCGCACGAGCCATCCATGAAGGACGACGAGGCCTTGCAGAACGCGGTCCAAGTTGGAATGGATGCTCTCCTGGGCGCACAGGCTCCCAATGGGGCGTGGCCTCAGCAGTTTGATCGTCCTGCGGATCCGAGCTTGCCGGTCAAGGAGGCGAGTTTTCCCGAGACATGGCCGCGTGAGTTTCCGAAGGTGGACTACCGGGGATTCTACACGCTGAACGATGGCAACCATCTGCACTGCATCGAGGTGCTGATCCTGGCGCATGAGCTCACGGGGGAGGAGCGGTACCTTGAGGCGGCCAAGAAAGCGGGGGAGTTCCTGCTGATGGCGCGTCTTCCTCAACCCCAACCGGTTTGGGCTCAGCAATACGACTTCGACATGCATCCTGTGTGGGCCCGCAAGTTCGAGCCTCCGGCGGCTTCGTCGGCGGAGAGTGCGGGTGCCATGGAGGCCTTGGTGAGATTGTGGGGTGCAACCGGGGAGACGAAGTATGTGGACGTGTATCCCGAAGTACTGGCGTGGTTCAAAAAGACGCAGCTTCCGGATGGGCGCTGGGCACGCTTCTATGAGTTGGAAACAAATCGTCCCCTCTACTGCCAGGCGGAGACCTACAAGGTGACCTATGACGACAGCGATCTTCCGACGCACTACGGCTTCAAGATCGATGAGTCGATGGGCCGGAAGATGGATCGATGGGGATCCGTGATCGCTGCGGGAATTGACAAGTTTCGTCGCGACAAAGCCGGGCCCACCCGGCCCGAATCATGGGCCAAGGAAGCACGCTCAGTGGCCTCGGCCGCGAAGAAAGCCATCGAGACCCTCGACGACGAAGGGCGGTGGGTCCGCGACGGCATGATCGACACGGCCGACTTCATTCGGAATGCCCGGGCATTGGCCCAGTGCATCGAAGCCCTGAAAAAGTCCGGGGCGGAATCTGGAGATCGCTGATATCAACCGAACGCATCGTCGTCGCCGTGACCGACGTCGAGCTCACGAACGCGCTTGCGATCACGCTCGGATTGAACCGAGGCGCGAAGTTTCTCGCGCAGGCCTTCGACGTCACCGATCGCCCGGATATGGACGGTGGGTGTGGTCGCATCCGAAGTGACGAGAGTGATGTTTCCCAAACCGACGAGGCGGAGGAAAAAGGGCTGCTGCATGGAGTAGTCCTTCACGCGGTAGAGTTCGAGTTCGTCGAGATGCCTGCTGAAGATGCCGCTGCGAATCCTCAGGCGCTGGGTGGTGAGTTCGTAGACCAGGCATTTGGTGGCCCACCACCGGAAGACCCACATGAAGAATGGCACCACAAAACCGACGGCGGCGATCCCGCCTGTGAACGCCGTGGCGACTCCGATCCCCGCAGCAAGGAGGATGCAGAACAGATAGTACCAGAAGTGGACCCACTGGGAGGTGTGTCCCTTCCAGATGAGATCTTCGGGACCCGAGGGTGTGTTTGGAGCGTCGTCTTCGATCATGGTGGAGCCAGGTTGGGGTTGGATTTTGGGGCGATCAGGAGATCATGCTTCTCAGATCTTCGAGAGCCTTTTTGGTGCGGGCGATGCCGTCCAGCGGCTGATGCTTGTCACCTTCATACTCGATGCCGATGTAGCCATCGTAGCCCGCATCGACAACAATCTGGATCAGGCGTTTGAAGTCGAGCGTCATTTCGCGGCCTTCCCGGAGGTCTTCGGTGTAAAACTCACCGGCACCCGTGTCCCAGTCATAGGCCTTGGCCGAGACGGCCTTTTTCACCCAGGGCATGAACTCGCGCAGCCCCTTATAGGGATTGTAGAGCTCGCCCGTGTTGCGGTTGGTGTAGAAATTGCCGAAGTCAGGCAGGATGCCGACTTTCTCGTGGTTGGCCATTTTCATGACGCCAGTGAGCCACTGTCCGTTGGACGAGAGGCCGCCGTGGTTTTCGACGACGACGAAGAGATCGCGCTTGGCGGCTTCTTCGCAGAGCCCATGAAGCCCGTCGGCAGCGTGCTGCATCTGCTCTTCGTAGGTGAGCTTGGGGTCGCTGGCGGCATTCACACGAATGCTGTGGCAGCCGAGGGTGGCAGCGGCATCGAGCCACTTGAGGTGGTTTTGAATCGTCTGAGCGCGTTTCTCGGTGTTTGGATCGCCGAGGTTGCCCTCGCGGTCGCACATGATGAGCAGTCCTTTGACACCTTCACCGTCTTGGCGGCTCTTCATCTCGGCGAGGTAGGCTTGGTCCTCCGCCTTGTCGGCGAACATTTGGTTCACGTACTCGACGCCATCGATGCCAAGACCGCGCGCGACTTTGCAGAAGTCGAGGTGATCCATCGGCTCATAGCCGTCCTTCTTGAACATGTGCTTGTTCAGCGACCATTCGGCCAAGGAGATTTTGAAGGCCTTCTTCTTGGCCTTCGCTTCAGCGGCTTGAAGAGCGAAAGAAAACGGTGAAGCCGCAGCAGCGGCTGCGGCGAGCTTGAGGAAGTTGCGGCGGGATGGGGTTTCGGTGGTCATGGTTGGGTTTTGATGAAATCCGAGCCCTTGCGTGGGGCGGTTAAGCGGCGTTTTTGTCGACGCGCTTGCGCAGCGTTGGCGGGCGATCCCCACGGACCACGGCCTCGTTGATGGAAACGGAACGCACGTCGGTTCTGCTGGGCACGTCGTACATGACGTCCAGCATGAGTCGCTCGAAAATGCTCCGCAGGCCGCGGGCACCCGTGCCGCGTTCGGCGGCTTCGGCCGCCATCGCTTGGAGGGCGTCCTTGGTGACGTTCAAATCCACGCCGTCGAGGGAGAGCAACTTCGAGTATTGCTTCATGAGCGCGTTGCGGGGTTCGGTGAGGACGCGAACCAGTTCAGCGACCGTGAGCGCATCCAGCGGGCAAACGACAGGCAGGCGTCCGACAAACTCAGGAATGAGACCGAATCCGAGCAGGTCTTCGGGCTCGATCTGATGCCGGAGTTCGGTGCTGTGCTTTTTCTCCGGCTGGTTCGAGTCGCCGCCGAAACCCAAAAAGCCGCCGCTCTGGCGACGGGCCATGATTTTGTCGAGCCCGACAAAGGCACCGCCACAGATGAAGAGGATATTTTCGGTATTGACCTGAATGTATTCCTGCTGGGGATGCTTGCGTCCGCCCTGCGGAGGGACATTGCAGACGGTTCCCTCGATGATCTTCAGCAGCGCCTGCTGGACACCTTCCCCGGAAACGTCGCGGGTGATGCTTACGTTTTCCGTCTTGCGACCGATCTTATCAATCTCGTCGATGTAGATGATGCCCATCTCGGCCCGTGCGACGTCGTAATCGGCGGCTTGGAGGAGGCGAAGGATGATGTTCTCCACGTCTTCTCCCACATACCCCGCCTCGGTCAGCGTGGTCGCGTCAGCGATGCTGAAGGGGACATTGAGGATGCGTGCGAGGGTCTTGGCGAGGAGCGTCTTGCCACAACCGGTGGGTCCGATGAGAAGGACGTTGCTCTTCTCAAGCTCAACGTCGTTGGCATCCGGCATCTTCGTGGTCACGCGGTTCTCGCGACGGCTGGCGAGCTGCTGGGAATGGAGAATGCGCTTGTAGTGATTGTGGACCGCGACGCTGAGGACTTTCTTGGCGTAGGGCTGGCCGATCACGTGCTGGTCCAGCATGGCAACCGTATCGGCAGGTTTGGTGACCACCAGCGGCTGCATGACGTCGGACTCGGTGGAGGTCTCTTTGTCGAGGATGGACTTGCAGACGTGGATGCAGTTGTCGCAAATGTAGACGCCGGGTCCGGCGATGAGCTTCTTGACCTCTGCGTGGCTTTTTCCACAGAAGGAGCAGAGAGTGACGTTGGAACCGCGTGCCATGACCTTTATCTACGACTGGCGGCACTGTCGCACGCCCTTAACGGGGGCGTCAAGGAGGGATGGGGCAAACCGGGAGATTGCCCGAGCCTATTTTGCGCGGAAGGCCTCCATGCCAATGATGCCAAGGAGCAGATCCCGGGTGCCACCGTCCTTTTTGAGCACTCCATCCACGATTGCCTGAAGCTGTTTGTGCTCGGTGTAGTTTGGAGCGCGCCCCGTTCCATAGGTGAAGAACTTTTCGGCGAGGCAGTTGCCGAACTGGTCGATGTGCTTGACGATGTAGCTCTTGAGATCACGCACATCGTTGAGCGCGGTCCCGTCGGGCAGCGTGCCTGTGGCGTCGATGGGGGGGGCTTTGGCTTTGGGACTGGGCGCGGGATACGCTTCGCGCCATTGGCCGATGGGATTGAAGTTCTCCAGGACGAAGCCAAGCGGGTCGATTTTCTGATGGCAGCGGGCGCAGCTTTCCTCGCTGGTGTGCGCGGCCATGAGGTCGCGGATGGTTTTGGCGCCCCGCGTGTCGGGAGTGATGGCGGGCACGGCTTCGGGTGGTGGTGGCGGTGGATCACCCAGGACGTTTTCCAGAACCCAGACGCCTCGGAGCACGGGCTGGGTATCGACGCCATTCGCGGTGGCCATCATGACGCCAGCTTGCCCAAGGATGCCGCCGTGCGGGCTGTCGGGATCGAGGGAGACCCGCAGCATCTGGGTGCCTTTCTTCTTCTGGGCCTTGTCAAACTTAAGCCCGTAAATGGCGCTGCCCACATCCGGGCTGGTGTAGGTGAAATCGGGCGCGATGAAGTCGGTGAGCGGGCGGTTTTCACGGATCATTTCGGCAAGGAACATCTCGGCCTCCTGCTCCAGAGCCTTGCGGTCCGAGTCCCGGAAACGGCCGAGTTTGGGGTCGGGCATGATGCTGATGAGCTCGTGGAGGCCGAGCCACTGCTGGGTGAAACTGCGGATGAAGTTTTGGTTGGCACCGTCGTTGAGGAGGCGGTCTGCTTGAAATAGAACGGTCTTGGGAATGGACATGCGCCCTCCGAGTGCCGCGTCCCTGAGCTTGTTGTCTGGCGGACCGCTGGTGAGGAAGTAGCTCAGACGGGAGGCGAACTCAAAGTCGTCGAGCTGACCTTCTCCCTTGTCGCGATAGAGAAAATTGGGCGAGGTCAGGGCAGTGCGGATGACGAGATGCATCGCCGCATCGAAGTCGTGGCCACTGGCGCGATGGTCGTCGAAAAGCCTGTGGTAAGCCGCGACCCACTCGGGAGAAGCGGGACGGCGGAAGGCCTTCGTGAGAAAGCCTTCGATGGCAGCCGCGATCCAGTCCGACTCAGATTTTGCCCCCTGCTTGCCCAGGAATTCGGACCGGCGGCGCTTCTGTGCCTTGGTGGCGGGATCTTCGACGGATTCAAAGGGGCCTTCGATGGTGGTCTTCCGGATATCGAGTGCGGGGCCCTGCTCGAAGTACTGGTAGATGATGGTTTCGACGTAGTTGACCGGGTTCTTGACCATGATGTCGGCCATTTTTTTGGCCTCCTCGGGCTGGGGATCGGCGATGGCAAGGTCAAGGTCGTCGCGGTCGAGTTGCGTCTTCACGCGTTTCCAACCGACCCCGCCGCGCAGACCCGAATTGTGCTCAACAGACATCCATGCGGCGAGCAGGCGCTTGTCATCCATGAACATCTTCTCCAGCAGCGCTCGCAGCTCGTCCTTGTCCTCGTTGTCGCTGTCCAGTTCCGCATTGGCGAAGTAGTAGACGAGCGTCTCGCCGCGATAGAGGTCCGCAGAGAACTCAAAGGTCTGCGGATCGCCCGGGCGAACGTCGAACTCGCCGAGGAGGCGCAGGGTGTCCACCCGGGTGCCATCGTTGGCGTCGAGGGGGCGTGCGCGGATCTGAAGTTTGAGGGGTTGGTCGTCGCGCGGGTTGAAGGCCGTGCTTTGAACCCGGATCTTGTAGGTGCCGGAGCCTTTGGTCTCGAACTTGGTCGGCCAACTGCAACTTCGGGACATGGGCGCGGACTTGCATCCGAGTCGCATGGCTCCGCCGACGCGTTTCCCGGAGGAGTAGCTGATGGCCATGTCCGTCGGGCGGATGTCAAAGATGCCTTTTTCGACGACAGGGAGCGGTGGTGGGAAAAGCTGGTCGGCGATGACGGCGGCGGATTCGGCGTAGGCCTCCAGCAAGGGTGGAGAGAGAACAAGGCCTTCACCCTGATTGTCGAACCCGTGGAGGCGTGTGTCGGGTGGAAAACTCGGTGGAAGCTTGAATCCGATGCCGAAGATCTGATTGATGCTGTTGACGTACTCCGTGCGATTGAGGCGGCGAAGTGGAGTGCCGCCGGGGGCGATGTTTTTCGTGAGCGAGGCATCGATCCATTGGAGCATCGACTCGCGCTCTTCGGCGCCGGGCTGGGTCTTCTTTTTTGGCGGCATCTCGCCGTTTTCGAGGACGGCATGGACTTTTTCGAGCAGCTTGGGGTGCTGAGAGGAGGTCCAGTCGATCTCCAGCAGATCGAGATTGATCTTGCCCTTTTCAGTGTCGGCGTCGTGGCAGTCGAGACAGTACTCGCTGAGGAAATTCAGTGGTGTGGGCGGGATCTTTTCCGCCGCGATGACGGGTGACAAACTCGCACCAACGAGGGCGAGATGGAGTGCGTTCGAGAACCGCATGCGCTAAATGAGCAGGTGGTCGAGGTTCTTGCTGGCGTTGGAGAACGTGTCGCTCTCCATGCCGAGCTGGTGCATGAGCGTGAGGTAAAGGTCGCCCAGGACGATGTCGGCCTGCTTCGGATCATCTTTGTCGAAGGCGAGGTGGCGGCCGTGCTTCAAGCCGCCGCCTGCGACGAGGGTCGGCAGGTCGGAATTCGCGTGGCGGCTGGCATCGCCCATGCCGGTGCCGAAGAGGACGAGTGTACTGTCGAGCAGGGGACGGCCTTCGGCGTCGCTCTTCTGCTTCAACTGGCTGATGAAGCGTGAGAGGCACTTCATGTGCTCGATCTCGACCATGACGAGCTCGCGGATCTTGTCGGGATCGTTGCCGTGGTGGGACAGGGCGTGGTAGCCCGCCTGGAGCGTTTGGCCATCGATGGTGAAGACCTGACCGAGGCCGCCGAGATAGAGGGAGATGACTCGGGAGGAATCCGTTTCCAAAGCCAGCGCCATCAGGTCATACATCAGAGACTCGCACTCCAGCATCAGGTTGGGTGCCACGGGGTCGTAGTCGGGCATGACAATGTCGACCTCGGGGACGGGTTGTTTGAGGGCGTTGAGCTGGCGTTCCATGCGCTTCTCAACATCACGAACGGAGGCGAAGTACTCGTCGAGCTTCACGCGATCCTGGGCGCTGACGGTGGATTGGAGTGACTTGGCCTCGGAAAGCACCTGATCCAGAGCGCTGTGGCCGCTGCGGATGAGGTACTCGCTGCGCTCGCGGTCGGCGCCCGTGGCGAAGAGTTTGCGATACAGGACGCTGGGCCGCTCCATCATCGGCAATGGGACGCGACCTTCGGTGAAACACATCGGCTGGCTGTTTTGTCCCGCGGTGATCTCCAGCGAAGCAAAGCGGGTGCCGTGGCTGATCTCACGGGCGACGCGCTGGTCGAGTGTCATGTCCCCGACGTTCTTTCCGCAGAGGAAATTGGGCCAGTTGTTGTGGCCGTTCGAGGCACGGTGGTCGAGTCCCGAAAACACCGTCATGTCTGCCCGATGCTGCTGTAGTGGCTCCAGCAGGGTCGTCACCTCGAAATCAGCACCGGTTTCCTTGGGATACAGGGCGGGCGTGTGAAGGCCCAGAAAAGAGCCAATGCAGACCAGGCGCTCCGCCTTGGCCTTGGCGCTCGCCTTTGTCGCCGCCGTCGCAGGAAGCGACTCGAGCATGGGAAGCGCGAGGGAGACGCCTGCCGCTCTCAAAAAGCGACGGCGGTCGAGGGCAGGGGACATGGAAGGAGGCATGATCAAGAAACGGTTGAACGGGCCGGGAGGGCTTGGTTTATCAGTGCCTGGCCACTGCCTGTGGAATCAAAAGAGAATCCCATCGACGAACGCTTTCACATACTCGGGTGGATTTCGGTCCTTGCGGGTGGCGACGATGAGATTCCGCGAAAAGCGCTCCGGCCAGGGAATACGCTGAATCGAGTGCCGCCGTGGAAAGGCTGCAATCGCGCGAATCGGCACGAGGGCGACACCCATGCCCATGGCGACGAGGTGCACCATCAGATCAAAGCTGTCGAGCTCCATCCGAGCCGTGGCGGTGATCCCTTGCTCGCCAAGCCACATTTGAACCAAGCCTGCTGTCTCGGATCCGCCTTTCAGCATCATCCATGGCTGAGTCTCCAGCCAAAGCCGATACCTCTTCGTGTGAGCTGGTGATTCCGGGAGAACTAGGTCCTCGTGGGCTATGATCGCAAAAGTATCCACGAAGCTGTGGGCGGCTTTCAAACTTCGGGGAAGCGTCCTGGGGTGACAGAGGATCGCTGCGTCGAGATGGCGATCATTGAGCAGCTCGATAAGGCTTGCGCTTGGATGATGCGCGACGGTCGGTTGAATGGAGGGAATGGCTCGGAGGTTTTGGGAAAACAGGCCAGGTAGGTGAGCGAGGCTAATGGTGGTCGAAACTCCTACACGAACCTGTTTGGGGCCGGTTCCGTGAACGTTCTGGAATTCTTGGAGGAGGTTTCCAACGTCGTTGATGATCTGGCTGGATTGATCCAGCAGAAACTTTCCGGCTTCCGTGACGCGAACGGAGCGGGTCGTCCTTTCAAACAGAGGCACACCCAGCTTTGCTTCGATGGACTGGATTCTCCGGGTCAACGCACTCGGGGTGACACTCAGTTGCCGAGCCGTGGCGGTGAAGCTCGCCGTTGCTCCCAACACTCGGAGATAGTGCAGGTCGGCAAGATTGAATGGGGCAGTGGTGAGGTAGTTTTGCATCCGGCGCAATAAACGATGAAATTATTGCAATTCCCTCCATTCGCAAGCTGACCAAGATGTCGCCAATGCGAATCCGAATGGCTCGCTTCGCATCGACTCAAAACCACATAAATCTTATGCCAGAACTATTGGACAGACTTCCCAACAACGTCTTCGGGGCGTTCTACGTAGACTCGAGTTGCATTGATTGCGATCATTGCAGAGAGACGGCACCTGAATTTTTCCGGCGTGATGACGACGAAGGTATGTCCGTTGTCTTTC
>CAXBNA010000170.1:0-14388 GCA_963976915.1 uncultured Verrucomicrobiales bacterium
AAACGGCGGCCCAATTGAAGGACCGCCGTTGAGAGTGGACGTGGATTGAAGCGTCGGTGGCTCAGGGAACTTCTTCGCCCGATCCGGTGTAAACCCATTTGGAGACCTTGCCATTCAGGATGCGTGCCTGAGCTTCGGTCTCGAATTTGCCAAACATGGTCTCGGTCTCGTATTTCACGATAACGGTCCAGAACGTGTTGTCATCGATCTTCTCAAGTTGAGCCTCACCCCATTCGAGAATGTTGTCGGGAGTGATCTCCGTGACCTGACCGGACTTCATGCTGGCGAGAAGAAGCGGGTAGCCGTCCTCATTCTTCACCGGTTGATCATTCTTCTGCTCTGTGGTCGCATTGGCACCGGCCGACTTTGCCCGAGAGGCTGCCGAGAGTTTGAACTCATGGGCGCGACGCAGGAACTGAACTCGATTGATCTTCCATGTCTCGTAGACGTCGGTGAGAACGGATTTCAAGTCGGTCTCGTCCATTTCGACGACGCTTCGTGCCGGGGAGGTATTGGTTGGAGCGACAGTGAGCTTTTGGCCGTCCTGTGCCAGGGCCACCACCTGACCACCTGCGGGGATCTTGGACTTGGCTTTGGAGTTGCCGATCTTCACTTCGATCTCGAGATCCTTTTTCAGGATGACCGGGCGCGGAAAGGCGCTTTTGGGAATCGAAAGCCAGTTGCCAACCACCGTCTCAATGGGGGGGAATTCCGGTGGAACAAAAACGTTTGGATCCGCCTTGGGAGGCTCAGGCATCGTGGGCTCTGGAATGGCGGGCATTACCGGTTTGGGCTCCGGCTTCATCTCCGGCTTCGGTTCCGGTTTGGGCTCCGGCTTCATTTCCGGTTCGGGTTCTGGCTCCGGTTCGGGTTCGACGACAGCGACGACTTTTTCTGGAGCCTTGACCTTTTTGACGAGTCCAAAGGATTCAGCGATGGGCGGGTAGGCATACTGATAGCCCACATACCCAATGGCAGCGGCAAGGATGAGGACGATGAGCGCTTTCATGGTTGGGGATACTAATCAGGAGTTCTGCAAGATGCAACTGCCATGGATGGGTGGCACCCCATCCCGGACGGAGATGGCAGGCTCCGAACTCTTGAGCCCGGAGACCCGCAGCCCAATCGAAGACTCACTCCGGAATCTCGTTGAGCGTGTAGTAGGCGACGGGATGCAGGACCGGGGTGCCATTGGCGGCTCGGACGCCGTCGAGGTGGAGTTCGTGGACGTGCCCTTGGGTGAGAGGGGCGATGGTGAGGTGGACGGACTTGGCATCGTCCGCGACTTGGACGCCGGTGATCTTGGGGAGGACCTCGTCGATTTCATCGCCGCCGTATTGCTCACGATAGGCGTAGGTGAAGGCGCGCATGGAGTAGCTGGCAAGATCGGCGGCGGTCGTCGGATCGAGGGCTTCGGTGAAGGTGAGCTCGAAACCGTCGGGCTTGGCCCGCATCTCGTGGATCTCAAAGGGCGTCTTGCCGGTCCAGTCGAGCCGCTCGAAGCAGTGAGGCTTACCACCGCGCGCTCCCCAGCCGCGATCGCTGCCGCCCACGAAGAGTTGACCTTCGGCGTCCATGCGACCGCCGATCAGGCCGCTGGCGAAGCCTTGGCGGAAGGGGATGACGACGCCCTGGCGGATGCCATTGACCGTTTCGAGAAAGACGCGGCTGACGTTGCTGTGGCTTTGGTCGCCGATGAAGAGCTGGTTCTCGAAGGGGCCAAACTTCCCTCCGCTTTGATCGCAGACGATGAAGGTGGGGGAGTTGCCAATTTTTCCGTGCACAAGATACACTGCGGGCGGCAGAAGTTCCTTGATGCGCTCGCGTTCGAGGACCATGCGGTCGGGATCACCGCCGGGGCGCGGTTCGTTGCGGGCGCGGTCTCCTTGGAAGGCTTCGGGGATGGGATCGGTGGGGCGGGGGCCCATGGTGGGCGCGAGATCGTACCAGACATTGCCTGCGGGATGACCCTGAAAGCTGCCGGGCACGAGGTGCTGCAGGGTGGAGGATCCGTGCCAAGGGCCTTGGTTGTCGGTGTAGTAAACCTCGCCGTCGGCGTCGAAGCCCATGCCGCCGGGGGAGCGGATGCCGCTGCAGGTGGGGATCATGGTGCCGTCGGGTTGGTGCCGGAGCGCCCAACCGCGGAAGGGCACGTCACTGGAGAAAGAGCCGGTGAGGCAGTGCGTGGTCCAGAGGTCGCCGTTCTTGTCGAAGCGGGAGCCGAAACTGTACTCGTGGTAGTTGCCCGAGACACCCCATTCGTCGCTGAAGTTGTCAAACACATCGGCGCGGCCATCGCCATCATCGTCGCGGATCTTGAGGATTTCGTAGCGGGTGGTGGCGTAGAGGGTGCCGTCCTTCCACGCGAGT
The DNA here is from genome assembly GCA_963976915.1 of uncultured Verrucomicrobiales bacterium. Lineage (GTDB taxonomy): Bacteria > Verrucomicrobiota > Verrucomicrobiia > Verrucomicrobiales > Verrucomicrobiaceae > CAXBNA01. The sequence continues at coordinate 2,371 of CAXBNA010000170.1, forward strand.
CCGAGCACCTCATGCAAACCGGAGGCGAAGAGTTGGTAGCGGACGGAGGAGGGTTCGTCGGAGTTGGCACCGCTGACGATCCAGATTTCGCCACGACGTGTTCCGAGCGCGAGCCGATCGTCAGGAAGGAGCTCGATGGAGCCCACCTCCATCGCCGTTTCGGCAGGGGTTTCAAACGTGGTGATGGGATAGAAATCGGACTCCTGTGGATCGGCGGCGAGGACGGCGGTGGGGAGTAGCAGAGTGGAGAGGAGGAGGGGGAAGAGTTGGGAGGGCTTCATGCGAAAAAAGGGGGGCGGCGAGGTGATCAAGGAGCGGCACTTGCCAAGTGCCGTTGGAGGACTTGGCAAGTCCTCCTCCTTGGGGGGAGCGTTCTTACTTCGTCCAGGAATAGGTGAGGGTGACGGGGCCTTCTTGGGCAGGAAGGGTGAGGCGGCCGTGGGCGGTCTCGGCTGGAGCGCCTTCGATGGCAATGCGGAGTGCGCGCTCACCGATGAGCCAGGCGTCGCCAACGGATGTGATTTTGTCCGAGGCGGCCACGAGGAATCGCGTGCCTTCGGGAATTGGGCCGCGGATGGTTACGGTGCGGACGATTTTTCCGTCGGGTGTTTTGCCATCGCCCGTGGCTTCGAAGTGGTCCTCGACGACAGCGCCTTTCCATTGGTAGCGGAAGGTGGGGTTGCGGGCGGGATCGAGGGTGAAGCCGAGCCATTCAAAACCTTCCGCGCGACCGAACTGATCGATCTGCGGCCATTCGGCGTCGGGAGACGGAAGCTCGGCGAGGGAGACCCAAGGTTGGGGGGCGGGCGCGACCACGTCGTATCCCATCGGCGGCTTGTGCCCGCCGCCGCGGCTGTTCCAGTGCTGCGAGGCGTCCATGAAGGCACCGCGCCAGACGAGCGCGAGATTCATGCTCTCGGCGCTCCAAGCGAGGTTGAGTCCGCCTGGGAATCCGACGCCGTTGCCGCGGTTGCCGGCGCCCTGGATGAAGTTGCGGTAGAGGATGGGTTCCTTGTCGGCGATGAGCGGAATTGGATCGAAGTCTTTCTTCTTGTCCGGCTCGCCTTTCTCCCAGTTCTTCGGCGCCCAAGTGGAAAGCGCGGTCGGGGCGGAGCGGGCACCCTTCCATCCAAGGAAGAGATTCACGTAACCGTGATACTGGAAGTATTCGAGGCGGACCTTGTGCGGGCCTTGGGTCAGCTTGGTCTTCGCTTCGCCAACCGAGGCGGGATGGATGCCGTCCTGATCGAGCAGCACCTTGCCGTCAATGGTGAGCCGCGCGCCGTCGTCGGAGGCCATGTAGAAGACGTAAGTGCCGTCGCGCGGGGCATTTAGCGTGCCGGTGTAAACGACGCCGAACTCGTTCTTGTAGTCGTCGAGCGCGACGTCGATGAGGCCGTTGTCGAGGGTGCCCTCGCGGTGGGGCGTGAGCTTGGCGAAGTCCGGCAGCTTCTTCCAGGAGCCGAGGTACATCTTGAAGGCGAGGTCTTCGAAAAGGGGCGTCGGTTCCATGACCTTCAGCACGCCGCGCATCGTGGCCGCGTGACCGGGGAAGGTGCAGACATAGGGGTAGTCGCCGTGTTTCTCGGGAGCAGTGAACTCAAGCGTGTCGACCTCGTGCGGATTCAACATCTTTGAGTGCTGCCAGATGGCGGGATCGTCTGGCAGCCAATTGCGCTTGAGCGCGGCTTCGGCGTCCTCCATCTGCTTGAGGCTCAGCGCCATCGTGTTGGTGCCGGGTTGGCAGAAAACGAGGTTGTGCGGGAGATCGTCGCCGTTCTCGAAGACGATCTTCACAGCGGATCCTGGGGTGACCACCATCTCCTCCGTGTCGTAGCGCATCTGCGCGGTGAGGGTGTGAATTTGGAATTCGTAGGAATCGGCTGCGAGGACCGGAAGTGCCGCCGAAAGGGTGAGGGAGAGGAAAAGTCGCCGCATGGTGAAAAGGATTCTAAAAAACGCCGCGCACGCGAAACCCTTGCGACAGGATCGGGTCGAAGTGCTGCGAATTTGGGTCATGCCCAACCGCATTGGCTAGGTCAGCGCTTGGTCAATGCGTTGTGAGGCGGACCAGCGACGGAGGGTGGTGACGACTTGATCGACTGTTTCATCGAGGGTGGAGGTGCCGGCAGTGACGCCGACATGCCGGGCGTTTTGGAACCACTCGGGCTGCAACTCGCTGGCGTTCGTGACACGATGCGCGCGACAGCCGTGCCGGATGGCTTTGTCCGTGAGTTGTCGGGTGTTGTTGCTGTTGCTGCCGCCGATCACAATGATGAGGTCGCAGTTCTGGCAAAGCCGATCGAGGGCGGTTTGGCGCTGTTTGGTGGGGCGGCAGACGGTGTCGATGAACCGAATTTCAGTCCCCGGGCGTGCGGCTCGGATGGCCTCGATGGTTTGGAGCACCCGATCCAGCGGTTGGGTGGTTTGGGCAATGACGCCGAAGCGTGCGTCATCGGGAAGTTGATGGATGTCCGCTTCATCAAGAATGACGGATGCTTGCGGATGATCGCCGGTCATGCCGCGGACCTCAATGTGGGTGGCCTGGCCGATGATGACGGGATGGTAGCCCTCGTTGACGAGGAGGCTGAGGGCGTCGTGGGCTTTGTGGACGAGCGGGCAGGTGGTGTCGATGATTTGATGTCCCGTGTGTTGCCAATCCTGGCGCATGCGGTCGGAAGTGCCGTGAGCACTGATGACGACGGAGTTCGTCGCCGCTGAAGTCAGGTTGTCGAGCGAGCCTCGGTGAACGCCGAGCTGGTCGAGGTCGCGGTCCACCTCTTCGTTGTGGACGAGTTGGCCAAGGAGCGTAACGGGGCGGCGCTTGGCCTCCGTGTGAGTGGTGCGAAGGGCGTCGCGGACGCCGAAGCACATGCCGTAGTGGTGGGCGAGGTGGATTTTCATGGTGGTGGTTTCTGGGTTGGATGGTTGATTTGGTGTGATGGCGATTGGCTTTGTGTCGCAAAGCTATGGAGTAAATGAAGTGCCCTACTCGGGTCGGGCGGCTTTGACGATGGCTTCAAGGAGATCGACGTATTGTTGGAAAGCTTTGCGTCCCTTGGTGGTGAGGGCGTAAGTCGTGCGGGGGCGGGTGCCTGACTCATCGCGGGATTCTTTCACGTAGCCCGCCTGACCGAGGGTGCGGAGGTGAGTGATGAGGTTGCCGTCGCTCATGGTGAGTTCGGCCTTGAGGTCTTGAAAGGCCCACTCCCCACGACCTGCCAGCAGCGTCATGATGGACAGACGCGCCTTCTCGTGAATGACTTTGTCGATCTGACCAAAGTCGATCATTCGAACGAGGTGGGAGGTTGGGGTTTGCGAATCATGACGGCCACCGCGTAGAGGATGTGCAGAAGGCCGAAGGTCAAGCCCATGCAGACAGCGGCGATGGCTTCTTCATACGGATAGACCCGGGCGGAGGGATTGGCCGACCAGACTACAAAGAGAGTGAGACCCAGCAGAAGGAAGGCGCGTCCAAGACGCTTGATGGAGCGGGGGGAGAAGCTATGGGTGGAGAGCAATGCAAGCGCGTAGCAGATGATCCAGCTCAAGGCCGCGAGCGTTTGGTTTCCCCAGTAGAAGGCGAAGCAGATGCCCATGATGCCACCTGCACCCAGTGCCGGAGACAGGGTGCGCAGGGCCAGCTTCATGTCGTTGGAGACCAAGGGCTGGTCTCGACGGCTGGCTTCGCGCGAAAGCAGGATCACATTGATCACGCTGCAGAGAACGAGCAGGGCGATCCAAAGACCGAGAAAGAGTTCCGGTGAGAGCCGGGTCGATTCGCTGACGGCGGTTGCCCAGATCGTCCAACCCGACAAGGCGGTGGCGAGGACTCCGCCAACGAGGGCGGCGGGTGCAGAGATGGCGCGGTAGATGTGCGCCTTTTCCATGAGCGAGCGGATGACCTGAAGGTGCTCAAGCGCGGTTTGTTGTTGGGTCATAAAGTGAACTTTGTAATGCAAAGTGATTGAGGCGCAAGCGGGAAATGGATTCCTTTTTGAAAGGGTGTCACGCTAGCGCGGGCGATTCTTCGACGTTCCAGGGAGGGCGCTGAAGAAGAAGTAGCGTGGGGAGCGAAGGAGGTCGCCGACTTCCCGAAGGGCGATGCCCGAGAGGAGACTGTCGATCTTGTCCCGAGCACTGTCCTTGCCCTTCAACTCACGATCGAGGAACTTTCGGACACGGAGGTTGGCGTTGAACTCCATGGCGACGGTGCCTAGGTTGAGTGCGAGGATGAGAGCGAGCCATCCGATCATTGCGAGGATCGCAATCTTGGCGGGCATCACCTTCAGAAAAGCTGCGGTGATGATGGCGATGGCCCCGAATACCGGGCCGTAGCGGGTGAGCCGGATGCAGGTTTGTCGCCAGGCGAACTCGCCTTTATTGGCAGCGGACTGAGGTGCGTGGGCGGCTTCATGGAGAGCCATGGCCCAGGCGATGAGCGTGGTGCCATTCGCAATCTCGGACCGCAGGAAGAGGCGCTTTCGCTTGGGGTCGTAGTAGTTGGTGACCACACCGTTGTGTTCAATCACTTCAACATCCTCAAAGCCTTCGGCTGCCAAAAACTTTCGCGCGATTTCGGCGCCCGTATGTGCGAGCGGAGCGGACTCCGATGCGCCGCGCCGGTATGCCTCGTCATAGCGACCCGCTGCATATCGTGCAATGCCAATGGTGGCGACGATCATGATGATGAAGATGGCGAGCATGACTCAAACGGTCGGGAGAAGGAGGGGCGGTGCAATCGCGATTCTTGGGGCGATTGCGAGAGGAGCAAGACAGGCAGCGTAATCTGGCCATGACATCGACCTCTTGGAATCGCCGCCGTTTTCTCACCGCGACTGCCGCCTGCGTGAGCGGAACTTCACTACGAGGGGAGGAGAGTGGGGAGGTCATCGACCTGCATCAGCACACGGCGTATCATGGACGGGAGGACGCTCACCTGATCGCGCATCAAAAAGCCATGGGTGTGAGTCGAACGATCCTGCTTCCGGCGGGGACACCGATGAGCCGTCCATCGACGCATGAAGGAAAGTCCAACGGACTGGCGGCTCAGTGCGGGACGACCGAGGACTCGTGGCGATTGGCACAAGAGCATCCCGACCTGTTTTTGTGGGGAGCGAACGAGGTGACGGATCTGGATGAGGCCCCTGCGGTCCTTGAAGGATGGTTGAAAAAGGGGGCCTCCATCATTGGCGAACAGAAGTTCGATGTGGCATGCGATTCGGAAGCAAGTCAGAAACTGTATGCTCTGGCGGGTGACTACGGGGTGCCAATCCTGCTGCACTTTCAGTTCGAGAAGTACAACCGGGGCTTCGAACGCTTTCACTCGATGTTGGAGAAGTATCCCCAAACAAAGTTCATTGGGCACGCTCAGACCATGTGGGGCAACATTGATCGGGAGCACGTGCAAAAAGATCTCTATCCCAAGGGCAGCGTCACGCCGGGAGGGCTGACGGATCGTTACTTGGCGGACTACCCCAATTTCTTCGCTGACATGTCGGCGGGGTCAGGGCTCAACGCATTGACGCGTGATGAAGACCACGCGCGAGCCTTTTTGAAGCGGCATCAGGACAAGCTGATCTACGGGAGTGATTGCAAAGATCACTTGGGACGCGGCCCGGGATGCCAGGGTGCGAGCACGATTGCCGCGATCCGACGTTTGGCAGAGACGCCTGTAGCGGCGAAACTGCTGAGCGGGAACGCAAGGCGGTTGTTTGCCCTGTAGTTAGGCTGCTGGACTGCCTGCCTATTTCGTCACCGGCTGGCCATAGGCATCGACTTCGGTCTTGGCGGTGACGGAGAGGGGGAGTGCCATTTGTGCATAGATGACGGCTTGCAGCTTGGCCTTGGCCGCGATCGCTTCGGCGGAGAGGGAATCCGCAGGAAGTTCGACTTCGCGCATGGTTTCTCCAGCGATGTCGAAAAGACGGCCGTCGGAGAAGAGCTTGTATTGGTGATCGAGGGCGAAGATCGACCGGGTGAAGTGATCCTTGTCCCAACCGGGCCGTGGATCGTACCAGAAGAAGCACCAGTCGCGGGGACTGGGTTTCGTTCCCAGAAGCTGGGGTGCAAAACTCACACCGTCGGTGATCCAGTCGCCGGGAAGTGGTTTTCCTGCGAGGTCGGCGAGGGTTGGCACAAAGTCGGACGGGTCGATGAGATCGTGGGTGACACCGGCGTGGAGGTGGCCTTTCCATCGGGCAATGAGAGGCACGCGGATACCGGTTTGGGCGGGCGTTCCCTTGCCGCCGAGGACCTCTTCTCCGCGGAGATGGGACGTGATCCGGCGGTCGGTGCCGTTGTCGGCGTAGTAGAGGATGAGCGTGTCGTCGCCCAAGCCCATCTCGTCGATGGAAGTGATCAACCGTCCAATCAGCTTGTCCATGTAGGCCACCATGTCGGGGAAGTAGTCGGCGCTCTCTTCCAGTCGCCGACTCGGGTCTTTCCATTCGGGGGAATCCGGGGTGGGAACCATGGGCCAATGGGGAAGGGCCATCGGGTAATAAATGAACATGGGCTTGTCCTTGTGCGTGTCCATGAAGTCGAGGATGTAATCGACGTTGTGATCCTCTCCGTAGGCTCCCTGGATCTCCTTGTGAAGAGTGCCGTCGCGCTCGTAGGTGGGGTTTCCGTAGCGGGAGCCCTTGTCCTCCGTGTTTCGCGTGTGATGGAGGGAGTAGGAGTCAAATCCAGCCTCATCGGGGAGCTGGCCCTTGCCCCGGCGCTCGGCGGCTCCTGGCCAATCGGGCGGGTCGTAAGACTGAAGCTGCCACTTGCCGGAGATGCACGTTTGGTAACCGTAGCTCTTCATCAGATGGCCAAAGGTCTTCTGGTCTTTGGGCAGGGTGCCGAAGTAGAGCCAGTTCCGTTGGTTGGAAAGGCCGGTCATGATCTCGAGCCTCGTCGGGGTGCAGAGCGGTTGGGAGTATGCGTGGGTGAAACGCAGGCCCTCCTCTGCCATCCGATCAAGGTTCGGCGTTGGGTAATCGTCACCGCCATAGCAACTCAGCCCCTCGATGCCGAGGTCATCAGCCATGATGAGGAGGATGTGTTTGGGGCGGTCGGCGGCAATCAGCGTTTGTGCTGCGAGAGCGAGAAAAAGGAGAAGCGTTTTCGGCATGTCGTTCACTCAAGATGGCTGGGCCGGTTTTGGCCAGAGGTTTTGACGCGCGATTGTCGGGTTCACTGAGTCATGGCGACGGACTCGGAGAAGAAAAGCATCATGGCGCGGCGCAGGATCGGCTGATGCTTGGAGGCTTCGTAGATGACGTCTTTTTTCGAATCGGTGAGGGCCAGCCAGTGGTAGGCACCGAGCGCTTCGAAGACGCTGTTGAGGCCACCGTTCATGGGGAGCCGGTGCTGGCCGTCGGAGGTGAAGCATTCGACCAATCCCCAGGGCGGAAAGAGACCTTCGTTCTTGAGTGCGTCGACAACCTCGGGAAGCGCCGGGTCTTTCGATGCCAAGCGGGCGGTCATGAGGATGTAGTGTGGATGAATCAAGGATTGGTTCGTCAGATCGGAACCGCCCACTTGGTAGCGATTTCCAAAAGCGCTTTCACCGGCAGAAAGACCGTAGGCTCGGATCCTGGCCGCGAAACTATCCGGCTGATGCCTGGAAAAATAGGCCCGCTGCGCGGAAAGCAATTTGCGGCGGGCATCCCCCCAGCTCACGCCCTGGAGGGCATCGGCGCGGGGGCTGTCAAAGTCTGGATGGAGAAGGCTCTGGAGTTCAGCGATGAAACCGGCTCCCTGCCAGACCTTGCCCGGGCGATCCATCTTCCGAACCGCTCCGCCGGGATTGGCGATGCGGTTAAGGAGGAGTACCAAAGCCGTCTCGCCTCCCCAATCACGCCAGCCGTGGGCGATGAGCGTTTTCCCCTGATCGAGCAGCCCGTGTGAAATGCTGCCGTCGGGAAGTCGGAGGGATTCGAAATCGATGGCGCGAATCTGAGTGAGCAACTCCGACTCGATGGATTCGTCGCCCAGCATGTGCGCAGCGAGGAGCATGGCGTGAAAGTAGATGGCGGAGTCCACCGTGCTGAGCTCGGTCCCGGGATGGAGCTTCATCGCGCCGGACTGCTCACTGACAAAATGAGGTAGCAACCCCATCGGGCCAATCAACTCGGTGGCCGAGCGGTGGAGGCGGCGCAGGACGGTGAGGGCAAACTCCTTCGAAACCACGGCCATGTCCGGCGACGCTGCGGCTGCGGTGGCGAGCGCAAAAAGAGCGGAGCCTGAGACGGTGTTGAAAGCGCCCTCTTCGAGATGGCCGCGATCGCGGAGGAACCCAGCTTGCTCGCCGTAGTTTCGCGAGGCCTTCGCATAGGAGGCGACGAAGGCCCGACGGGCCGGAGACCACGCGGGCTCCTGCACTCCGAGCGCGACGGAATGAATCGTGACATTGCTGCCGGGCTGCAGCGTCCAGTTGAGGAACTTGGCGTTGGTGAGGTCGTTTGTGGGAAGCGTAAAAACGAAGGACTGCGGTGTTGGCGACAGGGTCGTTGCCACTCCGGGGTCGGCTGCCGATTCGATCTGGAGATCGAGCGTTTGACTCCAGCGGGTTTGGTCAGCGCCATCTTTGACCTCAATCAAGAGGCGACCTTCTCCCGAAGCAACGAGCTGGAGGTGCGTGATCCGGGGTTGATCGGCGTCCGCAATCCATGCGGGATACGCTTTTGAGAAATCGAGAGTCCGATGTTGCTCGGAAGCAAGTCCGGCGAGGCTGTGCCACATGCCCGCCCACGCATCCGGCTCCTGGGTGAGGTCTCCGGTGACTTCGTCGGACTGCCAGACAAGGTCGTGTTCCGCCGGGCCGTGGAAACCAAAGTCGGTGCCGAGGTTCGTGTAGGAGACGAAGGAGTTCAGGCGCTGGGTGCCTTCGACGAGAACCTTCTCTTTCCCGGGTTCCTGCCGGATCGCGTAGTCGTGCACGGTCTGCCACACGAGAGGAGCAGCGCCTTGAGCGCGCAAGTGGTTGGCCATCAGGCAGGCGCAAAGGGCGCCGTAGACGGCGAGATGGAGTCGGTTGGGCACAGGTTGGGATGCGCGGTGGTGGAAGACGCGAAAGGTTGAGCCCCATCAACGATGGAAACACTTCGGGGCTTGCTCCGTATTCTTCGTCCACTCAATCTTTCTTCATGCTCCGAATCCTTCCTCTGACCTGGTGCTTCCTGTCCGGCATCGCCGCGCAGGCGGCATTTCCTGAAATCTACAATTCCGAGGAAGGAGCGCCGATGCCCGCCGAGGAGGCGGCGGCCACGATGGAGCTGCCGGATGGCTTCAAGTGCGTCGTCTTTGCCGCGGAGCCGGATGTGCAGCAGCCCATCGCGATGAACTGGGATTCAAAGGGCCGCCTCTGGGTGGCGGAGTGCTACACCTATGCGGAAAATCCGGACCGATGGGACACGAGTCTGCGAGATCGCATCTTGGTTTTCGAGGACAAGGACGGCGATGGTCGCCATGACGTCAGGACCGTTTTTTGGGAGGAGGGGAGTCACCTGACGAGTGTGGAAGTCGGCTACGGTGGCGTGTGGATTCTGAATGACGGGACGCTGAGTTTCATCGCCGACATGGATGGTGACGACGTGCCGGATGGCGAGCCCGAGGTGCTGCTGGATGGGTTCAATACGAAGACCATTGGGCACAACATCGTGAATGGTCTGCGCTGGGGGCCGGACGGTTGGTTGTATGGTCGGCACGGCATCACCGACACGTCCGCTGTGGGTGCTCCGGGAACGCCGCTGGAGAAGCGGACGAAGCTAAACTGCTCCATCTGGCGCTATCATCCCACACGGAAGGTTTTAGAAGTCGTCTGCCACGGCGGCACCAACGCCTGGGGGCACGACTGGAATGCGGATGGTGAGCTGTTTTACATCAACACCGTCATCGGTCACCTCTGGCATGCGATTCCCGGAGGCTACTACGAGCGGATGTTTGGCGCGCATCTCAACCCGCATGTGTATGAGGTGATCCAGCAGACGGCGGATCACTTTCACTGGGACACAGGCGCGGAAAAGTGGAGTGACATTCGCGAAGGCATCACGGGAAAGACCTCCGATCTCGGTGGCGGTCACGCGCATGTGGGGATGCTGATTTATCAGGGCGGACTGTGGCCGGAGAAATACCAAGGGGCCATGCTGACCTGCAACCTGCACGGACGGCGCATCAACATGGACACGCTTCCCCGCGAGGGCTGCGGTTACGTGGGCAAACACGCGCCCGATTTCATGCAGGCCAAGGACCCTTGGTTTCGGGGTGTCGAACTGCTGACGGGGCCGGACGGCAATGTCTTTGTCGCCGATTGGAACGACACCGGCGAGTGCCACGACAACGACGGCGTTCATCGGAGCAGCGGGCGGATTTACAAGATCGTGTATGGGGAGGGGAAGGAAGTCGATCCGGCCAAAAACAACTGGTGGGCGCGGACGGATCTTCAGACGCAGTATGAAAAAGGAGAGGGTCCCGAGCCGCGCCGTTTGCATGGACTCGATGACGCAAACAGTAAGGACGGTCTGACTCGTCTGCGGACGGCTTCCGATCTGAATCGGCACGATCTCGAAGCACGCTGGTCCATCGCCACTGCCTTGTCGATGCACGAGGAGGATGCCGATGACCGGCAGCAGCCCTTGATGATTTGGTACGGGATCGAACCCGCCGTCGCTGCAGACCCGATGAAGGGCGTCGAACTCGTTCGGGAGGCAGAGATTCCGACGGTGAGGCGATTGGTGACGCGCCGAATTGTCGAGGAGATCGAAACAGAGACGGAGGCGGTGAACACACTGGTAGCATTGGCCACGAAGGACGAGGAACGTCGGGGCGATGTGATTCGCGGGATGGCAGAGGCTTTGCAGGGATGGAGCAAGGCACCGAAGCCACCCGGCTGGGAGGCACTGGTCGCAGTGATCGAGGGAGCAGAGTTGAGTGAATTGGCTCAGCAACTTTCGACCGTGTTTGGAGAAGGTCGCCCAATGGAGGAACTGATCCCCATCGTGAAGGACACCGATGCGGATGCCTCCGCCCGGAGGAGTGCGTTTGCCAGTCTGAGCCGCAGCACCAGCGACGAGGCGCTGGCGGTGATCCGGAGCCTCATCAATGACAAGGTCTTGGGCGTTGAATCCCGAACCGCTCTGGTGGCCTATGACGATCCGTCGGTGGCCGTTCAACTGACTCGCGTGTGGCCGGTGCGCAGCATCGATCAGCAGCAGGCCACGATTGCCACGCTGAGTTCACGGGCCAGCTATGCCAAGGCGCTGCTGGAGGCGGTCCAAAAGGGGACCATTCCAGCGAAATCGATCTCTCCCTTTCAAGCGCGGCAGATTCAGAACCTCGGAGACGAGGGGGTGAACGCCCTGCTGGCGGAAGTCTGGGGCGAGATCCGTGAAACGCCCGAGGCGAAGAAGGCCGAGCTGGAGCAGTGGCGTGCGGACCTGACGGACGACGTGTTGGCATCGGCAGATGCGGGGCGTGGCCGAACGGTTTTTGCCGCCGCCTGCGCGGCCTGTCACAAACTCTACGGCCAGGGCGGAGCCATCGGACCGGAACTGACCGGGAGCGACCGCCACAACCTGAACTACTTGTTGGAGAACATCCTCGATCCCAACGCGGTGGTGCCTGGCGATTTCCAGCTCACCGTCTTCACCCTCAAGGATGGCCGGGTGATTTCCGGTGTCGTGCCGGAGGAAAACGCGAAGGTGATCACCGTCCAGACCCCTGCCGAACGCCTGAGCCTGGAGAAAACCGAGATCTCAGACCGGAAGCAGCTTCCCGTGTCCCTGATGCCCGAAGGACTGCTCTCCGCACTGCCGAAGGAGCAGGTGCAGGACCTGATTGCCTACCTGATGAGCAACGGGCAGGTCGAGGCAAAGCCCTGACACTGAGAGCCCAAGGGAAGGTGAGGGAGATGGCAGGAAATTTGCTTGCCCGCAGTTGGGGGTGGGGTATCACGTCCGCCCCCAACAAATAACCCCTCAAAAAAACCTCCCTATGACTCAACTTGTTTACGTCAGTCGTGCCTTCGTG
>CAXBNA010000171.1:0-14304 GCA_963976915.1 uncultured Verrucomicrobiales bacterium
ATCTACCTCCGTCATGCGCAGGAGAAGCGCGTCGAGTTCGTCAAGATCTTCGACGGTCCGAGCGTCAACGAATGCTACCAGCGGGAGCAGAGCATCAAGCCCCACCAGGCGCTGGCCCTCCTCAACAGCCAGCTCACCCGCGATGCCACAACAGCCTTGGAAAAGGAGATCAGCGGAGAGACGAAGAGCGACTACGACGCCTTCATCGACGCCGCCTTTGCACGCATCCTCGCTCGGGCTCCAAAGCCGGATGAGTTGACGCTTTGCCAAGCCTATCTCACCGATTCCGATGCCGCCAGGGAACCCGCCCGCGCCCGCCAGCAATTGCTGACGATCCTGTTCAATCACAATGAATTTGTGACGATCCGCTAGAATCCATTCAGCAATGGTCGTTCCCCATTGCGATCGCAAAAACCGACAACACAAGCTGCGATCGAGACCTTCCTTAGCGGTTTTTTCTCGTCTGGCCAGAACCTCATGATAGGGTTCGACTGTCTATGAGCAACAAAGTCATGACCAAGCGATCGGTCTTGCTCCTCTTCATTCTGCTGAGTTCGTCTTTCCTCTTCGTAGAGAGTCCAGACAGCGGAAGCATGATCGGTGCGTCTGGATTACGCAGCACTTCGAGTTTATCTGGGCAGGCATCGGGTGCGGATCCCATCAAATCGCCTTCCATCGCCCACAACAATCGGGATTATGGTGTCAGCGAAGTCGAAGAGTTGCTCGCCAAATACTTGTTCACGAAAGACAAAACGTGGTTCAAGGAGGCCATGAGGCTGTACCCAGATGACCCAGACGTCCTGCTGGAAGCCTGCCTCATTGCTGATCGCCCAGATTCACCCGACCTTGAGAACTTTGAACGACTGCATCCGAACAACGCTCTGCCAAATCTCATCCGAGCGGGACTCTTCGCGAGGCTTGGCGACTTGAACAGTTTCAAGAATGAATTTCGGTTGGCGCTCTCGAAGTCCGGCGTGTCCACCGATGAGAAGCGGAGACGCGCAATATTGCTCGACTATCTCTTGGCCAATCATGCTCAGGGCATCGATTCGGAAGTTTATCAGGGCGTGGACCCGAATTTCCACAGCGCACTGAGTCACATCTACGGCGCTCTTTCTGACCACCCTCAATTGTTCGGCGACGAATTCTCCACTGCCGAAATGGTCATCAAATTCGGGCAGCAACTTCGCGGAATGGAAGAGACCAGTCTTTCTGGAGAATTGATGGCGATTCAATATGAGAAGCTTCTTCTGGAGAAGCTAGATTCCCATGACCTCTACGGGACTGAAGGACAGACCATCGGAGAACGAGTCTCCGAACTGGAACAACAGTTCATGGACATCGGCGATGTCGTCGTAAAGTATGTGCATCCGCTGATGGACTCCGGCGGTGATCCGGCGTTGAGGCTTCGATTCTTCACTCGTGTACACACAGACGGAGAGCGTGCGGCAGTGGACTGGCTGGCGGGTGAAATGGGAAGCACGAATCCGTCCGTCAGCCCATAGTTTGACTTGGACAGAGCAACGCCCCTTCAGCCATTCCTGTCGTTAGCCCACTGAAGCAGGCTTCGTCACCGCTTCGACAGGACAATCCCCGCACACTAGTTGCCAATCGGCGGACAGTCGATTCGGACGATCCATGCCTATCATGGTGTTGAATCCATGGGAATTCATCCCGTGGTCAACGCAGGAGAATCCGACCATGACTCCCACCGAAACCACAACCCGGGAGCGCTTCCGAATGGCTCCCGACCGGCAGCTCCTTGATGCGCAGGCCAATGGATCGTCCGGCGCGGTCTCCCCCCTACCGGACGCCGTCCCCGGTCTGATCGGCTTTCACCACCACACGGTCATTGGCTATGACGGCATCAAGCGCCTCGCACTCATGGTCACGCCCGAAAGCGGAGGCGCTTTCAATGACCAGGCTTGGGAGGCTGTCTCAACGATCCGCGCCATTCTTCGCCAGCAGGATGAGCCCATGGCCGTGACCATGCAAACCGTCTTCCTGCGGGACGCCGACGATGTCACTCCAGCGCGGCGCTTGTTCGAGGCCTACTACGGCGATCGCATGCCGCTCACCCTGTTCGTGGTTCAACCGCCTTGCGACGGCCGCGCGTTGGCCATTGAGGCTTGGGCCATCAGCACGCAGTCCGCGAAGGTCGAGTTTCTCGGCCCCAAACTGGTCACTGTCCGCCACGGCGGGATCCGCTGGCTCTACGCTGCCTCGGGCACCGTCCGCCGGGAGGGCCGGTCCGCCTATGAGCAATCGGCCCAAGCCTTCGAGGATCTCAATGACGTCCTTCAGGCTGCGGGAGCTTCCTTTGAGCATGTGCCGCGCGTCTGGCTCTATCACGGCAACATCACCGAACTGGAAGACGGCACGGAGCGCTATCGCGAACTCAACCGTGCCCGCACCGATTTCTTCGCCCGCGTGCCCTTCCAGCAGCGCGATGTCGAAGCCGGTTGCGTCGATCGAACGATCTATCCGGCCAGCACCGGCATCGGCACGCTTGAGCACGGACTCGTCACGGCCTGCATGGCGGTCGAGACCTCCCGCGATGACGTGCAAATGCTGCCGCTGGAGAATCCCCTGCAAACGCCGTCCTTCGACTACCCGAAGGAGTATTCCATCAAGAGCCCCAAATTCTCCCGCGCCATGGCCCTGCGCCTCGGCAACCACGTCACCACCTGGATCTCGGGCACTGCCAGCATCGTCAACTCGGAGACGGTCCATTTGGGCGATGTCGAAAAACAAACCGATCAGACCCTGACCAACATCGGGCGACTCATCGATGCGGCCAACTTTGCCCGGCTCGGCTGGCAGGACGCGGGGGCCACGCTCGATGATCTTGCCAAGGTGCGTGTCTATGTGAAGCACGCCGGGGATTACGAAAAGTGTCGGGCCGTGGTGGAGCGGCGTCTCGGGAACATTCCGGCCATCTACGCCGAGGCGGATGTGTGTCGTCCCGACCTGCTCGTCGAGATCGAGGGAGTCGCCTTCTCGCCCCTTCGGAAACCGGAGGCACAGTCATGAACACCTGCCATTTTTTTGCCATCGCCGCAGTGCTTCCGCTGCTCGCATCTGCCGCAGTGCACCCGGTGTTTGAGTCCGGACCCGTCCAAACTCCGCCCAACCCGCCCACGACCCCCAGCGAGCAGATCGACCAGTTCGTCTTCGACCAACTCGCCGAACGAAACCTCCAACCCGCCAATCTCTGCTCGGATGCCGTCTTTCTTCGGCGGGCCCATCTTTGCGTCATCGGCACCTTGCCGACCGAGCAGGAGACCCGCGCCTTCCTGGATGCCACCGACCCGGATCGTCGCAGCCGGTTGATCGACGAATTGCTCAAACGTGACGAGTTCGCCGACTACTGGTCGATGAAGTGGGGCGACCTGCTTCGGGTGAAGGCGGAGTTTCCCATCAAGCTGTGGCCCAACGCCGTGCAGGCCTACCACCGCTGGATCCACACCAGCCTGCGCGACAACAAGCCGATCCACGATTTCGTGCGGCAGATGCTCGTCGGCAACGGCAGCAACTTCCGCGAGGGCGAGGTGAATTTCTACCGCGCCATGCAGGACCGCAGCCCGCGCGGCATCGCAGCGACGGTGGCCCTGACGTTCATGGGCGAACGCGCGGAGAAGTGGCCGACGAAGAAACTGGATGCCATGGCCGGTTTCTTCGCGCAGGTGAACTTCAAGCCCACCGCCGAGTGGAAGGAGGAGATCGTTTACTTCGATCCGATGGCCGACAAAGAGGCCCTGTGGCGTGGTGCGATGTTCCCCGACGGAACACCCGGCGACCTCAAGCTGGGCCTTCAAGATCCGCGCGTCGTCTTTGCAGACTGGCTGCTTCGGCCGGAGAACCCTTGGTTCAGCCGCAACATCGCCAACCGCGCCTGGTCTTGGCTGATGGGACGCGGCATCGTCCACGAACCCGACGACAACCGCCCGGACAATCCACCCTCCAACCCCGAACTGCTCGCGTTCTTGGAGAAGGAATTCGCGGCCTCGCGCTGCGACATGAAGCACCTCTTTCGCATCATCCTGAACTCGCAGACTTTCCAACTCTCTTCGATCCCCGCGCAGGACAGTGAAGAAGCGGCGGTCCACTTCGCACATTATCCGCTGCGCCGCATGGAGGCCGAGGTCTTGATCGATGCGCTGAATCAACTGACCCGCACCCAGGAGTCCTACAGCAGCCCCATCCCCGAGCCATTCTCCTTCATTCCGGAAAACATCCGCGCCATCTCACTGGCCGACGGCAGCATCACCAGTTCGTTTCTAGAGCTCTTTGGCAAGCCGCCGCGCGACACCGGTTACGAATCGGAACGCGGCCGCAACGTCAGCGACGCCCAGCGCCTGCACCTGCTGAACTCCACTCACGTTCACAAGAAGGTCGCGGTGTCGCCTCTGGTCGAAGCCGCACATGATGGCGAGTCCACGCCCGAAGAGATCGCGGACAAGGTTTACCACACCGTTCTCTCCCGACCGCCGACACCTGACGAAGTGAACGCCCTCAAGACGCACGCCGCGGAGGACTACGCGGGAGCGCGCGAGCTGGCCGCCGACCTCGTCTGGGCGCTCATCAACGAACCCGAGTTCTTCTTCATCCACTGACCCTCCGGCGTGCGCACCACGCCACAACCACCCTAACGCCATGAATTCGTCATCCATCACCCTCCGCCGCGATCTTCATCGCTCGACGACCTCTTTCGGAGGCGTGCCCGTGAGCCGTCGCGAAGCCTTGCGCCGCTGCGTTTACGGCAGCGCGGGTGTCCTGCTGATGGAACCGCTCGGAATCCACGCCGCGGACGAGACTCCCCTCACCGGCAAAGCCAAGTCGGTCATCCAGATCTGGCTCTGGGGTGGCCCCTGCCACATCGACACCTTTGATCCCAAACCGGATGCCGGAAAAGACTACTGCGGTGCGCTTGATGCCCCCATCGAGACAAATGTCAGCGGCATCCGCATCGGCCAACTTCTCCCCGAGCTGGCCAAGCAGGCGGACAAGTACTCGCTCATCCGCAGCATGACCCACGGCAACAACGGCCACGAAACCGCCTCCTACCTCGTGCAGACCGGGCGTCCCTCGGACCGCGAGGTCTTTCCCAGCGTCGGTGCCGTCACTTCGTATTTCAAAGGCTACGACAACGGCTACGAGGGCCTCATCCCGCCCTACATCGTCCTCACCGAACCACAGGGACGTTTTTCCGAGGCGGGCTTTCTTGGGCCGCGCTTCAAACCCTTCGCCACCGGTGGAGACCCCGCCGACTCCGTCTTTGCCGTCGAGGGCATCGTCGCCCCCGGTGTCTCCGAGGAACGGCAGAGAAAGCGCCGCTCCCTGTTGGGCGGCCTCAACACGCTCGGCGGAGCCCTGCCCGGAAACGCCACGCTGAAGACCGTCGCCCACTCCGAAGAGCAGGCCTACGAGATGATCCTCGGCGATTCCGGCAAGCTCTTCGATCTCTCGCTAGAAGACGAGAAAGTCCGTGATGCCTACGGTCGCAACACCTTCGGCCAAAGCTGCCTCATGGCGCGGCGGCTTGTCGAGAAGGGTGTGCCCTACATCACCATCAACTACAAGGGATGGGACACGCACAAGCAGCACTTCCAGATCATGAACCGAAAGCTGCCGGAGCTCGACCAGGGACTCGCCATGCTCCTGCAGGACCTTAGCGACCATGGCCTGCTCGATTCCACCATCGTCTGGTGCACGGGCGAATTCGGCCGCACGCCGAAGGTGCAACTGGAATCCCCATGGAACGGGGGTCGTCACCACTTCGGTGCCGTCTTCTCCTCGCTGATCGCAGGTGGCGGATTCAAGGGCGGACAAGTCGTCGGCTCCTCCAATGCAACGGGCGAAGAAGTGAAGGATCGCCCGGTTTATCCGGCCGACATGATCGCCAGCATCTACGGCCAGCTCGGCATTCCCGCCGAGGCCACCCTGCCGCACCCGATGGGAACGGTCGCCCATGTCGTTCCCGACGAGAAGGAAGGCGTGCCCTCTGCCGGCAAGCTGACCGAAATCCTCTGAGCCACACTCCATGCGCCCCCCCAAAAACCGCCTCCTGCCGCTCGCATTGGTGTTCGTTCTGACGACCGCCCTGCATGCCCAGCGTTCGCCGCACATCGGTTACGTGTATCCCGCGGGGGGTCAGGTGGGCAGCACCTTCAACGTCGTGGTCGGGGGGCAATACCTCGACGCACCCACCGGCGCCTTCATCTCCGGCGGCGGGGTCACGGTCGAAGTGCTGGGGCATGAAAAGCCGCCGAGCAATCAAACGGTCAGCGAGATCCGCGACAAGCTGCGCGAGTTGCAGCCGAAGTTTCGTGAGATGCGGTCCATGGCAGGGGCAACCCGGGAGAAGATGCTCACCACCGCGCGCTGGCTGATCCGCGAACACGGGATCACGGACCGTCAGTTGCGCATGGTCGAGGAGTTCGAACGCGAACGCAATGACCCGAAGCGACAGCCCAACGCGCAGATCGCCGAGGAAGTGCATCTCAAGGTCACCATCGATCACGAGACCGAACCCGGTCTGCGCTTCTGGCGTCTCCGCACCGAGCAAGGCTTGAGCAATCCCATGCGCTTTGCCATCGGGCAGCAGCCGGAACATCAGGAACCGTTCGCCGACAGCGAATTCGACCTTCTCGCCTTCCTGAAACTCGAGGAGCCGCCCGTAAAGCCCAAGCTCGGCCCGCTTCCGCTGCCCATCACGATCAACGGCCAAGTCATGCCGGGCGAAGTCGACCGCTTTCCCTTTCACGCCAAAGAAGGCGAGCAGGTCGTTGTCTCGGTCCAAGCCCGCAACCTCATTCCCTACCTCGCCGACGCGGTGCCGGGCTGGTTTCAATCCGTCGTCGCCCTGTATGACAGCAACGGGCGCGAACTCGCCTTCGCCGACGACTACCGCTTCGATCCCGATCCCGTGCTGTTCTACAAAATGCCCGCCGAGGGCGACTACTACGTCGAGGTCCGCGACTCGATCTACCGCGGTCGGGAGGACTTTGTTTATCGGATCACCGTCGGCGAGCTACCCTTCCTGACCGGCATCTGGCCCATCGGCGCTCCCGCCGGTTCGGAGGTCAAGCTCACCTACCACGGCGGGAATCTCGGAGAGGTGCGCGAGCGCGAGTATCATGCCCCCCAACTGTCCGGTCTCGCTCCCATCTTCGCGACGGTGAACGGCATTCGGTCCAACACGGTTCCCTTTCACGTGAACACACTCCCGGAGGAAGCCGAACGCGAGAACAACGACCAGATGGGCACCGCCAACCGGCTCGACGTGCCCGTCATCGTCAACGGCTCCATCGAACGCGTGGGCGATGCCGACTTCTACCGCGTCAAAGGACACGGCAACCAGATCATGATCTTCGAAATCTTTTCCCGCCGCCTCGGCATGCCGGTGGACTCCACCCTCACCGCGTTCGACCGCTACGGCAACATGCTCGGGATGAACGATGACCATGAGGATCCCGCCTCCGGTCTCACCACCCACCACGCGGATTCACGGCTGGCCGTCAAACTCCCGCCCGATGGCGACTGCATGGTCCTCGTCACCGACACCCAAACCCGCGGCGGTCTAGGCTACGCCTATCGACTGAAGATCACCCAAGGCTCACCCGGTTTCGCTCTTCGCGTGACGCCTTCTTCCCTCAACGCCCGGCCCGGCGGCGCGGCGAAACTCACCGTCCACGCCCTGCGCGGCGAGGGCTTCGACGGCGAGATTCAGTTGCGGATCAAGGGTGCGGAAGACGACAGCATCCTTCGCCTCAACAACGCCCGCATCCCCGCTGGAGAGGAGTTCGCCGACATCAGCCTCAGCGTCCCTGAGAAAACCACCCTCGATCCCATCTCCCTGGTCATCGTGGGCACCGCTGAAGTGGAAGGAAAAACCGTCACCACCGAGGCCGTCCCCGCCGAAGACATGATGCAAGCCTTCATCTACCGCCACCTCGTCCCCGTGGACGCGCTGCTGCTGGACGTGCGTCCGGGTTTGGTGAAGGGGGAGTGACGGACGGTGGACCTTCAGATGTGATCAAGCCTCAATTGGCGATGAATCTTTTGGCAACAGCAGTTACCTTTTCTTTGATGACTCCGTGTGGAAACGTTATCCGATTTTTCAACCAACTACCTTCATCACGAATGAGCTCTCTCGCTGTTCGCACAATGAGCCCCATCAACACAGGTGACACTCTCGTCGAATAGTCCTTGATCGTGGTCCGAAAGACCGGGCAGACACTCGCACGAACAGGCTCCAGAATCTCGTCTATCAACTTTGGAATCGAATTCTTTACGTCATCCAAGAGACCGTCAAACTCGACTTCCACTCTACCAACTGTCGAACTCACACGATCGAGTGCATCCCCATGCTCCGGATCTTCCATTGCCTTCTCGCATGCTTCCTTCCGTATCGACCTCCACCTTTCTCTCGCGTGTTCAAGACCACGGATTGACGCCATCCCAAGTGCCAGAAACGCAGATTTCGCCTCTCCATCTAGCCTCCTCATCGAAGCCTCTTGATCGGGTGTCGGCACTTTATGCAGGAGCTCAAAAGGCGAATCGCCCTCGTAGAGGGTGCTCTTGACGGGCAGAGCGATTCCGTAGTTGAACCGATCCAGTTCGTTCTCTGGATCGGTCAGACGCTGAATGACCATCTTGCCAGCGGCAATGGCCGTGGTTCCCTTAAGCATCCCCAAATACCATGTGCCTGAGACTGGGGTTGGCACGTCTTGCTGTCCCTTCGGCAGGGGCAAGACTTCCAATCCTGGAAACTTCAGTCCCAATGCTCCCCAACCGGTGAACCATTGCCGGGAGTACAAGCAGGGACGCTCGGCATGGGAAGGCCGGTAAATGCAATCGGCCAACCGGTGAATGTCCCATGGATCCAACAGTTCGAACAACATCTGCAATCCCCTCTCCCACACGGTCGGTTGCTCTTCGTTGTTGTTACACTTGAGCCCGAAGTTCAAAGTTCGTTTTTCTGTAACCAAAGATTGTCCTTTGACCAACAAACTCGCGACCAATTCCAGCAGAAAACTCACGCAACACTCACGATTCTCCATGCTGAATGTGAACACACCCATGGGTTTCTCATCAACGTCTGAAACCGGAAGACTCGGGACCAGCGGGCTCTTTCTTTCTCCCGGCTCTTCGTGTCGGTACTTCACCGGTGACTTCCATCGTTCTTGGTTCTTCTCATCCGTTACAAAAGCCATCTGCATCGCCACGAGCTCATCCCAACTTGGAGGCTGCTCGTTTATTGGGAGTTTCAGCACTTCATCACCTTCCTTTATCGCCGCTGAAAGGCGTTCCTTGAGAGTCTTGTAGTAGCACAGCACTCCAAGGTTATGTCGATCAGGAATGGCGTAGTGCCTCCGAATTCCATCCTTCGGAGGATGGTGAATGAGCGCCAAATCATGCGCCGTGGAAACGTAGCCGCCCTCGTCCCAGTGCCATCCATCGGAACCATCGCGATGAGCAAACCCGACTATCAATTGGTTCTCAATCAGGTCTTCCAGCCAGATCTCATCGATTGACACAATGTGGCAATCACCGATCACCTGTAGTGAGTGATCCTTGGTTTGACCGACAGTCTGCTGAAGCACCGCGTAATCTTCCGGGTGGCATGCCTGGAGATCAATGTCCAAGCCAAACGTGTTGCGCAGGATGTCGCGCTGTCTCTTGATGTTCCTGTGTTGCGGCGATTTGTGGGAGTCCGCGTACATTGATAGAGTGATCTTGACGGGCTCCGGTCTTCCAGAAAGCAATCCTTTAAAGAACTGGAGTCGCCTAGCATCAGCCACGAGCTTTCGTTTGCTTCCGTCACGAAAGATGTCCCAATAGTCAGTAGGGGCGATGAACTCAGCAAGTTTGAGAATGGAAAAGACCTTTCGGGTGACGTTCTGGACTTCAATGTGGCGAAGCAGAAACACATGGTCTGCCATTCCGGCGGGAACAGACTGTTCTACGGGATTCTTTCCCTCCCCCACTTCCACCGTGTCGAGCACCAACGCGATCACCCCTCGCTGACGGAACAACTCAAACAACGCCGCAACGAAGCCCTCATGATCGGTCAAGAGGGGGAATCGTTTGTCGAGCGCGAAAAGATCGTCCACAACCACACGGAGCGGCTTAACGTGCTTGCAGCCCCCCGAGGCTGTCTTTGCCTCACTAGTGACGTCAATAATCGCCGCATCAATGTCATGCAGAAGCTTGCTGGCACTAATATGTTCTGGTGGAAAGAAGAGGCACCGTCCCACCCGCTGATTTTCCCCGTAAACCTTTGACTCTTTAGCCACCCTCCGAAGCGCCTCCACACATCCGCTCGTCGCTCCATATTGGCCCGCAATCTTTCGCAGCATGTGAGGCTCGTGATGAAGAGAAATGTAGAGCCATGGATGACAAACATCGCTTGGTTTCTTTTCAGGGGATCCTTGAGCGACGAAGTGGATCGCCATGTCCGTGCCAACCGAATCCAAATCCGACACCAGCACCGAAACCGTTGCGGCACAAAGGTATCCAGGCATGTCTTGACTCAACCGGGTGGACCGCTCTCCCGAGCCCATCTCTTCATCCGGGCCAAAATCAGCGTTGTACTCATTGTGGGTCCGCACACTCTCGTCAATCTCTTGGATGCCGAGTGTCGAGCGATCGTCTCTGGTTGTGCGCTTCTTTTCGGGGGCTTCCCTCGACAGGCGGTGCTGCTGCGTCGGCACTGATGGGAAGACGATAATTCCCGTGGCCGTCGGGTCTTCGGTCGCGGAAGGGCCACCCATCCCTCCGGGTTTGTAGCCCCGGATCGTGAAGTGATGCGTTCCGCGCCGATAGTAGCGGTCCCGCGCCTTGACGATCTCAAGTGTACGTTCTCGAAATCCATCCTTCAACACACTCATGCCGAGCCGGATCGTTGCATCTGCAGCATAGGTCTCAGCGGCAGTGGCCACTTGGCTGGCTTCGTCCATCGTGCTCTGGGAGGCATCCTCTTCGAAGCAAAACCAAGTTCTCAGGCGATGCTCGGCGCAGTACTCCCGCAGCAACTTGCAGAACTCCTTACGCTGGGCAGGCACCGGCTTCGGTTGCTCAACATAACTGTTGATCAGACTCATGTAAGCTTCCGTCCGAATCGTTTCCGCGTTGTCCACCACGACGAGAAGCCGCGTTTTCGGGTCCTCGTCTCCTCCGTGCTCCGACTTGTCGTTCTGGCAGAATGCGTGGTTCAGGTACTCAAAGACGTCGATCAGAAGGTTCTGTTGCTTGTCAGGTTCCAAGGGCATCTGAACGATGCATAGCTTGCCTTCTCCCTCCACTGCCGAAATGTCACCGAGTTGTCTCGTAACCTGTCCCGGCTTCAAGAAGCCGAAGCCTGAAAAAGCCCGTGCCTCAACGACTTCAAGCGGTTCATGGGTCAAAAGGACTGCATTGTATCCCCTGCGTTTATCATCCGCCTTCTTTATCCCTTTGGAACTGGTCCGCCTTCCTTGTTCACGCACCCGGGAAACAAATCTCGCAGCCAACTCTAGGCACAGTACGGACTTCCCCGAACAAGAGGCACCGAACACCACACCAAAGAAGCCGACCTTCTTGATGTGCGCGAAGCCACCGTTTGCATCGGCATCGGCAACGCCGTTTCCCGCGTTGTTGGGTTCCGCCAATAGCACATCCAGAGTCTCGACGCCCGTTGGAAATGATGAAAAATTCTCGAAAGCGTCATCTTTCCCATTTTTCTTTTGATCTGTCATGAGCGTAGAGAGTTGTCGATTTTAGCTATTCGAATCTTCTGTCGGAACACTGCTTTGGTGCTTCCATGACGTCACCAAGCCGAGAAGGCCCTCGGGATGATTCTTGGTAAAGCATCGCACGGCACGAGCGCCCATCATCGCTCCAATCTGAGTCCGAGCTTCCTCATCGGTCTTCCAAAGATTGGCTGTCTCAATTTTCGGTGGTTCGGCAGTGTCAAGGGCGTCAGCCAATAGGTACCGAATGTGCTGGTCCGACACTGGCATCGAGTAGCCGACAAACACAATCTTCTCGGCGAGCCGCAGATGAATACGGGCCTCTTCAATCAACTTTCCAAACACCGTCCCCTTCACTTGATCACGCTGCCACGAAGGGTAAATGAGCGGACAGGCCAACCCACGGATGTCTTTAGGCCTCTCTTCCAACACGCATTCACTCCCCTCTTTTAGACGCCAGTCGATTGACCCATGAATCTTGATCAAAGGAAATTGGTTCATGTTGTCCTTCGGCTTTTGGTTCCAGCTCTCAGATTCAACCACACCACACCCGTAGAACGCTTTCCAATTCACAGGTGCTTCTTCGTTTCCCCGGCTCCCTTCCCGGACTCTGGATTTAGAGTCCACTTTCTCGAACCCAATCTCCATCTCCTTAACTTTCGTCTCGACAACCAAATCATAGTTCAGACTGACAATCGCGGAACGGCCATACCCGCCTTTGTCCTCCCCTCCCTGAAGTTCCGGCGGCAAGTGTTTAGGTTTCTTACCCAGCAACTGAGATATGAAAGCATAGTAGAGATCAACTCCTGTCTTCACTTTGTTGGGTGCAGGCACCGGATTGGGTGCAGGTATCCGAATTTTCGATGCGGAGTCGAAATGCGCCCGCGGCACAAAGCACTCATGCCAATTTTTGGCAGTTGTGTGGCATACACGTGCGATGAATTTGACGAGATTTTTCCGGTCTTCGCTTTTCGGACCTTTCACGAGATCGATGTATGAAAAAATGTCCTGGAGGTCAGGATCGTGGTCAGCCAAGTCACCCAGGGTGCGCCGACAGCGGTTAACGAGTTCCATTACTTGATTGATGAAAGCCCAATGTCTATCCTGGGTTCCTGCGGCCTGCTTTAGAAGATCCAACCCTTTTGGAATGAAGTCCGACATGAGCGGAACCCCCAATGGATAGGAGAATCCTGCCCCCAGTACGTAAACGGTCTTTCCCGGAATACGCGGCAAGTCGAGTAGCTTCTGGATTTCGGGCCGACTCATCCTCCTATTCTTTGGATTCAGGCACGGATTCCAAGTATTTTCTTAACTTATAGTCCCGACAAATGCAACGCGAGTCACAGCCCAATTGGAATCCGCGAAATGATGGGAGTCCGGGCGATGAGGGAATAAACCCCAGACTCCAACATACGACGAGGCGGTGGGTGCGGCCAGTGCCGGGTTCATTTCGCCACTTGTTCGTCGTTTTGCTTTCGAAGATCATGCGTCACAGCGAAGCCTCTGGACTGCGGCAGCCTGCTGCCGCTTTCAACATCACAGCCTGCTGTGATTCCCTCTCACCGTAAGCCCCGGCCAGCAGGCTGGCCTCGTGAAAGCTACAGCAGGCTGTAGCAGTCCAGGGTTCCCAAGTCATTCCTCCTCCGCCTCCCCCAGAAGTTTCTCATACACCTCCCGTGCGTGCTGATAGGCGGCTTTGGCATCTTCGATTTCCTTGGGATCGATGAGGGATTCTTTTTGGGACCAGCATTGGGCAACACCGTCGAGGCACCACTGGGCGCTGCGTTTGCTGGCCCGGATCGGTTGGTCGTTCACGATGACAAACACGGGGTTGGTGTGGCTGCTGGGGAGAATGCGAAGGGCGAGCCATGAACTGCGCTCGATCTTCACGTCGTCGAAGGTGAGATCGGACATCGCACCGTTGGCGGCAATGACTTTCTCGGCGACGGGGTAACCGTTCACGATCAACTCGACCTTCACATCCCGCGTCCCGGGGAGACGCGCGCGTTCCACGTGCCAGTAGGGCTTCATCGCGTAGGGCTGGGCGGCAATCTCGGGATGATCCCGCTGCAGACCTCCGTGCGGCGTGTTGTCGAGTTTTTCGGGCTCCTCGCGCAGCAAGGCCGCCGCCTTGACCGACACGGTCACCATACTGGGTTTGTCCAATCGCACCTCACTGCCGTTCGCGCCTAGTTCCACATCGTTCACGCGAAAATCCATCAGGTGACTCCTGCCGTCCGAGACATAGCAACGCCCACCAGAGATGCCCTGGCACCACGCGTCGTAGTCGAGCTTGCCGTCGAGCTTCACGTAGCTGCGGCCCAGTCCGACGCGCTCGCCATAGATGCAGGGGAAATCGGTCTCGCCGCTGATGCGGGTGCGGAATCCACAGTTCAGCGTGTGATACCAGATGTTCAATTCCCAAACGTAGGGTGTGTCCACCGTGCTGAGGAAATCCACGGCGGGCACCGGCTTTCCATCGGGTCCCTCCACCAGGTGGGTCACGTCCACGATGTATTCGTTCGCCCCGATGCCGTCATACGGCGGGATCTCGTAATTGGGCAGGTCA
>CAXBNA010000172.1:0-13997 GCA_963976915.1 uncultured Verrucomicrobiales bacterium
CCAGCGGTGGCTGCGTCACCAGAGAGTAAGGTCCGACCGCACGAGCGTGAATCTTGTCGGCCACAAGGTGGCCCAGCTTCAGCATGTAGATGTAGCCGACCACCGTGTCCTGGGTGAAGGCCTCGCCGGTGCGTCCGTCATGGAGACGTGACTTCCCGTTCAGACCCATCCACTCAAAACCAGGCACCGTCTTGGCTTCCTTGACGAATTCCATGATCTTCGACTCGGGAATCCCGTCGAACACTGGGGTGGCGATCTTCATCCCCAAAGCCTTGGCAGCGATGCCGAGGTGGGTTTCAAGAACCTGACCCACGTTCATCCGGCTCGGAACACCGAGCGGGTTGAGGCAGATGTCGACCGGCATGCCGTTCTCAAGGAAGGGCATGTCCTCTTCAGGAACGATCGTGGCCACAACCCCCTTGTTTCCGTGACGTCCGGCCATCTTGTCACCCACGGAGAGTTTCCGCTTGGACGCGATGAACACGCGGACCTGCTTCACGATTCCAGTGTCACCGCCGTCATCGTTGGTCTCAATGCGGTCCAAGGAACGCTCACGCTCCATGTCGGCATCGGAGAACTTCTGCTCGAAGCTTGAGATGATGTCGAAGATCTTGTTCCGAATTGGGCTCGGGTCGATCTCGATGGCGTCGTAGTTTTCAGCCAACTTGCGAAGAAGCGTCTTCGTGATCTTCTTGTTGGCGGCGATGATGATCTCACCGCTTTGACCGTTGACCACGTCAAGGGGCACCTTCTCGTTCAAGAGGATGTCGGAGAGACGATCCGTGAGTTGCTCGGTGAGCAATTCTTTCTTCGCGCGGAAGTCGTCTTCGATCTTCTTGATCTGCTTTTTGTATTCCGCAGGCGAAAGCTTCTCCTTGTCCGAACCACCGCGCTGGGCGAGGCGAACATCCATCACGATACCGGCGCAACCAGAAGGAACGCGGAGAGACGTGTCTTTAACGTCCGCCGCTTTCTCACCAAAGATGGCACGCAGAAGGCGTTCTTCAGGGGCAAGTTCGGTTTCAGATTTCGGAGTGATCTTGCCGACCAGAATGTCGCCCGGCTTCACTTCCGCACCCACCCGCACAACGCCGTCGGCATCGAGGTTTTTGAGCGCTTCGTCACCCACGTTGGGAATATCCCGGGTGATTTCTTCAGGCCCAAGCTTGGTGTCCCGAGCAATGACCTCAAAGTCTTCGATGTGAATGGAAGTGTAGATGTCCTCCTTCACCACCCGCTGGGAGATGACGATGGCATCTTCGAAGTTGTATCCGTTCCATGGCATGAAGGCCACGAGCATGTTCCGACCCAGAGCCAGTTCGCCGTTGTCGGTACAAGGTCCGTCGGCCAGCACCTCGCCCTTCTTCACTTTGTCGCCCTTGCGGACCAGCGGACGCTGGTTGATGCAGGTGCCGGCATTGGAACGACCGAACTTGCGGAGAGGATAGGAGTAAATGCCCTTGTCTTCGTCGGTGCGAATCGTGCCAGGATTGGCCAGGAATGCCTTCTCCGAGATCGGAAGAGATCCATCCTTGGTCACGATGATCAGCTCGGAGGTGGCAGACGCCACCACACCGTTGCCCTCGGAAACGACCACGGAACGGGAGTCACGAGCAGCCTTGCCCTCCATGCCAGTTCCGACCAATGGTGCCTCCGCCTCAAGAAGCGGCACCCCCTGACGCTGCATGTTCGAACCCATGAGGGCTCGGTTAGCATCATCGTGTTCAAGGAAGGGAATGAGGCTGGCGGCGACCGAAACCAACTGTTTCGGCGACACGTCCATCAACGTTGCCTTCTCAGGTTCGAGCTCTAAGAACTCTCCGCGATACCGGGCCGTCACCTTGCTGCCAAGGAACTTACCTTTGTCATCGATCCGGTTGTTCGCCTGAGCAATGTGATGATTCTCTTCCTGATCCGCCGTGAGGTATTCGATCTTGTCGCTCACGACACCATTTTTCACCACGCGGTAAGGCGTCTCGATGAACCCGAACTCGTTGATGCGAGCATAGCTGCTCAGAGAGTTGATCAGACCAATGTTCGGACCTTCCGGAGTCTCAATCGGGCAAATCCGTCCGTAGTGAGATGGATGCACGTCTCGAACTTCAAAGCCAGCGCGGTCACGGTTCAGACCACCAGGCCCAAGAGCGGACAAACGGCGCTTGTGAGTCAGCTCGGCCAGCGGATTCGTCTGATCCATGAACTGACTCAACTGGGAGCGACCAAAGAAGTCACGCACCACGGCGCTGAGCGCCTTTGGATTGATGAGCTTTTGAGGCGTCATGGTGTCCATGTTCACATCAAACAAAGTCATGCGCTCCTTCACCAAGCGTTCTGTGCGGGCGAGACCCACGCGGCATTGGTTGGCAAGAAGCTCACCCACGGCGCGAACGCGGCGGCTTCCAAGGTGATCGATATCATCCAGAAGACCCTCACCCTCACGAAGACGGAAGAGGTAACCCAGTGCAGAAACGACGTCCTCTGCAGTGAGGATGCGCTCGTCGGAGTCGACCTTGAGACTGAGCTTCTGATTGATCTTGTAGCGTCCCACCCGAGTGAGGTCATAGCGTTTCGGATCAAAGAACAGACGCTTCACCAATGCACGAGCGTTGGTGGTGGTTGGAGGATCGCCTGGACGAAGACGGCGATAGATTTCCTTCAAGGCCTCGTCCTCATCGGGAGCGGTGTCCTTCTTCAGCGAGGTGATCAGCAGGTCATCCGGAGAGCCGGTCACGACCTGAATCGACTTGTGGCCAAGCTGAATGAGCTGACGGATCACACTGGATGTCAGCGGCTCATAGGCACGGGCCACGATGAGTTCTCCATCCAGGATGTCCTTGAAGAGAAGCTTCTGAGCCAACTCCTCATCATCCATGTCTTCCTTGATCTTCAGATCCTCGATGTCATAAAACAGCTTGAGGATGTCCTCGTCATGAGGATAGCCGATGACGCGGAGGAGCGTCGTGGCCAGGAACTTGCGCCGACGACGGCGACGATCGAGATAGACGTAAAGCAGATCATTCGTGTCGAACTGCACTTCGAGCCAAGTTCCGCGGTCAGGAATGATCCGGAAACCATACAGCCAGCGGCCATTCAGGTGCATCTGCGTTTCAAAGCAAATCCCCGGGGAACGGTGAAGCTGGCTGACAACGACACGCTCAGCGCCATTGATCACAAACGTACCGCGCTGGGTCATCAGGGGAATCTCACCCATGTAGACGCGCTCTTGCTTGGCACCTGCCTCTTCTTTGAGTTCGAAGGTGACGTAAAGGGGGGCGCTGTAGGTTTCAGCTTCGCGAATGGCCTCAAGCGGATTGAGCTTGGGCTCGCCAATTTCGTACAGGACGAAATCCAACGTCATTTTGTTGTCGTAGCTGACAATCGGGAACACTTCCTTGAAGACCGCCTGAAGGCCGATCTCTTTGCGCTTGGTTGGAAGGATGTTCTTTTGCAGGAACTCCTCATAGGAACGCAACTGAATCTCGATGAGATTCGGTGGTTCTGAGACCTCATGGATCTTGCCGAAGTTGGTGCGCTGGGACATATGCGAAGGGGGAGCTACGGGGTGGCGTTGGCGGGATGAGGCGCGGAGAAAAACTCCGCAAGAGTCATTTACCGACCGTCGGTGCAAATGGGAGCACTAACGGGGCAAGTGACTAAAACAGGGCAAAGATCGCTCACTGACGGATGTCAGCAGACGATCTTCTATGATGAAACCGGAAACGCACAAAGACCCAGCCGGGGCAACACGTCCGTCCAGACTTGAAGTCGGAGCAGTGGTGGCCGGAAGGGTGACGAAAAACATGCGTGATCGATTATCGGGGAAATTTTTTGAGGGGAACTTCCGGACACCGCCATGAAGACGATGCCCGGACGGGAAAGAATCCAACTTACTTGATTTCGACAGAAGCACCGGCGGCTTCCATCTTCTTCTTGATCTCTTCGGCTTCTTCCTTCTTGGCACCTTCCTTGAGGGGCTGCGGAGCGCTCTCAACGAGCTTCTTCGCTTCAGCAAGGCCAAGACCGGGAACGACGCCGCGGACCTCTTTAATGACGGCAATCTTGTTGCCACCAGCACTGGTGAGAATCACGTCAAACTCGGTCGTCTCCTCAGCAGGAGCAGCACCAGCGGCAGCGCCACCAGCAGCAGCAACAGCCACAGGAGCAGCGGCGCTCACGCCCCACTTCTCTTCGAGGGTTTTGACGAGATCCGCCACTTCGAGAACGGTCAAGCCGCTCAGTTCATCAACGATTTTTGCAATATCAGCCATGTTATTTAAGTGGTATCGCCGTTCTCCGGAGCCCCGGAGGGTTTAAGCGGAAAAGCTATTCCGCCGACAAGGAACCATTGGGTGTTGTGTGTTCAGGCGGTTGCCCGCCATCTGATCAAAGGGGTTGGTAAATCCAAAAGACTCAGCCAGCAGCCGCGTCGGCTTTGGCTTGAAGAACGCGCGCCAACGAGGCGGCAGGTTCGTTGAGGGTCCGGACGAGCTTCGAGGCCGGTGCCTGAAGAACGCCAAGAAGTTGCGAGAGGAGCACTTCGCGGGAAGGAAGATCGGCCAGAGCCTTGATTCCGTCAGCGGTGAGGAAGTTGCCATCCAGAACACCCGCACGAATGTCGGGTTTCTTGAACTCGGCAGCAAAGGTCTTGATCACCTTGGCAGTCGCACAAACGTCGGAGGCACCGGTCACAATGGCCGTCTGACCCACCAGAACTTCATTCAAGTCGGCCGGATAGCCCGCCTTGTCAGCCGCCTTGCGGACGAAGGTGTTCTTGTAGACGTGGACTTCGGCGTCACAAGCGCGCAAGCGGTTCCGCAACTCGCCGAAACCATCGACGGTCAGCCCGGCGTAGTCGACGACGAATAGGAACGGGGAGTCATTGACCCGCCGGAGGAGGTCATCGATCAAAAGTGTCTTTTCAGCTTTCATGTCAGGGCAAAGGGATCTCCGGGGTTAGAGGGTGACGTATTTGGTGTCGTCGATCCGGATGGAAGGACTCATCGTCGCGGCCAGCGAGATGGACTTGACGTAACGCCCCTTGGCGGAAGCGGGTTTGGCGCGAACGAGCGCGTCGATCAAGGCCACGGCGTTTTCGGCCAAAGCGCTCGACTCAAAGGATGCCTTGCCGATGGCGGAGGCGATATTGCCGTTCTTGTCGAGTTTGAAATCGGCGCGACCAGCCTTGACTGACTTAACGGCCTCACCTGTGTCGTCCGTCACGGTTCCAGTCCGAGGGTTTGGCATCAAGCCGCGAGGCCCGAGCTGCTTACCCAGTTTCCGAACTTCAGCCATGGCGGCTGGAGTGGCGATGGCGACATCAAAGTCCAGGAAGCCGTCCTTCACCTTGGTGACGAGGTCTTCATATCCAACCACATCAGCCCCGGCTTCCTTCGCGGCTTCGGCGGCTGCACCCTGAGCGAAGACCACCACACGAACGGTCTTACCAATTCCATTGGGAAGAGGAACGGATCCGCGAACCATCTGGTCGCCTTTCCGAGGGTCAACGCCCATGCGGAAGGACAGGGTGACAGTCTGATCAAACTTCGTTCCTGGGAGCTTCTTGACCAAATCGGCCGCTTCTTCCAGAGAGAAGGTCTTGTCGGCCGGAACCATTTCGGCGGCCTTGCGATAACGTTTGCTTCTAATAGCCATGAGGGTGTGCAGTGCGGACGAACCAAGGGTTCTCCTGCGTGGTTGAGTTATTAATCCGAGATTTCGATGCCCATTTGACGAGCGGTTCCTGCCATGATCCGAGAGCCACGCTCAAGGTCATGCGTATTGAGGTCTTCCAACTTGGCCTTGGTCACCTCAAGCAATTGAGCCTTGGTGATTTTGGCCACCTTCTTCTTGTTCGGTTCACCCGAGCCTGAAGCGATGTTGGCTGCTTTCTTCAACAGGATTGAAGCAGGCGGCTGCTTGGTGATGAAGGTGAAGCTCTTGTCCTTGTAAACGGTGATGACCGTCGGAAGGATGTCTCCCCCAGCCTTCTGGGTGGCTGCATTGAATTCTTTGCAGAACCCCATGATGTTGACGCCAGCCTGACCGAGGGCAGGACCGATCGGAGGAGCCGGATTCGCGGCACCTGCCTTGATCTGGAGCTTGATGATTTTAACGACTTCTTTTGCCATAACTGAGGTTCTTGATGCTTGAGATTGGGGGTGGGCGGAGCCCTGTGAGGTCAGGCTTTCTCAACCTGCCAGTATTCGAGATCCACCGGTGTGGAACGACCGAAGATATTGACGGAAACACGAAGGACGCCACGATCCGGATCGATCTCCTCGACGATCCCGTTCTGACTTTCGAACGGGCCATCGGCGACTCGAACGGTGTCTCCCACGGAGAATGCGATCTTGGGTTTGACGGAATCGTCGCGTTCGCGGGCCTGGGCCAAAACCCCCTCGACTTCACGTTCACGCATTGCGATCGGGTGGTCTTTCGCGCCAGCAAAATTGAGGACGCCGTCGGTCTCCTTCACAAAGTACCAACTGCGGTCGATGAGTTTATTGTGCTCATCCAACAGGTGCATGTTGGCCAGGATGTAGCCGGGATAAAATTTCCGAGTGGTCTCGGTGCGCTTGCCCTTCTTAACTTCGGACACGCGCTCTGTGGGGACGATGACTTCAAAGATATAGTCACCCATCTCTTCCTGGTCGATGCGTCGCAGCATGCTGTCGCGGACGCGGTTCTCCATGCCCGAACGGACATGAATGACAAACCACTGATCTCGAGGTGCAGGAATGGCTCCCATGGAGGTCTTGAAAGAGAAAAAGATTAAATGCGGTTGCGGACTAGAGAGACAAAGCCTCAAACGTCCAGCGGAGGGCGGTATCGAAAAAGGCCACGAATGCGCCCAAAAGAAGCATCGCGATCACCACAACAATCGTGGAGTCGTTCAACTCTTTGTATTTGGCGAAACCCTTTTCTTTCGGATCCCAGGGCCAGTTGGCCTTTTTAAGCTCGAGGGCGACCTCGCCAAAGTATTTGCGGATTTTATTCATGGTTGATGGGTCCGCCGAACGGAAGATTGAAAAGGAAAATGGCAGGCCAGGAGGGGCTCGAACCCCCGACACTCGGTTTTGGAGACCGATGCTCTACCAACTGAGCTACTGACCTGTAATGATGTCTTCCGACGTTTAGACTAACACGAATTTTAGAAAGTTCACGGAACACCAACCCCTCGGAACGAAGGAGTTCCCTCTCCCGGGGCCAAATCGGCCCCGGAAAAGAGAAAGCGAACCTAAAACCACAGAAGGGATCAATCAAGGATGTCGGAAACACGACCGGCTCCGACCGTCTTGCCGCCTTCACGAATAGCAAAGCGAATGGTCTTCTCCATGGCGATTGGGGTGATCAATTCGACCTCAATGGCCACATTGTCACCAGGCATCACCATTTCGACACCTTCGGGAAGCGTCACGCTGCCAGTCACGTCCGTCGTGCGGAAGTAGAACTGCGGGCGATACTTGTTAAAGAACGGCGTGTGACGGCCACCCTCGTCCTTGGAAAGGACGTAAACTTCAGCCTTGAACTTGCGGTGAGGCTTGACGGAACCGGGCTTGGCAATGACTTGGCCACGCTCGATGTCAGTCTTCTTGATCCCACGAAGAAGGAGACCCACATTGTCACCCGCACGACCTTCGTCGAGGAGCTTGCGGAACATTTCGATGTCCGTGACGGTGGTCTTGACGGTGTCACGAATGCCGATGATCTCGACTTCCGACATCTTCTTGACGATACCACGCTCAACCCGACCCGTGCAGACCGTGCCACGACCTTCAATGGCGAACACGTCTTCGACCGGCATCAGGAAATCCTGATCGATTGGGCGCTCAGGAAGAGGAATGTACTCGTCCACAGCCGCCATGAGCTTGAGAATGTTCTCACGCTGAGTTGCATCACCCTCAAGAGCCTTGAGAGCGGAACCCTTGACGATTGGGATGTCGTCACCAGGAAAATCATACTTGGAAAGGAGGTCACGAACTTCCATTTCGACGAGGTCGAGAAGTTCTTCGTCATCCACCATGTCCACCTTGTTCAGGAAGACCACAATGGCGGGAACACCCACCTGACGAGCAAGAAGGATGTGCTCACGAGTCTGAGGCATCGGGCCGTCTGCAGCAGAACAAACCAAGATCGCACCGTCCATCTGGGCAGCACCCGTGATCATGTTTTTCACATAGTCAGCGTGTCCAGGGCAGTCCACGTGAGCGTAGTGACGATTGTCGGTCTCGTACTCGACGTGAGCGGTGTTGATGGTGATACCGCGCTCTTTTTCTTCGGGAGCGGCGTCAATGTCTGCGTAGTTTTGTGCTTTGGCGAAACCCTTCTCAGCGAGAGTGGTGGTGATCGCCGCAGTCAGCGTCGTCTTGCCGTGGTCAACGTGGCCGATCGTGCCAATGTTCACGTGCGGCTTGTTGCGTTCGAATGCTTCTTTAGCCATGAGTTGTGATGAGGTTAGGTGCGCTTGAGGCTTTTTTGGTTCACTTCTGTTGATGAGACCCGCCCACGATTCGCCGCTGGAGCTGATGATGGGGATTGAACCCACGACCTCGTCCTTACCAAGGACGTGCTCTACCACTGAGCTACATCAGCTTGTCCGTGCGGTGATTCGCGAAAGAATCTCCTCCTCTTTCGACAAGAAAACCGGGGCACATTGCCGTCCTTGAAAGATCTCAAAAGACAAAACACCCCGGCGCTTCCGAAAAAGTAGGGGCGAAACTAGTAGCGATGAGAAGGGTGTCAATGCGTTTTTCGATTCTGTGAAAGATTTCGTAGATTTGCATCCCGCGGGTCCTCCAGATCGGATCCCTGTTCACAAAAACACCCATCCAGATGAACCGGATGGGTGTCTTGATAGAATTGACTGGTCAGCACCGCCAGTAAGACAAACTGCCTGCAACAGCGCTCGCCTGAGATTCGGTGCCGGTCGTCAGGGAATCAGCTTCCTGTGATCGCGTCCGCGCCACGCTCGCCAGTCCGGATGCGGACTGCTTCGAGCACTTCGCTGACGAAGACTTTGCCATCACCAATCTTGCCGGTGTTGGCTGCCTTCACGATGGCTTCCACCACGGCGTCGCTGGTGCCGTCATCCACGACGACCTCAATCTTCACCTTGGGGAGAAAATCCACAGTGTATTCGCTGCCGCGGTAAATCTCGGTATGGCCTTTTTGACGGCCAAAACCTTTGACTTCAACGACGGTCATTCCTTCGACCCCAACTTCGGAGAGGGCCTCCTTGACGTCTTCGAGTTTGAAGGGCTTGATGATCGCTTCGACTTTTTTCATGGGTATCGGCAATTAGAGGTAGAGTTATGCAGTTTGCAACGGCTGGGTTGATATCGTCAATGATTCTTCCCGCACCGCGGTTGTTAAAACAGAAGAAGCTCATTCCATGCCAACTATTTAAAAGAGTACGGGAAGCTCAGTTTTTTCCTCCACAGGAGGCGGAGACTCGGCAACAAGGCCCATTGAAAAGACCCCAATCTCAAGCGACCATTCCAGACTTCACTCCTCATGCGTGCCCCTTCCCTTCTACCTTTCCCCGCCATCATCCTCCTTTCGGCGCACCTCCCGCTGTCAGCCCAGCAGGAGGCCGAGCCATCCGGCAAGCACACCCTGAAACTTATTTGGGAACCCGCCAAAGTGTACACTCTGGAGACCGATACCGAGACCACCACCGCGCTCACGGCGATCGGGCAGCCCTCCGATCAGCGTCTCTTTTTGAAGCAAACCACCTCCATCGTGGTCACGCCTGGCCCTGCCAGCGACGAAAAGGAGGCCTTGGTGACCTTCGAATCCATGCTGGGAGAGATGGAATTCCAAGATCAGCGCCTTCTCTTCGATTCGAGTCGCCCCGAGGAATCCCACCGGGAAGTCCTTCACTCTGGCATACAAATCGGACGACACCTTCGTGGAAGTTCGTCATGCCAACCCCACCTCCACATCGGCAGAACCCACCCCCGAACTGCTCTCGATCGCTGAGGCTCAGGAGTTGGCGGCTTTGTTTCGCCGCTCGCTGGAGATGGGCCTGCCCAGGACGCCGGTCTCCGTCGGTGATCGGTGGACTGCTGACGAGTCGATGGCCTTTCCAAAAGCCGGAAAAATGAAGGTCCAGCTCAAGTCCAAGTTCGAGGAAATTGTGGATCGGGAATCTCGCCCTCACGCCAAGATTAGCTTTGCCGGTCAAATCCAATCCGATCTGGGCGACGCAACTGCGGAGGACTCAGCGCCCGCCGTGGGCAGCGGGTCCGTCGTAATTGGAAAAGATTCCAACCTGTCCGGGCAAGTCTTTTTCGACCTGGAGCGGAATGCCGTGAGCGTGGCGGTCTTCCTCGCCAATCTCACTTTGGAGATCAATGGGAAACGACTCCCAGTGAGGCAGAAGGTCACCACTCGCTTGATCAGCATCGACGACCTCGCCACATCGGTTCCGAGCGCCGTCCCTGCGGAATAGAGGACCTCAGCCCTCCCAATTCCAAACGAACTCCACTCCCACTGAGTGAGATCGACTCAGAAATCGAGATAGATTTCCGCCCGGCGGTTCTGTCCGCGCCCCTCAGGATTGTCACTGCCATCGGCCAGCTGATTGGGCCCCAAAGGCTGCGCCTTCCCGAAACCCTTCGTCTCCACCTGACCGAAGGGGACCCCCATCTCGACGAGTTTCAGCTTCACCGATTCAGCCCGCCGGTCAGACAACGCCATGTTGTAGGAATCAGACCCCAAGGCGTCCGTGTGCCCTGTAATCAGAAGGTGCTTGGAGGGATCTGACTTCAGAATGCCCGCCACGATCTCCAATTGCTTCATCGCCCGCTCGTGAAGATTCGCGCTGTCGTATTCGAAATAGAGCGCCAGAGATTCGCCGCCCTTGGGGTTCTTGACGACAGGTGTGTAGGGGACGCCCAACTTGGAGGCCGCCTTCGCGAACGAGCCCAAGATGTCCGAAAGGTTCATGCCCACGACCTGCCATTCTCCACCGGCCCCTTCCCGGCTGAGCTCGAGGCCAAACTCCGTCGACTGCCCCAATTCTTCCGATTCAACTTGGGCAATCACCCAGGACACTTGCGGATTGGCCACCGTGATGACCAGAGGCTTGCTCTCCTTCATTCGATACTGCCCCTCTTCAAAGACGATGCAGAGACCGGCCAACCGCTCCGCCGGAACCTTCGCAGGGTCCACATCCTTCATCGCGGCCTCGAAATCGTGATCGAGAAGTTGTTTCACAAAGTCGCTCGCAAACGTCAGCGCGTCCTCCGGTTCGCCGACTGAAAACAGCCCCTGAAGCGCCGATTTCGATGCCGCCGGAGCCTTCATCGCCGCCTCCTTGCCAGCCACGACGGCGGGTGCGGTCGAGCCAGGCACCGACTTGCCCGCAGCTTCCGTCATGGCGACTGCCGGACTCCCCTTGCTGCCCTCCGAAGGTGCCTTCTCAGCGCCTGAAGGTGGGGCCGCAGGCACCGGCGGAGTCGCCATCGCGGCAGCCAGTTCCTGCGGCAACTGCAGCTTGCCGATCTTCCAACCCATCTTCGTGTCCCGTTCCACATCCAATTGCAGCCGGACCTCTTTGCCATCCGGAGTCTTCAGCGGCAGGGAAAGCCTCGTCTGCGTGCCCAGCATTCCCAGCAGCTCCACCTGATCCTCCCGGCCTGGCTTGAACCCCATGTCCTCAATGGCTTTCCGAAAAACCTCAGCCGCCTGCCCGGCCATCTCCGGCGAGCCCGCCGCCGCTAACTGACCCGCGCCCTCGAAGTCGCCCGATGCCAGAAGATCGGCCATTTGCTTCCCGAGATCGACCGGACGTGCAAATCCGAAAGACGGCGGTGCAACCGGGTCTTTTTTCGGAACGGGCGGCGGAACAGGTTCCGCAGGCGCCTTCATTTCTGGCTCGGGCGTTGCGGATTCGGATTTCTCAGCGGTCACCACCGGCGCCTCCGCAGATGCCCCGCCGTCCATCTTCTTCTTCGTGTAGAGAAAGAAGACCGCCGCACTGATGGCCATGGCTGCTACGATAAGCAGAACCGGCCCAGCGGCTCCGCCGGATCGGATGCGAGCACGACCGACGCGTTTCTGGGGGATGGAAGGGATCATTCGGAATTCCGATCTTCAGGAAACCGGAGCAGATAAGATGCCACCTGACTCCCAATTCAATCAAGCGGATTCTCGATTCAATGCCATCCCCGGACTTTCATCTGATCACGAACTCGGATGGTACGCCCGGCGGGACTCGAACCCACAACCAAGGGATTATGAGTCCCCTGCTCTAACCATTGAGCTACAGGCGCTGCTTTGATGCGGCCCTGAGTATGCACCCGACCTCCGTGGGAGCAAACGCTTCTGCACTCCCTTTGTTCATGTCCCACAACCTTGCCTTGCCCGTTGCCCTCCGCTCACAACCCGCTATGAATTGCGGCTCATGAAAATCTTGGTCACCGGCAAAGGCGGGCGCGAGCACGCAATTCTCACCGCCCTCAGCGAGTCTCCCTCCAACCCCACGCTTTACGCCTACCCGGGCAGCGATGCCATTGCATCCCTCGCCACCCGCGTCTCCGTGGACAGCCTTCCCGCACTGATCGACTTCATGAAGGCCGAGTCCATCGACCTCTGCGTCGCAGGAGAAGAAGCCTGGCTCGTCAAGGATCGCGGGCTCGCCAATCTCTGCGCCGAGGCCGGCATCCCCTGCTGGGGACCCATCAAAGAAGCCGCCCAGCTCGAAGCCTCCAAGATCTTCGCCAAGCAGTTCCTCCAGCGCCACGGCATCCCCACCGCAGGCTTCCGCGTCTGCAAAACCCTCGACGAAGGCCTCGCTTCCCTCGACACCCTGCCCATCGT
Source organism: uncultured Verrucomicrobiales bacterium (assembly GCA_963976915.1). Taxonomy (GTDB): domain Bacteria; phylum Verrucomicrobiota; class Verrucomicrobiia; order Verrucomicrobiales; family Verrucomicrobiaceae; genus CAXBNA01. Next base: position 12,826 of record CAXBNA010000172.1, read on the forward strand.
GCTGAAGTTCGACGGACTCGCCGCCGGCAAAGGCGTTGCCGTCTGCACCGACCGTCCCTCCGCCGAAGCCTTCGTCCGCGACGTCATGGAAAAGCGCCTCTTCGGCGAGGGTGACCTCCTCGTCGAAGACTGCCTCACTGGCCCGGAGATCTCCATCTTCGCCTCCGTCTGCGGCCCCCACTACCAGATCCTCATGCCCGCACGCGACTACAAACGCATCGGTGATGGCGATGCCGGCCCCAACACCGGCGGCATGGGTGCCGTCGCCTCCCGCGAGCTCGCCACGCCGGAACTCCTCGCCCAGATCGAGCGCGAGGTCGTCCAACCCACCGTCGCCGGACTTCAGAAGGACGGGCTCGACTACCGCGGCTTCCTCTACTTTGGCCTCATGCTCACACCCGACGGCCCCCAGACCCTCGAGTACAATTGCCGCTTTGGCGATCCCGAGGCCGAGGCCGTCCTGCCCATGGTCCGGGGCGACTTCGCCCAGTACGTCTTCGACGCCGCCCGGGGGCAGCTCAAACCCGACCTCATTCAGTTTGCCGAGGGCTGGAGCATCTGTCTCATCTCCGCCTCCGCCGGTTACCCCGCCTCCTCCCGCAGTGGCGATGTCATCAGCGGACTCGATCAGGTCGATGACGCCCGCGTCTATCACTGCGGCACCCGCCGCAACACCGACGGTCAGTTTGAGACCAATGGCGGCCGCGTCCTCGCCGTCGTCGCTCAGGGTCCCGACCGCGAGACCGCCCGCGCCGCTGCCTACGCAGCCACCGCCCCCGTCAGCTTCGACGGCCTCCAGCGCCGCAGCGACATCGGCCAACTCCACTTCGAGTAGCTCCCCTTTCAACAAGTCCACATTCCGCTTGCGACATTCCCCCGTCGCGACCATGATGTGGGCTCCTTTCGACGAGGACATCAATTTAGGACAGGTGCCAGAGCGGTCGAACGGGCACGCCTGGAAAGCGTGTGTACATGAAAGTGTACCGAGGGTTCGAATCCCTCCCTGTCCGCCATTGATGATCAAAAACCTCTCCGATAAACTTCGGACATGGAGGGATGAGAACCCTCCCCCTCAAACGGTTCGAGCCGAGCGCAGCGAGACAGGCGAAGCCAATCTCTCCCTGTCCGCCATTGATGATCAAAAACCTCTCCGATAAACTTCGGACATGGAG
>CAXBNA010000173.1:0-13965 GCA_963976915.1 uncultured Verrucomicrobiales bacterium
ACGTGGGCATCAACGTCCCCATTGGAGGTGCCCGTTGAGCTCGAACATGTCGCCTTATGTGGATCGTCCGATCCGTCCTCTGCTGATTGCCGAGGCGGCCAATCCGGCGCTGACCAGCGCCTCCCTGGTGGGCTGGTCCTGCGCGCGCGCCATTGCCGAGCGCACGGGCGGGCACATCGTGACGGAGTGGCGGAACCGGGACGACTTTCTGAAAGCCGGGCTCGTCGAGGGCAGGGACTTCACCGCGATTCATGCGCGCCGCTCGCAAGGCCTGGCCTGGCGCGCCGCGAAGCTTCTCAGCGGGCGTGGCAACTTCAGCTGGAGCCTTTACGCGGCCTTCTCCAACCTGGCCTACCCATTTTTTGAGCGCGGTGTTTGGAAGCAGTTTGGCCCCCGGCTCGTCAACGGCGAGTTCGATCTGGTGCATCGCATCACGCCGCTTTCTCCGACGACCGGGAGTTGGATCTCCGGTCCGCTTTCCAAGCACGGGATTCCCTTCGTCATGGGGCCGCTGAACGGCGGGGTGCCCTGGCCGGAAGGCTTTGAAGAGATTCGGAAAAACGAACGGGACTGGGCGGGGAAGCTGCGCCGCTTTCACACTCTTCTCCCGGGCTCCCAGTCCACGCGCACCCGCGCATCCGCCATTCTTACCGGTTCGCGTTCCTGCCTGCGCGACATGCCCGCACAGGTGCGCGACCGCTGTGTTTTCATTCCCGAAAACGCCATCGATCCGGCCCGCTTCACACTGGAACGGCATGAGGATGCGGCAGCCTCTTCGGCTGCGCCCCTTCACATCGCCTTCGTCGGCCGACTCGTCGCCCTCAAGGGCGTTGACATGCTGATCGAGGCGGCGGCGCCCCTGGCCCGGGACGGAAAGGTCACTCTGGACCTGATCGGAGACGGGCCTGAAATGGCGCGGTTGCGGGACTTGATTGAAACGCATCGGATGTCCGCCGCCACCCGGCTGGATGGATGGGAGGATCACGCTGCTTTGCCGAAACGTCTGCGTTCGGCCGACGTGATGGCTTTTCCGAGCATCCGTGAGTTTGGCGGCGGTGCGGTTCTCGAAGCCATGGCGCTGGGCATCCCGCCCATCGTGCTGGATCACGGGGGACCGCCGGAGCTGGTTGCGCCTGGCACCGGATTTGTCCTTCCCCTGAAAAGCCGCGCCCAGATTGTGAGCGATCTGCGAGCCCTCTTCGAGCGCCTCGTGGAGGAACGCAGCTCCTTGAGCACCATGGGTGCAGCGGCGCAGTCCCATGTCCGCAGCCACTACACCTGGCAGAAGAAGGCGGAGCAGATTGAAGAAGTCTATGCCTGGGTCCTTGGCCGTCGTTCGGTTAAGCCGGACTGGGGCATCCCGATGGGTTTTCAAACCCAGCCTTGAGCGGGAAGTCAGCGCCTGACGTTCTTTGGCTGACGAGCATCCGAGCGTCGCCGCCACTCCATCCCACCCAGCATCCCGGCGAGCAGCAGCCACATCGAAAGGTTCTTCGGTTGTGTCAAGATGCGTTCCACCATTCCGTGCGCGTAGCACAAGGTCAGCATCACCCCGAGTCCCCCAGCCGCGCTGCCGAAGAGGGACTCCTTCTCCTTCCACCAAACGCGCAATGCCCACCCCAGTGTGGCGAGTTCAAAGCACAGGAAGGCGACAAACCCCGCGAGGCCGGTCTCCGCGAGCCACAGCCAGTACAGACTCTCCGTCAGGGGATTGGCCAGGTAGTTCTCCTCGTAAATGGTGAAGCCGCGGCTCTCGTCCCAGTCTTCTAGGATCTGGCTGTAGCGATCTCCACGCGGCCGGCTGTTGGCCACGCCAAAATGGTTCCAACCCAGCCCGACCCAGGGGTGATCGTGAAACATGGCGGCGCTCTGCAGGTTGAGGATGTCCCGCAGATCCAACTCCGTTTCTTCCTTCGAAGCCTCGACCTCGCGCATCCGTGCGTTGATCGAGTCCATGGCGAACAGCATCACCATTACCGCGCCGAGGGCGCCGCCCACCGTCGCAAGGGCGGGGCGAATCCCCGGCTGCCGCCACCACGCAAGCAGCAGGATGGCAAGACACCCCGCCGCATACACCGCCAGTGCGGCGCGTGAGACACTCAGCAGGATGCACAGGCCGCCGCCTCCGATGCCTGCGATGAACAGAAGGGTGTCCCATCGCGGCAGCCGTCGGTGGAGGGCCAGGGCCATCAGCGGCAGGGCGCTCATGTAGGCCCACATGGCCATCGAGTTCTGGTGCTCGAACCAGCCCTTCACCTGAAAGCGACCGTCGAAGTAGCGAAGTTTCAGGCAAACCAGCGCCTGCACAACGAGGCCCACGGCCAGTCCGCGCCCGGCCCACCGCAGGTCGTCTTCGTCGCGGAGGTAAAGGATGGCCGCCGCCAGAATCAGCGTTCCTTTGGACCAACGCACCAGGGCCATCAGCGCATAGCTCGGCTCCACGGCATGAACGATGGAGAGCATCGCGGCGAAGCACCACAGACCGTAGAGAAACAAGCCGGGCGGGAGACCGCGGTGGCGAAGGTCGGGCTTGGCAAGTGCACGAGGCTTGCCGGTGAGGACGGCAATGATGAGGGCCAGCGCCAGCACCTCAAGCAGCGAGATTTCGAAACCCTTGGCGTGGCCGCGATAGGTTTCAACGCTGCCCATCATCAGCGTGAACTTCCCCGGATGCCACGATGGGATGAAGACCATCAGGGCGAAGACCGCGCGCTGCCACGTGCGCCGGGACGCCAGCACCATGCCCAGCAGGGGCGCCAGGCCGGCGTAGAACAAGAGCGCGATGACCGCCTTGAGCAGATCCTTCATGGGCAGAAAGTAGGCCCTCGGGAGTCGGTGTGCTCCCCCCTCAGTTGGGAGGATGTTCACCGCGAGGATTGGCGGCCATGAATGACGGCGTCATGAAAGCCATTCCCATTCATCACCACTTTGTCGGTCCGGTCCGCCCCACCCTCGGCGTCCTGATTCGTTTCTCCAATTCCGCAGCAACCCTCCCCGCCGTCCTGGAAGGACTGAGAAAACAGACGATCCAGCCGGACGTCATCCTCGGTGTCGCTTCCCACTCGTCCGATGCGTCCACTGCCTTGATCCTCGCGGAAGGAGGGCGGGTGATCGAATGGAACCACGCCTACAGTCATCCCAAGACGCTCAACTTCGGCATCGCCCACCTGCAGACCGACCTGATTCTCGTGCTCAGCTCCCACACCGTGCTGGAGGATCCCACAGCGATCGAGCGCATGCGTCACGCCATGAGCCACCCGCAGGTTTCCTGTGTGAGCGCGAAGTGGGATGACGATCCGTTTTACAGCGACGCGATCGACTGGCGCGAACTGCAGGACAAAGGCCTCAAGTTTGGTTCCATCTACAGCAACAGCATGGGCATGCTCCGCCGCTCTCACTGGGTGGGGCATCCGTTCGATGAATCGCTCGACACGGCCGAGGACTACGACTGGGCGGTGCGGCAGCTTCGCCGCGGGCATCTCTGCCGGCGGGTTGACTTCGCCTTCAGCCATCGGCGTCCGGCGGGTGACCGGTCGCGGGAGTTTGCCCAGGCCGCGTTTGCGCTGGCTGCGCGGCAGAAACTGGCCGTCGCCTGGCTTGGACCATGCGCCACGTTGCAGGAGTTGAATCCCTTTCGTCCAGAGGGACAACCGCGGAAAAAGCATGCGGGAATCCTGCGTGCCTGGGCCGGTCAGGAGATCGGTTCCTCACTCCACCGGCTCGCCGGTTGCACGGCGATGAGCGCCGTCATCTGAAATCTGTCCCCAATCCGCATTTGCCACTCATGAAAACCAAACTCGCCGCCGCACTGGCCGCCGCCCTCCTTTCCTCCGTCGCGTTGCCGGCGCATGCCGCCACCCTGGTCACCTTTATGGAGAATCCTGACGCGCTGAACTCCTCGTTGTCCGGCACCCAGGTTTTTGACTTCAATGACCTGTCCCTTGGATTGAACGCTGATGTGCGTTGGGACGGTGTGGGCAGCTTCGACAGACTCTACATCAAGAGCAGCGACCAGTATGGAGGCGCGACCGACGCGTCCAACCCCAACGGCAGCCTCTACTCGGTGCAGGGGGCTGGGACTTCTGTCTCCACGTCCACGCTGACCCTTGACAGTCCCAGCTCCTACTTCGGGCTGTGGTGGTCTGCGGGTGACCCTTCGAACCTCCTGAGTTTCTACTACCAAAACGAGCTCATTGCCCAATATACCACCTCCAGCCTGCTCTCGGTTCTCCCGGACAGCTACGATGGCAATCCAAAGAATCGGTTGCTCAATCCCAATGAACCCTACGCCTTCATCAACTTCTTTGGGGACGAGACGACGGTATGGGATGAGATCCAGTTTTCCAACGTCAGTCGTTCGGGGTTCGAGTCCGACAACTACACCACGCGCGTCGAGGCCTGGGATCCGCTGGTGGATGGTGAGCTTCCCGGAGTGCCGGTGGCGTTGCTTGACGGATCGACGCAGACCGTGGTGGATCAGGAGGATCTTGACGGCACCTCCTGGGCAGAGGCACCTCCGCCGGGTTTGGATTCGGTCCCGGGAGCGCCCGCGCCTCCGGTGACGCTGCTGGTTCTGTTTGGCGTCGCGGCATTGGCGCGGGGTGTGGCTTCCAGAAGGAGCCGCATGGCGGTCGGTGAGCCCGTCTGCTGAACCTGAACCCTCCCGCAACCATGAAGCGCATTTTCATCGGCGCCGTTGTCCTGGCGCTTTTCGCCCTTCTCGTGCCGACGACCCCGGTCGCGTCGGCTTTGACGAAGCCGCTTGTCCTTGCGCTGCTTCATGGTCTTGGAGTGGAAGCCGTGGATTTGGGGGAAGCCTTCGAGGTTGGGGGTTTGAATGTGCCGTGGACGCGCGATTGCGCGGGCGCCGATCTCCTGCTCCTGCTGCCAGCCATCGCGATCTGGGTCACCCGGCATGAGCCGTGGAGTGCCGGACTGCTCGTGCGGTTGGCGGTGATGCTCCCCGCAGCGATCCTCGCCAACGGACTTCGGGTTCTTTCCCTCATCGGATGGCGCATGGCCGTGGCGCCGTCGGTGGAAAGCCCGCAGGTGCACTACTTTCTGGGCTTGGTCTGGCTCGTTCCCTTTGTGGTTCTGGTGATGCCGCGTGGAAGAGTTCCACGTTCCCAAACCTGGCTCGACACCGCGCATGCGGCGGTCGTGGTGGCGCTGCTGCCAGGATTGCAGGGAGTGCCCCATGGTTGGGTGGGCATGGTTTCGGCGGTCTTCCTGCTTTCGCAAACCCATGATCCGCGCCACCGTCTGCCCAACGTTGGAATGTGGTTGGCGCTTTGGGCCCTCGCGGGAGGCGCCATCGCGGCCGTGCGCATGGAGTCGTTCTGGCTCCCGTGGGCTCTCGCCTTTCCGCCCGCCCTGTCTCGCAGGGGTGTGGGGAGTCCGTCCGGCCTCGTTTTGCTGGGGGCCACGCATGCCATCTTGCTTTTGATGCCAGGTGTCCCCTGGGTTGCGCTGGCGGTGTTGCTTTTCCGTTTTGGATCGTCTCTCCGGTTCACGGACTCAACGGCCATGCCGGAGCTTCCCCTCTCCCGACGCTCTACCCCGCTGGCGGCGTCCTCGGTTCTCTTGCTGATGCCATTTCTGGCGACGCTCCGGCCGGAGACGGCGGTTTCCGACTGGGGACCTCCCGATGGCGTGCTTGCGCGTCCCATGAAGGGCAACAGCTTTGCCGTGGGCCTGCCAGGTCATCCCCGTTCTCTGGGCATGGTCTGGTTTGGCAGTGAAAATGGGGACCGGCATCACTCCGTCACGGTCTGCATGAAGTATCGGGGCGTGTCGCTTGTGGCGGAGACCGGGTGCCCGTCGGTGTTTGGCAGCGAGACGCATTGGTTCCGGGAGTTTTTCCTTCATGAAGGCCGGTTGCTTGAGTCGTATGCGGACTACCTCAAGCACAGCTTCCGGCCCGGCTCGGCCCCGGGCGTTCATCTGATCGCCGTGATCCCCAAGGACCAAGCCTCGGCAGAAACGTTCGATGAATGGGCCTGTGACCTGGCCCGAGGCATTCATGAGCAGGTCGCCAGCGGTGACGCCACCCGGGGCATGATGGCTGACGCGAGATAATCCGCGAGTTCCCGCTTCAGCGGCGTGGAAGGTCGATCATCTCCGCGGCGTAGGTTTGGTCCCACCATGAACTTCGCCACCTCTTCCCGCCGTTCGTTTCTTGCGCGCACCTTCGCCGCTGCCGCCAGTTTCTCCGCGCCCGCCTTTCTTCGGGGAGCCTCTCCTGAGGCGAAGATCCTCGACACGAAGGTCATCTCGTGGCAGTCCGATCTCTATCACGGATGGCCGACCGTGGCCCGGCGGGCGAATGGCGAGCTGTGGGTGAGCTGGTCCGGAGGCCGCGAATCGCACGTCTGTCCCTTTGGCCAGGTTTGCGCGATGTCCTCCCGCGACAATGGCGAGTCCTGGAGCTACCCGCGCGTGCTTCTCGACGGCCCCATCGATGACCGCGATTCGGGTGTTTTGGAAACCGCGAAGGGCACGCTGCTGGTGACCACGTTCACCTCGCTGGCCTACGTGCCGTATTTCGAGAAGAAGGCCGCCTTTGCCAAACTGGAGAAAGGTGGCTGGCAAACGGAGGGCATGTCGCCCGAACAGTTTGCGGCGTGGAGGGCTGCCCACGAGCGGCTCAACGATGAGGAACGCCAGGCGGAACTCGGCGTTTGGGCCATCCGCTCCACTGACGGCGGGAAGTCGTGGTCGAACCGAATTCCCACCGTCGTGAACAGTCCCCACGGACCGACTCAGCTGAAGGACGGCAGGTTGCTTTACGTGGGGAAAAAGCTCTGGACAGAAGCGAAAGAGATCGGGGTCGCGCATTCCACCGATGACGGGTTGACGTGGAACTGGCTGGCGGACATTCCGACCCGCGAGGGAGACACGGTGGTGAAGGGCTATCACGAACTTCATGCGGTCGAGGCAGCCGACGGAACGATCATCGCGCAGATTCGGAATCACAATGAGGTGAACAAGAGCGAGACGCTACAGACGGAATCGAAGGATGGGGGGCTGACTTGGAGCGTTCCGCATTCGATTGGGGTGTGGGGATTGCCTTCACACCTGCTGCGCTTGCGTGATGGTCGCCTCCTCATGACGTATGGACATCGCCGCGCGCCCTATGGCAATCAAGCCCGGATCAGCGAAGACAATGGTCAGTCATGGGGCGAACCGATGACAATCTCCGGCGACGGAAAGGGCGGAGATCTCGGCTACCCGAGCACCGTGGAACTCGACGACGGCACGCTACTCACTGTTTGGTACGAGACGATGCGCGAAAGCCCGAAGGCGGTGCTTCGTCAGGCGCGATGGAGAGTCCAGTAGTCCCCTCGCTCCGCGAGGGGACTCACGGCGTTCGTCCGCACAACGATCGTCATCCGGCCTGCTCTGTTCACGGAGCGAGACGGTTGCTCGACCGTCGGCAGCTATTAAGGCGTGGATAGCAATTGTCCCTTGTTGTGTGGCCCATGTTTCTGCATGATCAACCTAGATGCCGGACAAGAAGCCCATCAGCGACATTGTGCGCGGAGTCTTGGATGGACTCGATGCCGGGGAATCGCTGGCGGAAGACGATCTCCCCACAATTGCGACCCAGCGGTCTAACGAGACCGCATCCAGTGGACAGAGCTTGGGTTCATTGCCGGGCCATGCGGTGGGTCGGTTGATTGCCCGGGGTGGAATGGGGGCCGTGTATTTGGCGCAGCAACATGCGCTGGAACGAGAGGTGGCAGTGAAGGTGATGACACGGGATGCGGAGTCGCCGGAGATGGCGGCGCGGTTTCGGAGGGAGGCCTTGGTGCTTGGGAAACTGGCGCATCCGAACATCGTGCCGGTGTATGACGTCGGCACGGATGAGGAAGGTCAGCTATTTTACAGCATGAAGCTGGTGAAGGGCCGGACGCTGCAGGACGTCGTGCATGATCTTCGCCGTGGGGACGCGGACACAATGAAGGAACACAGGCTGACTTCGTTGCTGACCGTCTTCCGCAAGGTGTGCGATGCGATGGCCTTTGCGCACTCGCAGGGCGTGATCCATCGCGACCTGAAGCCGGAGAATATCATGGTGGGGGAGTTCGGGGAGGTGTTGGTGATGGATTGGCGAAGCTGCTGCGCAGCAATGACGAAGACCGAACAACGAATAACGAAGACACCGTACCTTCGGAATTCGCCATTTCTCATTCGTCATTCAGCGGAACGCTGTCCGGATCCGTCATGGGCACCCCGCAGTACATGAGTCCGGAGCAGGCGCGGGGTGAGATTGATGAGCTGGAAGAGCGTTCCGACATTTTTTCATTGGGCGGGATCCTCTACTCGATTCTGACGCTGCGTCCACCGGTGGAGGGGAACACACTCAAGGAGGTGCTGGAGAAGGTGAAGTCGGGGGAGATCACTTCGCCGACGGATTTGCAGGTGACGACGACCCGAAAGAGCGCAGTCACCCGGAAAGGCGACGTGCTCGAGGCGAAACTCATCAAGCCGCTGTCGCATGTCGACGGCGGGCGCGTGCCGACGGCGCTCTCCTCGGTGGTGATGAAGGCACTGCGGCTGGACAAGGTGCAGCGCTACCAGAGCGTCGCGGCCTTCAGTGCGGACATCGAAGCGTTTCAGGGCGGCTTTGCCACCAAAGCAGAGCAGGCGGGCCTCGCGAAGCAACTTGTGCTGCTGATCAAGCGCAACAAGGGCATCTTCACCACCGCGGCGGCGGCGTGGTTCATCGTTACGGCGCTCGCGGTGTGGTTCGTCTTCAATCTGCGGACCAAGGAGCAGCGGGCGAAAAACGCCGAAGCTTCTGCCGTGCAAAAGGCAGCGGAAACGAGCAAGGCCCTCGCCCGCTCCGCGCTTTCGCTCGCGGAGGCGGCGCTGCGCGAGGGCAATGGCCCGGCAATGCGGACTGCGCTCCAAGACGTGCCGGAGAACCAGCGCGACTCCACCTGGCGCTATCTCTTCGGCCAGTCGGATTCTTCATTCGCCACGCTCGACTTCGGCGGCGGGATCGATGACGTGGCAGCTCATCCTCGTCTGCCCCACGTCTTCGCCATGGTTGATCACTCCGGTAGGGTGACCATGCTCAATGTCCGCACGGGCGAGCGACTCCTGGAGTTCAAAGTCGACGGTCTAGTCGACCACGCCCGTTTCTATAGGATGGCCCTGTCACGGGATGGGGAGCGTATCGCCATCGGAACGGGATTTAAACAAGCCCGCATCGCCGTCCACGATGCCCGGGACGGCAGGAAAATCTTCGGCTCCGAGTCCCGCAACGCCACCGTACTCGCCCTCAGCTCCGACGGCCGCCTGCTGCTCCAGGGAGGACAAAAGGATCAGGAGGAGGGTGCGCCACCCTACCTCACACTCCGGGACGCAACGTCCGGTGATATTCTCTGGACGGTTCCCGTTCCCGACCAGCCGCGGAGCCTGAGATTCCTCGCGGACGCCCGGCAGATTTTGGTGCAGGCGCACCATTCACCGCCCATGATTCTCAGCATCGCCGATGGCTCCCTCCTCCGGAAGCTCGCACCCGATCCCGCGGACATCGCCGCCTTGAGCCCCGACGGGCGGTCCGTCGTCACCGTGAATCGAGAGAGCGTTGTCCTGGGCGTGAACCTCGATGGGGAAGGCACCGAATTCGAGGTGTCATCGGGAGACAAGTACGAGCGAACCGAGTGGAATTGGTTGAAGGTCGCCTTCTCCGGAAGCGGGGATCGCTTTGTCACCGTGATTCCGCTGGGCGATGGACGGCAGGCCATTCGGGTCTGGGATGCGGAAACGCATGCTCCCCGGCAGATCCTGCTTGGCGGCATGGGGCGCATGCTCGGCGCCGCGATCCATCCGCTCAGCGGGGAACTCATCGTCTGTGGTCCCCAGACCCGGGCCTGGAGTCTCGATGGCGCCCGCTGGACCTTTCGTGATCAGAGCAGGCGGCCCTCTTCAGTGGCCTTCTGGGGTTCAGACGACCTGATCCTAACTTCTGCGAATGATGCTGGCAAAATGTCGCTCTACCCCCTGGAGGGCGAAGCGCCTTCCGCAATCTGGGCATCCCACAGCGGTGATAGCAATCGGGTCGCGGCGGTTTCGGCGGATGGCCAAATGGCCGCTGTCGGGTTGAAATTCGTCCGGGCTTTGCGCAGGGAAGGGCGCGAAGTCCGCGAGGTGGGAGGTTTTGAACACGAGTATCAGTTCAAGAAGATTCGATTGAGCACGAACGGCGATCACGCCGCGATCCTCCGGGATATGGGGCAGAACGTGCAACTCTACGAGACCGCTACTGGGAAGAGACCGGTCGAGTTGAACATGACGGACCTGAAACGCTTTTTCGATCTGGCTTGGCTCCGCGACCGGCACTTGCTGGGATTGGCGGTGGCCCGGGGGAACCGGGGCGGTTCGGGCGCGGAGGAGCAGATCGTCGTCTGGGACACCACCACGGGCAAGATTCTGCGCCGCGCGACGAATCCGAGCGCGATGGACGTGCTCGCCGTCGCGCCCGATGGCAGCCGCTTTGCCGAGGCCGGTGCGGACAAGAGCGTTCGCATCCGCGATGCCGCCACGCTGTCCGTATTGAAGGAATTCCGCGCGCACGATGGCCCCATCACCGCTTTGGGGTGGCACCCAACGCGAGCCATCCTCGCCACCGGCTCTGAGGACCTGAGCGTCCGCCTGTGGAACCTGGAAACGGGCGAGCAGATCGAAGAGCTTCGTGGCCCGCTCGTGGCCCCTAATGACCTTGTTTTCTCTCCCGGTGGCAGGCGCCTGGCCTGCGCGGCGCTCGACGGGACGGCACGCATCTGGGAACCGTCCTCCCTCCGGGACGAAGCCGCCGCGCCGGTGAGCGCGAGTGTCGGGGTGATCGACGAACACGTCTGGTTCAAGGATCCGCTGTCCGATCGACCCGCCGCCCCAAAAATCGACCCCGAAGGCAGGGAAGACCTCCTCGCCCCGCTCAATCCGGCCGAGGTCGAGTAGACCGGCCACGGCTGGATCGTATCCGAGGCTAAAGTGAAGCGACTGGAAGCCAAATAGATCGCCCTCAGGATGGCGAAGCTTATTCCGCCAGCACCTTGCGCAACCAGGCGAGTTCCTCTTCGACCTCGTCGGGGTTCAGGACGGTCTTGGCGACTTCTCGTTCCAGCAGGTCGCGGAAGGCTTTTCTCAGGCGGTGCACAACCAGCCTGGCCGCGCCGTTGGACTTGCCGAGTTTGGCGGCCAGTTCTTCATAGGGCGGCGCATCATCGCCACTGAGCCAGGGCTGCAGGGTCTGATAAACTTCCAGACGCCCCTCAGCTTGGAAGGCCTGCCTGAGTTGGACGTGGACGCGCTCAAGAAGATCGGTAGCCCAGGCGTGGGCGAAGATCTTCTCGGGATCGTCCAGATCGCGGGGTTCTCGGGCGTAACGTTCTTCAGCCTCCATTTCGTCGAATGAGACGACGGGCTCGCCTCCACCCCGCTTGGTGGCGCGGTCGTGGCGGCTTTGGTCACTGAGGAGTCGGAGCAGCATGCCCAAAAGATAGGAGCGGAGTTTTCCCCGATCCTGCCTGACGTGTTGAATGGCGTCGTCGGAAATGACCTTCTCAAACAGCGCCTGGGTCATGTCCTCGGCGAAGTGGGCCGAGTTTCCGCAGCGACGGAGATAAGCATAGATCGGAAACCAGTAGTCGCGGCAGATCGCTTCCATGGCCTTGGCCGCCTCCTCGGGCGTGCCCTCCTGCACGGCATGAACCATCGTCCAATGGGTTGTGGGGAAGGGGGAGCCGTGGGTTTTCATGACGCGTGCAGACCCCAACGCCATTTCGGAGCCAAGAGAAGGCTAGCAAAAATTCCTGAAAAAAGCTAGAAACGAAAGGCAGGCCATTCCGTCTGCAGGCAATGCGAGCCCCGCTCTGGGGATCGATCTCCGTTCAGCAACGACATGCCTCTCACCACCGCCCCGGATCTCCAATGAATCCCTCATCCTCTCTTCTCACCACCCGCTTCCTCTGGTTCTGCCTGGGTATGGCGCTCGTCCTCTCTCCGCTTGCCCGTGGTTCCGAGACCATCGTGGACAACACGGGACACCCGGACGATACCAGGGAGGAACTGAGCCAGTCCGGGAGATCAGCCGCGCGCGCTTTCGAGTTTGCCGCACCCGCGTCTCTGGCGACGGAAACGATCCGCCTCCTGGTGCAGAACTACAACAGCGGCGGAAGCAGCAGTGCCCGCGTCAAGCTCTGGTCCGGTCCCGGCACCACACCCACCGACCTCTTGGAAGACCTCGGCACCGTCACCTTCAGTGGAAGCTCCCAGGAAATCGTCTCCATCAGTTCCACCTCCTTCCCTCAGCTCCAGGCCAGTACCCGCTACTGGGTCAGCGTTCACTGGGTCTCAGGCGACTTCGATTGGCTGATCACCAGCGACACGGGCAACAGCACCTCCGCCCTGGGAACCATTCAGGCCGCCGGAGTCACCTCCAACAATGACGGCTCGTCCTGGAACGAAATCCCCGGGCCAACCGATTTCCACCAGTTTGAAGTCCTCGGCTTTCGAACGGTCGTGACCTCCGCCGACGACTCAGGCCTGGGCACGCTGCGGGACATCATCGCCGCCATTCCGTCCGGTGGCCCACCTGTCACCTTTGATCCCAGCCTCAGTGGATACACCATCTCCCTTACAACGACGGAGCTTCTCATCGACAAAGACCTCACGATCGATGCCTCGGCCCTGGCCGATGGCATCACGATTTCCGGAGATAAGACTGGCTATGGCCGCTCCCCCGACGACAGCCGTATTTTTCGAATCGCCGACGGCGGCCATACGGTGGTGATGGACTCCCTCACCCTTCGTGGCGGCTACGGCGTGCTTCTGGGCGGTGCTGAACTGGACAACGGCGGCGGAGCCATCCTTCATCCCGACGGCGATCTCACGCTGAACCACTGTACCCTTGCTGGCAACTTCGCCCAACTCGGTGGCGCGATTCTCCATGCTGCGGGCACCCTCACCCTCAACCACACCACCATCGCAGGCAACGAGACCAACGACTCATTGGTCGGCCTTGGGTTTTACGGGGGTGGCGGCATTTTCATCGCGGGGGGTACGGTGGTTCTCAATCACTCCACCCTTTCCGCCAATGTCACCACCAACACCGGAGGCGGCGTTTTCCTCCTGAATGGCAGCCTCACCGTCGCCGACACGATCGTGTCCGGCAATTCGGCCGGTTCGTCCGGCGACATCGATTTCCAGGGCGGATCGCTCATCGCCTCAGGCGTCAACCTGATTGGCGACCACACCACGGTTGAAGCTCAGTTCCCTTTCTCGCCCCCCCTCGTCGGGCAGCCGGGAAACCTCGCGCCGCCCTTGCTCGCTCCCCTCGGAGATTACGGCGGTCCCAGCCACACCATGCCACCGCTGCCCGGCAGCCCCGCCATTGATGCCGCCGACAGCACCGCACTGCCGACGGACCAGCGCGGCGCCCCGCGCACGGTGGATGGCGATGCAGTCGCCGGAGCCGTGGCGGACATCGGAGCCGTCGAGTATCAGCCCACCGTCGTCACCACCCACCTCGACGAAGACAATGTCGACCCGGGAGCCGGGCTCTCCCTGCGCGAGGCCATCGCCCGCGCCCACGTCAGCACCATCACTTTTGATCCCAGTCTCTCCGGCCAAACGCTCACCCTCGGTGCCACCCAGCTCACCCTCGACCGTTCCGTCACCATCGACGCCTCCACCCTCCCCGCTGGCTTCACCATCGACGCCAACGGTGCCGTCACCAATCACCGCGTCCTCTATGTCCAGAGCGGTACCGTCGTCACCCTCGACTCGCTCACCCTCACCGGAGGCGTGACCGGATTTGTAGGCAGCGGCATCTACAACTTCGGAGGTGCCCTCACCCTCAACAACGCCACCGTCTCCGCCAATCACACCAGCAGCAGCTCCGGCGGCGGCGGCATTTTCAACTTCGGAGGCACCCTCACCCTCAACCACACC
>CAXBNA010000174.1:0-13946 GCA_963976915.1 uncultured Verrucomicrobiales bacterium
ACCGGTGATCTGGAGGGGAGAGTCAATGCGGCTCCGTTCAGCTTTTTCAATGTGCTCGGTGCCAGCCCTCCCATTGTCGGCATTTGCCCCGGCGACCGAGAACCCGGCATCCCGAAGGACACGGCAGCAAACATCCGTGTGACGCAGGAATTTGTCGTGAATCTTGTGGACGAAGCCTTGGCGGAGAAGATGAATCTCTGTGCCGCAGGACTGCCTGCGGGTGTCAGCGAGATCGACCATGCCGGGCTGACCACCGCTCCGAGCACCCGGATCAAGCCGCCGCGCATCGTTGAAGCCCCGGCCTCCCTCGAGTGCCGGAGTGTGGGCATTTTTGAGATTGGAGAGAACCGACTCATCATTGGCGAGGTGCTTACCGTTCACGTCCGGGATGGCATTTTCGAAGCCGACCAGTGGCTCGTCAAACCCGACGCCTACCACCCCATCGGCCGGATGCAGAGCCCCAATTGGTACTGCCGCACCAAGGACATGTTTGAGATGAAGCGCCCCTCATGACCCGGGAAACCATTGCCGAAGAGATTCTTTCCCAAGTCACGCGACGTGGGGTTGGAAAGACCATCTGCCCGTCCGAGGTGGCGAAAGCTCTGTCGCCCGACGATTGGCGGGGATTGATGGAAAGTGTGCGCTCAGTGGCGTTCGAACTTTCGACAAAGAATGGAATAGCCATCACGCAGAAGGGCGAAGTGGTGGGGGATGGAGCGCTGAAGGGACCGATTCGGGTCGGGTTGCCAGATTGAGTTTGGCTTGTGGTGGAGGCTGCCAGAGGGCAGACTCTTCATCATGAAAGCGATGACGATTTGCCTGGCGATCTGGGCTTCTTGGTTGATCCCAGCCACTGGCTTAATGGCTGTGGACGAGGAGGTGACGGTGGAGCAACTGGCTCGCGAGCTCACAAGCAAGCTCGCTGTTCAGGACGATGGCCAACACCTTCCGGGAGTGGCGCTTGCCGAAGGCGTCTCGCAGATCACGGGCACCGCGATCAGTCCACTTCTTGGCGTGGCGTCCGTGGGTGCCTGGAAGTGGTTCAAATCGGAGCCCGAGCTCCGCGCGGACTTGCCGTGGTTTGCCCAACCGGAGGTTTGGGGAACCGGGTTTGCGATTTTGGCCCTCTGTTTTCTCAAGGATGCTTTCGGGACGGCGGCTCCACCGCTTCTCAAAAAGCCTCTCGATTGGGCCGAGCTGTTTGAGGACAAGGCCAGTGCCCTGGTCGCTGCGGGCGCGTTTGTTCCTCTCATCGTCGCGTCGATGTCTGAAGGGGCGGCCGAAGGCGGAGGCACCTCAATGCTGGCGCTTCCGGAGAGCGGGATGGCCGCCATGCCGATGCTGGCATGGTTGGATGCCCTTCTGTCTCACTGGTGGGTGGTGCTGCCATTTGCACTCGTGATGTTCGGAGCGGTGTGGCTTTGCTCTCATGCCGTGAATGTGCTGATTGCCTTTTCACCCCTGGGGATCGTCGATGCCATTCTGAAATTGGCCAAACTGGGCATGCTGGGCCTGGTCACGGTCGGCGCAATGATCAGCCCCTGGCTGGGTCTTTTGATTTGCCTGCCGATTGTGATCGTCTGTTTCTTTCTGTCGGGTTGGGCGTTTCGTTGGATGATGTTTGGCAGCGTCTTTGGATGGGATGTGCTGCTCCGGCGAAAGGTCGACAAGACGGAGCTGGATGCTGCGATTCACGGGTTCATGGCGTCCAAAGTCGACGGGGTTCCAGCCCGGACGTTTGGCCGAGTCTTGCCGACTGGGAGCCTTGATCAACTGCGGTTCGACTACCGTCCGTGGATGGTCTTGCCAAAGCGCAGTGTGACGCTCGAAAACAAGAGCCGTGCGGTAAGCCGGGGCGTCTTCAATCCTTCGATCATTCAAAGTGCCACCGCCGAGGCGACTGGCAGGACGCTCGTCGTGCTTCCTCCCCGTTATCGTGGCCGCGAGGAACTCATTGCGGGCGTCGTGGGAGCCGGGGAAGTCACCGATGGGTCTCTGATTCGGGGATTCAAAGCAGCGAAGCAATGGCTGGCAGAGGTCGTTAATTCCGGGCGACCCTCAATCTCAGAGTCACGGGCCGCCTAACCCAAGGCCTCGGGCTTGCGCGGTGCGGAAATCCGTCTATCTAACCCGCCCACCATGCACCATTTTCATTACTCCCAAGGCCTCCTTCACGCAGAGAACGTCAATTTGGAATCCCTCGCGGACCAACATGGAACGCCGCTTTTTGTGTATTCCCGCGCGACCATTGAGGATCATTTCAAGCGTCTCGATGGCGCGCTCTCCGAACTGGATCATCTGATCTGCTTCGCTGTGAAGGCCAACTCCAATCTGGCCGTGCTCAATTTGATCGCAAAGCTGGGCGGTGGATTTGACATCGTGTCTGCAGGTGAGCTGTTCCGTGTGTTGAAGGCCGGTGGCGATGCCGGGAAGTGCACCTTTGCCGGGGTGGGGAAGACGAGGTCGGAAATTGAATACGCGCTGGAGAAAGGCATTTTCAGTTTCAATGCCGAGTCCGAGGCGGAGCTGCTCTTCATCAACAAAGTAGCGGGTGACATGGGCAAGACCGCCCGTGTGGCCGTTCGCGTGAATCCGAACGTCGACGCAAAGACGCACGCGAAGATCACCACCGGCAAGAGCGAGAACAAGTTCGGCATCGACTTTGAGCGCATCGCGGAGGTGTATGCCAAGGTGGCTTCGGAATGCCCGAATCTTGAGATCCACGGGGTCCAAATGCACATCGGTTCCCAGCTCACTTCGACGGCACCCTTTGCGGAAGCCGTGAAGAAAGTGGTTCCGCTCGTCGAGGAATTGAAGGCGCTGCACCCGATTGAATTCTTCAGCATCGGCGGCGGCATCGGCATTGTGTACCAGGACAGCCTCGGCTCCGGCCAAGGCGAATGGTGGGAGACCAAGGGACCTGCGGCGCATCCGCTGACGATCCAAGCCTATGCAGATGCCGTGGTGCCAGCCCTCAAGCCTCTGGGTTTGAAGATCCTCCTGGAGCCCGGTCGCTTCATGGTGGGCAATGCGGGCCTGATGCTCACGCGTGTCCTTTATGAAAAGAAGGGCGGAGCAAAGACCTTCAAAATCGTCGATGCCGGAATGAACGATCTCATCCGTCCAACCCTCTATGAGGGATGGCATGACATCGTTCCAGTGACAGAGCCCACGACCTCTGAAAAAGAAGTTGTCGATGTGGTCGGGCCGATCTGTGAGAGCGGAGATTTTCTCGCGCAGAATCGCGAGATACCTGTGACGAAGGAAGGCGACCTATTGGCGGCGATGAGCGCCGGGGCTTACGGCTTCACGATGGCGTCGAATTACAACACCCGTCCGCTGGCCGCTGAAATCCTCGTCGATGGCGACAAGGCCCATGTCGTGCGCGAGCGCCAGACGCTGGACGACGTGATTCGTGGCGAAAGCATCGTCGACTGAGCCGCACCGTCACTGGACTTCGCGAACCACCTCCCAATGTCGGTGAGGGCGTTCTGACTTTCTGAGCTCGAATCCTTTCCGTCTGGAAAAGGCATCGGCCTGAATATCAGCCTGCTCTGCATCGCAGGCCCCCGCATGGGCGTGGAGAAGGTATCGCAGCGTCAGGGGCGATTCCGTGGTGAGGGTCAATCCTTCGTTCAGGCAAAAGGCCGCGCCCATCCATCCGTCGGACCGGACATGCCACGGAGTGGGGTAGCGTGGGTTGTCGGGATGATCAAAAAAAGTGATGCCTTGGGAGAAGGGGAGGCGGTCGCTTCCTTTCCCGACCAGGACGGGACCGCTGTAGTCCATCCACTTGGCGGGTTTCCCGAAAATGGACTCTTCACCGACTTTGCCCTCACTGTTGGTCAGGTTGCCGCCTCCAAAGTGATGCGAGATGGTTTTGGCCACGCGCACGGCCAGAAACCCAAAGTTGGTCTTGCCCAACTCCACGGTCTCCCGTCCGTCGGGCACGCGGAATGTGGTCTGAATCTCCAATTCGTGCTCGCCAAAATCGAGCGGACGCAGGGCGGCGATCATAACCTGCTCCATGACCTCACCACCGTCCGGATTGAACCATCCTAGACGAACGGCCATGATCGCCTCATCATTCCCGTCTTCATACGTGAGCCACTCCTTCTGCCGGATGGTGGTGCCTTTTCCATCGGCCCAAAAGTCCAGCCCGTTCACATCATGATGGGCGAACCAAATCGAGCGATGATGATCGTGGTTGGGTGCCCCAGGATGCCCCATCCGCGTGAGCGGGACGCCGGACGGTCCGTTGAAGGGGAAGAAAAAGGGACGTGGCACTGACTCGGCGGCATGCCAGCGCAGTTTCTCCACTCCGTCGATCAGAAAGGAAACTTCCTGACCGGGCAGCGGGATGAGCTCACAGGGCGAAGGTTGGAAGGTTTCCGATTGGGCGAGAACGTGCGAACAAACTCCGAGAGTCAGGGCTGCAGTCAGTATCGCGTTTTTCATGAATGGGCATTCCAACCCAATCGTTGCCCCCACTGCAAGCAGCGTTTACGGGCGGAATTCCAGTTCGGCAAAGAGCGCGTGATGCTGGGATCCTTCCGGAGAGGGTTCGACCTCGCAGGTGAGAGGCCGCCAATGATGATCCGTCAGCACGTAGTCGATGCGGAGCCAGGGCTGGCCGAAGGCGGCCCACCAGTTCAGGTCTCCGGGAAACGTGTAGCCGTATCCGGAGCCCGCCTCGCGATGGGCGTCGGCGAGTCGCTTGGTGAGCTTCCAATACAGAGGCCCGACATCAGGAATGTTCCAGTCGCCTGCGATGACGGTGGGTTGGGCGTCGGCATGGATCAGTTCCAACAATGCCTCCACACTGAGGCGTTGCTCATCCCAGTAGCTGCCGCCCCAGTCGACGGATTGGATGGCTGCGGCGTCCTGAGGACTGATTGGAAGGCCGAGGCGCTGCCGCAGGCGACCCCGGTCATTGCGGAATTGATCACGGGGGGAGCGGACATGGATGCTCCAGACGACGACGCTCACGCCCTCCCAGTCCACGACAAATCGTACCGCGGGCAGGTAGTGCCAGTTCGAACCGCGCCGGATCATGGCTTCCCGGTCTGCGGGAGCCGCAGCGAGGATGGGGTGCCTGCTCAGCAGCACATGCTCGCCCACCCGCCGTTGGTGGGGGAAGAACACGTAGTCAGCCGCATCCATCACGTACGCATCGGGAGCAAAGGCATCCTGAAACACCATCACGTCGGGTTGCCGATGGAGCATCCAACCCCCCAATGTGTGGCCGTCATTCTGTCCGCGGTTGCAGGTGAGCACGCTCAGCGTTTTGCCCGACGCAACGAGTGTTGGCCCCGGCGGCCTCCATTCCAGCACTGGCACGAACCAAAGCATCGCAGACACAAGTCCCGCCCCAGCGAGCTGCGTTTTCTCCCAACGCCAGCCCAAGATGGCAATGACGACAAATCCGAGCCCGGGAAAAAGTTTCGGTGCGTAAACCAAAGGCGCGATGAGCGGGCCGTCCGTTCCCACCCATTTGACCAGAGCTGCCATCAGCCACAGAAAAGCGATGACCAACCACGATAGCCGGGTGCCAAGTCGGATGAAGTTTGCGTTGGATGCCATCAATGGGGAAGTTGGGAGCATGGCGAGCCTCCTCCCACGAATCAAGAACGCCCTGCTCATCAGTTGGGTGGTCGGTTGCCTTGCGGGCTGTGGCGATCCAAATGAACGTCCGCTCCGCGAAGCCGATCTACTCTCGCCGTCGATGATCACCGCTTGGGAGACCGCTGCCATTCCTGATCAGGGTGCGGTGGACGTCGCCGTTGACGGCCTTCGCATCCCATCGGGCAAGCCCATGTCCGGTGTGAGATTCTCCGCGTGGCGGTCGCCCCAGTTTCCGGTCACGAATTACGCCATCGAGTATGAGGCCATGCGCGTCGAGGGCCGCGACATCTTCGGCATGGTCACGTTTCCGGTCGGCGATGAAGAGACCCACGCCACCTTTGTGCTTGGAGGCTGGGGAGGGACGGTGACGGGCATTTCCAGCATCGACTTCTCTGATGCGAATGAAAATCAAACACGGGGGGAGCACCCCTTTGAAAATGACCGCTGGTATCGGGTGCGGGTGGAGGTGAGACCGGGCGACCTTCGGGCCTGGATTGATGGCAAGATCGTCGTCAATGTCAGCATCAAAGGTCGGCACGTGGGGCTGCGTCAGGGCTATGTGGATCATTGCCTGCCATTTGGATTCGCCACCTACGGGTCGGCAGCCGTCATCCGGGCGGTCACCATGACCCGGCTTTCATCGGAACATTGAATCGGGTCGTTCTGGTGGCTTGACCTTGGATGGCCTATCTCTACGATGGCCGCACCATGTCCGCAGAGCACTTTCCAGCCAACGCCGTGATCTTCCGTGAGGGGGACAAATCCAACGAAGCCTACTACGTCGTTTCAGGAAATGTCGAGATCAGCATCGACACCGATCATGGCCCGCATGTGCTCGCCAACCTTGGCCCCGGAGAGATCTTTGGGGAGATGGGCATGATCAATGACCGTCCGCGTTCGGCGACCGCAATTGCGACCGAGTCGACCATGGTGGAAGTCATCGATGAGGCGGTGTTTGAAGCGCAGATCATTCAGCGCCCCGATCGGCTGAATTCCTATCTGGCCACGCTGTTCGAGCGCCTGCGCCAGACCGACCTTCAGCTGCGCATGGCGGATCACAAGCCCGCGCCGCCGCCGAAGCCTGCTTCTCCTGCCGTCGCGTACAAGGTCGCGCTTCAGTCCTGCTATGACCAGACGGGCTGGAAGGGAGCTCCCATCGAGCTGGAGATCACGAGTTTCCCGTTCCGTGTCGGGCGCGCTTACTTTGACACCGCCGTCGCCTTGTTTGCGAGAAACGATCTCTCCATCGAGGATCAGACGCCCTTTCATCTCTCCCGCAACCATTGCGAAATCGACAAAGTGGGCGACGGCTTCGTGCTGCGGGATCGCGGCAGCCGTCTTGGAACCTGGGTCAACGGCGTCCACGTCGCCATCGATGCCAACTGCTTCCATGTGCCACTCAACGAGGGTGACAACGACATCATCTTCGGCAGCGAGGAGAGTCCCCACAAGTTCATCCTGACAATTGAGCGGGCGTAGTTGCCGTGCTGTATAGAGAGAACAAGTGGGTGCTTGTCTTTTCGCTTATGCATTGGTGTGTCTGGACTTGTTGATTCAATAAGCCGCTGTGTTGATTTTACAGACAGT
The DNA here is from genome assembly GCA_963976915.1 of uncultured Verrucomicrobiales bacterium. Lineage (GTDB taxonomy): Bacteria > Verrucomicrobiota > Verrucomicrobiia > Verrucomicrobiales > Verrucomicrobiaceae > CAXBNA01. The sequence continues at coordinate 7,213 of CAXBNA010000174.1, forward strand.
AATCAATTTGGCGGCAGCCTCTGTTCCGGGTTGTCAGCCTAGGTGAATTGGCATAATGAGTCTTCCTTTATGGGTGTCCTTCGGTATTTGTTCAATTTACTTTGGGTGGCGAATTCAGTCGTCGCTTTCGGAGCCCCGGGGGATTTGGATCCGACGTTTGGGAACGCTGGATTTGTGGTGACTGAGGTCGGGTGGGTCTACACGGCAGCCAATGGAATCGTCCTTCAACCGGACGGAAAGATCTTGGTAGGGGGGACGACGCGTCCCCCTTCATCCTCTTACGAAGACTATCTTGTCTTACGCTACAACTCCGACGGATCATTGGATACAAGTTTCAATGGAACAGGATACGTCACAACGGATTTGGGGGGAGGCTTGGGCGACTATGGAACAGCCATAGCGCTCCAAACGGACGGGAAAATTGTCACGGCTGGCTACACGAAGAACGGAAGTTTTTTTGACCTTGGCTTGGTTCGGTACAACTCGACGGGGGCACTGGATACGACCTTTGGGACCGGGGGGATTGTGAGAACTGGGTTGGGTGATCCCGACGGGATCCCGTATGGCGACAGGGATGATATTGCTTACTGCATCGCCATTCAGTCCGACGGAAAAATACTGGTCGCTGGGAGTGCAGCGATCAATCAGCAATATTCTCAGCATCTGGCCATTGTCCGGTATTTGGAGAACGGTGAGTTGGACCCGGCGTTTGGTAATGGTGGAGTTGTCGCGACAGAGTTCCCGGGGAAGTCAGCCAAAGCCCGCGACATCGCTTTGGGTTCAGACGGGGCGATCTATGTTTCCGGTGGTGTGGATTTGTCCAACTTCGTTGTGGCAAAGTACACGAGCGCCGGAGTGTTGGATTTGAGCTTTGGTGGAGGTGGTTTTGTTCTGGGGAGTTTTGGGGGGCAAGAGAGTTCTGCCGAAGGCATTGAGCTTCGAAATGACGGAAAGATTGTCGTTTCGGGATATACCGGGAGGCCTGGATACTTGGACGTTGTCGTAGCCCAGTTTACGGCGGAAGGTTTTTTAGATTCAGACTTCGGTAACACTGGGCTCGTGACGACATCCGTGGGTGCCAGAAGTGATGCGGGTTATGATCTAAAGCTCCAGTCCGATGGGAAAATTGTGGTCGCGGGCACAGTGGGGTTCAATTCCATCCCGGACACTTTGATTTTACGATACACCGAGGATGGCGAGCTGGACCCCGGTTTTGGAGGGGTGGGATATGTGACGACCTCCATCAGCCCAAGGACCGATGTGGCGTTCGCAGTAGCGATTCAGCCCGATGGGAAAATCATCTCGGCTGGCTTTGCCCGGGACAACAACGACAACGCAACATTTCTGTCAGTTGCGAGGTATGAAGGAGGTCCGTTTCCGCCCGTGGTGGCGCTTTCGTCAACCGAAGGCATCGGGACAACTTCCGCCACCGTTTCTGGAAGCGTTCATCCAAACGGGCGGCCCACGACCGGACAGATCGAGTATGGAACATCGACCGCTTACGGAGCTATAATTCCGATCACTCTTTCACCGGATGATGGAATGGAGGCGCAAATGGTTAGCGCGTGGCTTTCAGGTCTGGCACCAGGGACGACATACTTTTACCGACTCTCCGCCACCAATGCGGATGGAAGTGATGTTGCTGTCGGCTCCTTCAAAACGATTAGCACAAACGCGAACCTTGCAAATCTGACGCTGAGTTCAGGGGAGTTGGTCCCAGCTTTTAATGCATCCCAGTTGAGCTATGCCACGGCAGTTGATTATCCGGTCATCGCCATGACAATGACTCCGACGGTCGAGGACGCAGGTGCCTCAGTCACTGTGCAGGCGTTGCCGACCTCCTCTGGAGCACCTTCGCCACCGATCCCCCTGGGGGTCGGTCCCAACAGTATCTCGATCATCGTCACGGCTGAGGATGGCGTAACGACTCGGACGTACTTGGTTTCGGTCGCCCGGAGTCCGTCGGGGCCGGGAGCGCTCGATCCGTTTTTTGGAGCAGGAGGCATCGTGACCACCCATATAGGTCCTGTTTTGAACGGCAGCTTTGTCAGTGATGTGGTGGTTCAGCCTGATCTTAAGCTCGTTGCAGTGGGGTATTCGCGACCAAGTTCGACGGATGAACTCACGGTTGTGAGGTATGACTCGGATGGTGAACTTGACGCCACTTTTGGAACCATGGGGATCTTCACAGTGCCAGTCGGAACGACGGGATCTTATGGGAATGCCGCCGCTATCCAGAGTGATGGAAAGATCCTTGTCGCGGGACATTCGTCGAAGGGAATTACCCTCGTCAGACTGACTCCTGCGGGTGTGTTGGATTCCAGCTTTGGCGGGGATGGGGTCGTGACCGCCTCTATCGATGGCAGCGGCAGTGCGAGAGACTTGGTGCTACTGCCTGACGGAAGGTTTGTGACTTCGGGTTCTGTGCTGATTGGGGGTGTTCAGCACATTTTCACCGCGAGATTTCTGCCGGATGGTGCCTTGGATAATACCTTCAACGGGACGGGTTTAATGGCGACAAATCTAACAGGGTTTCATAACTTCGCGGGTGGCCACGCAGTTCAACGAGATGGCAAGATTCTGGTTGTGGGGCAAATTCGAATTGGGGCATCGAGCTCCACTCAAGTTGCGGTTGCCATGCGACACAATGAAGATGGATCTTTGGATCCTTCGTTTGGTGGATCAGGATATGTTACTTTTTCGCTGGGTTCCGCATTTGAATCCGTGACGGCTGTGACTGTGCAGCCGGATGGTCGGATTGTGATCGGCGGAAACTTTGCAGGCCCGATTAACAATGATATCTGGGTTGGCCGACTTCAATCTACTGGGGCTTTTGACGGAGATTTTGGAATTGGTGGGTTGGTCAGAACTGACATCAACGGGGAAAGCGACGGCCTGAACGACCTTGTGCTGCAGGGCAACGGAAGGATACTGGTGACCGGGTTCGCAAATAATGGCTCAAGCTCTGACTTCCTTCTCTGCCGCTATGAATCGAGCGGTCAGTTAGACAGTGGATTCGGTGTGGGCGGAATCGTAACGACAGACATCCAATCCAGATCGCAGTCTACAAAGGCCATCGTCCTGATGCCTGACGGGGGAATTGTCGTCGGTGGATCCAGCCAGATCAATGGAACACCCTACGAGTTGGCCCTTCTCAAGTATGTAGGGGATTCAGTGAACGTGGGTGTCCTCGTTTCGGGCGCAGGGTTAGAGATCGCGGATGGTGACAATGAACCGTCGGCACTGGATCACACGGATTTCGGGTATCTCCCTCTCAATGCGACGGCCCAACGAACGTTTTCGGTGGAGAACACGGGCACGGGGATTCTTGAACTCTACCCGCCTACAATCAGAATCGTGGGACCTGATGCTTCGGATTTCGCGGTTGCGCACTACCCCCCTTCGACTTTGTCAGCGGGTGAATCGGCTACATTCAGCTTGGCTTTTTCTCCAGGCGGAGCCGGAAACAGGGCTGCAACTGTTCAGATTGTGAGTAACGACACAGTGACAGGTTTGTATGAGTTTGCCATTGGAGGATTGGGGCCCTCGGACAATGCGCAATTGGAGAGTCTCACGTTAACTCAGGGGAGTTTGGTGCCTTCCTTCTCGTCGGCGGTCTCCACCTATTCGGCGTCGGTGCCTTATGGTGTGGATGAGATTGGGATCATGCCTGTGTCTGAGGAATCCAGCGCACTCGTTCGGATCAACGGAGTTGAGGTCATCTCGGGCTCAACGCTCCGTTTCCCACTGTCTCAGGGACAAAACACGATGACTGTTGACGTAATCGCCCAAGATGGGCTCACGACGCGGACTTACACTGCAGTGGTGACTCGTGAGTCTCCTACGACAGGCTATCCAGACAGTTTGGACGCCATTGTTGGGGGTGGAAATGTCTATTCCGTTGTCGAACAGGTTGATGGCAAAATCGTTCTTGCGGGAGGATTCACCTCGATTTTGGGGACGGTCCGTCATCGGATCGCAAGACTCAACGCAGACGGCACCCTTGATGCGAGCTTTGATCCCCGAGCCAACAACACCGTGAACTGCATCGAGGTACTCGACGATGGCAGTCTCATTGTGGGTGGTTTATTTGAGAGTTTTCAGCCCCATGGCGTAGGTTTGCCCGAGCCGAGAGGGCGATTGGCGCGAATTTTGCCCGATGGCAATATTGACGGGAGCTTTGCCCCAGAGTGCGATGCTCCGGTGTTCGGTTCTGTCACTCAGCCGGACGGAAGGATCTTGATTGCCGGTTCGTTCGGCTCGGTGAGAGGTGCCGGGGCTTCAACGTCGATTCTGAGGGGCGGTATAGCGAGGTTGCTGCCTGATGGCACGTTGGATATGAACTATGACCCGAACACGAATGGAAGCGTCTTTTCACTGGCGATTCAGCGTGATGGCAGAGTTGTCCTTGGGGGAGATTTTACCAGACTTTCGCCGAATGCCGCTGGAACGACCTTCGTTCGGAATCGAGTGGCTCGCCTTGAGGCTGATGGCACGGTGGACCCAAGTTTTGATCCCAATGTGGATGGCGCGGTGAGATGTTTGTCGGTCCAGTCCAATGGAAATCTGCTCCTGGGGGGAGATTTCAGATCGCTAAAACCTTACGGATCTCCAGTGGCGATCAGTCGAAGTCGTATCGCCCGAATCCTGCCAGGAGGCGGGGTGGACACGGGGTTCGATGTTGGAGCCAACAGTCAGGTTAGCTCCATGGCGATTCAGGCTGATGGGGGCATTCTCTTGGGCGGATATTTTACTGGATTGACGTCGAAAGACGGGGCTCTAGTTTCACGGCGATACGTTGCACGGGTTCATTCCAACGGAGATATTGATGAATCGTTTGATCCATCGGCGAGTAGCGTTGTTTGGAGTACATCGCTCCAAGCCGATGGTCGCCCCTTGATTGGTGGCACGTTTGTGAATTTGCGTCCGAACCTCGGCGAGATGACGATTTCCCGCCTGAAGTTTGCGAGGTTGTTCAATGCCCCTGCCCAATCGGTCGTCACGGTTCTTGGTGCAGGAGGGGTTCGGTGGGTCCTGGGTGGAACCGCACCTCAGCTGAACAGAGTGGTTTTTGAGACAAGTATCGATAGCGGAGCATCTTGGGCGTTCTTGGGCGAGCCCGACGCCGTTGCGGGGACATCTGATTGGGAGCTGTCGGGAGTGGCACTTTCGGGGAGTGGCCTGATTCGGGCAAGAGGGCGGAGCACTGGTGGATTTTACAACGGGAGTTCCGGGCTGTTGGAGCAGATAGTGGCATTTTCGGTGACGAATCCCGACTTGGATGCGGATGGGTTGCCTGACTCATGGGAGCGCACCCATTTTGGTTCCACTGTTGGGCACGATGCTTTTGGAAATTTCGATGGTGATCCCTACTGCGAATTGCTTGAGCTTGCATTTGGCCTGAATCCGACCCGGTCCGATAGTGGAGGTATTCCTGAGATTCTTCTTGATGGCGATTACTTAACGGTATCGATCAACAAACAGGCTGGTGTTTTGTATGAAGTGCAGTCAGCGGGTACCCTTCAAGACGGGGCCCCTGACTCGTTTAGCAAGAATAGTACAACCGTCTTGATTGACAGCGGGAGTCTGCTGAAAGTGCGAGATAACGTGCCTCGCTCGTCTGGAGCGGCCCGGTTTATGCGTGTGAAAGTGATTGCACGACCTTGATCTCGGGTTTTTCTGGAGCGAATTTATTGAGGCCGCGCACATCCCGCCTTTTTTGCCCCCCTCCAAGGTGATCCTGAGAAACTGCGACATGCAGTGGTGGGCCGCTGCTAGAGCATTTTAATTTATTCTGTAGCCGTATTGTGTTTATTTGTTAAGGTGGTACATGGCCACACTCTCTGTTGATCTGCGCGAACGCATTCTCGCCTCCTACGACAACGGCGAAGGAACTCGTGATGAGATTGCCCGTCGGTATCGCGTCTCCCTTGGGATGGTTAAGAAGCTGCTTCAACAGCGTCGCCACCGTGGTGACATCCGACCGCAGCATCATCGCTCGGGCCGTAAGCCGAAGATCCTTGCAGAGCATCGACGTGCCATGCGTGAAGCTCTCTCCCAAAAGCCGGATCTCACCCTGTCGGAACTTCGCGACAAGGTTGAGCTGAACACCTCGTTGGTGGCCATCCACCTGACCCTAGTGAAGATGGGGCTGACATATAAAAAAAGACGCTCCGTGCCAGCGAGCAAGACCGTCCCGACATCCTCAAGGCGCGACGTCGCTGGAAGCGTCGCCAAAGCGGCTTCGAGCCCTCGCAGCTTGTCTTCATCGACGAAACGGGCGCAAAGACCAACATGACGCGTCTGCGTGGACGCTGTTGTCGCGGCAAGCGTCTGCATTCCAGCGCTCCCTGTGGTCACTGGCGAACGACCACCTTGATTGGTTCGTTGCGCTTGGATGGCAGCACGGCCTGCATGACCATTGAGGGCGCAACTGACACCGAAGTGTTCCGCACCTACGTCGAGCAAGTGCTCTGTCCGAGCTTGCGACCCGGGGACATTGTCGTCATGGACAATTTGGGAGCGCACAAGAGCCCGCAAACGCTGCAGCTCATTGAACAAGTGGGTGCAACCCCATTGTTTCTTCCAGCCTATTCGCCGGACTACAATCCGATTGAAAAGATGTGGAGTAAACTCAAGGCAAAGCTGCGAACCTACGAGGCTCGAAGCTTTGAGGAACTCGAACGAGCCATTGCCACTGCACTGGAAACCGTCACCCCAAATGATGCCAAAAG
>CAXBNA010000175.1:0-13826 GCA_963976915.1 uncultured Verrucomicrobiales bacterium
CCTATGCGAAGACGCTCGCTCGGTTGAAGGCCGCGAATTTTGACACGCTGTACCTCACGCACTTCGGCGCGGTCCGCGATGTGTCGACCCACTTGGACACCTATGTGGCCCGCATTCATCAGTGCCATCAGTATGTCGCCGCGCTCCGTGAGGAAGGCCAGAGTGCGGACGAGTTGGCGCTTCTTTACGTCAATGGTGAGCACGATCTCGCCCTTCTCCAGGGCGTGTCGGAGGCTGATTGGCAGCGGTACGAGTTGGCGAATGGGGCAGCCATGTGCGCTGCGGGAATCGATCTTTATCTAAGCAAACTCTGACCCGCCTTGCGCTGGGCGCTCGGTTGCGGTTTACTGCGGGCTCTTTTTGTCACGCTCCCCATTCTTTTTTCCATGGAACCTGTCGCCAACCGCCACATCGCCTCGAACACGCCGCTTCCTTCTCCAAAGGAGCTCTGCGCCGAAATCGCTCCGACTTCGGAACAAAGCGCCTTCGTCGCCAAAGCGCGAAAAGAGATCCGTGAGATTTTGTTTGGTGAAGACGAGCGGTTTTTGGTCATCGTCGGCCCCTGCTCGATCCATGATCCTGAGGCCGGTCTCGAGTACGCGAAGAAATTGGCGGTTCTGGCTGAGGAACTGAAAGACAGGCTGTGCATCGTGATGCGGGTCTACTTTGAGAAGCCTCGCACGACGGTCGGATGGAAGGGCCTCATCATGGATCCAAAGTTGGATGGGAGCTGCGACATCCCTGAAGGCCTCCGCGAAGCGCGGAACTTCCTCCGGGATGTGATCGATCTTGGCGTTCCTCCGGCCACGGAGTTGCTGGACCCCATCACACCCCAGTACATCGCGGACCTCATCTGCTGGTCCGCCATTGGCGCCCGGACGACGGAGTCCCAGACGCATCGGCAGATGGCTTCCGGGCTGTCCATGCCACTCGGATTCAAGAACGGCACCTTTGGGCACGTTCTCCCGGCGGTGAATGCCATCAAAGCCGCGATGCAGTCCCAGACTTTTCTGGGTGTCAGCGACGAAGGCGTTGCCTCGGCCGTCACCACCCATGGCAATCCTGATTGCCACATCATTCTTCGGGGCGGCGATGATGGCCCCAACTACGGTGCGGACAACGTGGCCGAAACCGAAGACGCATTGGACGCTGCCGGTTTGCGCCACTCAATCATGATCGATGCCAGCCATGGCAACTGTGCCAAGAACCACACCCGCATGCCGGGCGTCTTTCGCGAAATCGTGCGGCAGCGCGTGGCCGGTGCCAAGTCGATCATCGGAGCCATGCTGGAGAGCAATCTCGTGGCCGGAAATCAAAAGTTTCCACAGCCGCTGGACCAACTCGTCCGGGGTCAGTCCATCACCGATGCCTGCATCGACTGGGACACCACCGAAGCGCTGCTTCGCGAGACGCATCAGATGCTCGGTTGAGCCACGTCGCGAGGTTTTTCAGGATCCCAGGGACGCCTGCGCTCCACGCACATCCTTGAGCGTGGTTTCAACATGCTGGGCATCTCCGGCACGGCCCACCTGAAGGAGGTCGCGATGAAGCTTGTCCAACTTTTGGATGTAGCCGTCGTAGAGCGGTTTCAGCAGATTGGGCAGTGAATCGCGGATGGCATTGCGCTCCGTCCGATACACCCCACGCAGTTCCCTCAACTCGGGTGGAGTGCTGGGTCCATCCTGCTGAGGAATGGCGCGATCGTCCGTCAGTGTCTGAAGTTCGAGCTGGACGGCGGCTGCGGTTGCGTCGTCACCACTGGTCGTTGCCTTGGTCAAAACGCGTTGCAACGCCGCCTCGTATTGCTGCTTCAGGGTGTTGGCTTTGGGATAGTAGGCCTCGTTCAGCATGGTCTCGCGATCCGCATCGAACTCCTTTTGCAACTGAGCGATGTGCTTTTTCACCAGATCCGAGACTTCGGGAAGTGAGGTCGTGTTTTTTGGCGGTGCCGAAGGGGCGGGGGTTGGTTTGTCCGTCGGAGCACTTGCCACCATCGGCTGATCGGGGGTCTCCCGAGTTTGCGTCTTTGGTGGGGCAGGGGCGGGGTCTTTCGGGGGCGGCGTCTTGCCATCCGACGGCTTCCAGAATTCTTCGGGCGGCATCTCCCCCTTGGAGGCTGCCGTTGAGTTTGAGGCCAGTTGCTTCGGCGTCGAGGGTTTTCCTTGGGCGTCGGGAGAAGGTTTGGGGGAGTCCGGCTCGGCGGCTGCTTCGCCGGACTCAGTCTTCGGCGGTTGGTTGGGATTTCCTGTCGGCAACGTTTGTACGGGTGCCGATCCAAAAACCGGCGGCGCGGCACTGGGATCGACGTTGGGCGGAGGTCCGTCGTCATTTTTGCGGATGAGGCCGAACGCCAGGGCCACGAGTCCGACCACGATCACCCACGGGGCAAACACGACGAAGGCGGGTGCACCGCGTTTCCGCGTCGAGGCGGCTTGAAACGGTGGCAGCTCCTTTTTTTTCTTTTCCTTCGAGTCCTCGGCAGCGTCGGCCGAACCTTCGGGTTTCAGGGCGGCAAGCAGGTCCCGTTTGATGTCGCTCGCAGACGAATAGCGCTGGTGCAGATCCCAAGCCATCGCCTTCAAGATGATCTTGTCGAAGCGGCGATCCACGTCCGGTTTTTGAACCGCCACCGGCAGAAACTCGCCCTTGGGCACCTCTCCCGTGAGCATCTGGTAGAGCATCACGCCGAGCGCATAGAGATCCACCCGGTGGTCGATCTGAACGCCAACGCGAGTCAACTCCGGAGCTGCGTACTCGGGCGTCCCCATCGAAGGTCCGTCGTCGTGACCCACGCCTTCCTGAGCCAGCCCAAAATCGGCCACTTTCACCCGGCCCTCCCTGTCCACGAGGATGTTCGACGGTTTGACGTCGCGGTGAATCAGGTTGTGCTCGTGGGCATACCCCAGGGCATCGCAAATCTGGCCCATCAGATGAACGGCAAGCTTCGGCGGGATGCTGCCTTTCTCCGCGAGCACGTCTTCGACGTTTGTCCCTTCGACAAACTCCATCACAAAGTACATCAACCCCTCCGCTGTGGCCCCAAAGTCGTGCACATGCACGATGCTCGGGTGGCTCAGTCTCGCCATCGATCGTGCCTCGGCGATGAAGCGCTCGCTGAAATTGATTTCATCGTCCTCCGCCCCGGGTGGCAGGACTTTGATCGCGACAAATCGATCCAGGGTGATCTGCCGCGCCTGATAAACCACACCCATCCCGCCGCGACCCAGTACGCCCACGAATTCGTACTGCGGAAGTTGCTTCCCCATGGTTTCCAGGGACGGCGGTTCCCACGCCGCAGGCTGCGGCGCCTCAGGAAGTTCACTCTGGGGGAGGGGGTCTGACATCGGGGAAGAATCGCAAAAATGCCCCAGACTGCGCCATCGCGCCAGTTCTTCCATGCGTGTTGACGGAACTAGTAAGCCACGACGATGTGTGAGCCAGCATGAGCGAGGAAGACTTGATGGCAAAAATGCGAGCGGATCTGGAAGAGATCGGTCGCACCTACATGCCCTTCGGCCGTTTTGGCCCCGGCAATTTTCCGCCCAAGGGCGTTCCCTTGTATGACCTGCCCGCCGAGTATCTCGCGTGGTTTCCAACCAAGGGAGGCTTCCCCAAGGGGCGGCTCGGCAAGCTCATGGAGATGGTCTACCAAATGAAGGTGGATGGCTCCGACGCGGTTTTTGATCCCTTCCGCCGTCGAGCCGGTGGACGAACCAAGCTGCGCGGTCATTTCTAAAAATCACCCGTCCCGCCGCAGCACGCCGTCGCTGAGGATCTTTGCCCGCAGGCCGCCAACGCCCTTCATCGCCTCTTCCGCGCCCTCGGCAAAGGCCTGATTCATCCAGTAGCAGGGCCGGCTCTCCTCGGTACCCAGGAATCGGACGCCCTGCACCTCAAACTCCACTCCAATCAGCGCGTTGAGATCCGTGCCCTTGGTGATCACATTCCTCCGAAACACCGATGGCTCCACCCCCGTGACGGCGAATTGCTCGCACAGCCGATCATACACCTCGTGCGCGAAAAACGTGATTTGCCCCTTGTAGTCCTCTTTCCATCCAAAAAAACGATCCCCCGCGAGGCCCTTTCCAGCCACACATGCCACCTCGTCCACCTCGATCATCGCCGCATCTCCGGGCGGTTTGCCGTGATGACCGAAAAAAGTGTGGTCCGGTGAGATGTAGAGGTGCAGAAGTCGCATGAGGCTGTTTTCCAAATGTTTCCAGCTATCCTACGTGCCACGTGCGTAGCCATATTCCAACGATAACTCATGTCTGAATTTGATCGCATCATTCGAGTCGGTCTTGTCGGTGCCGGTGGCATCGTCAAGCAACGGCACCTGCCCGGTTTTGAAGCCCTTCCCAACGTTCGCATCACGGCAGTTGCCAATTCCACCCTCGACAGCGCCCAGCGCTTTTGTGACGAACATGCGCCCGACGCCGAAGCCATCGCGCGCTGGGAAGACGTGGTGGACAATGAAAACGTCGATGTTGTCTGGATCGGGGCTACCCCCCACTTGCACGCCGATCCGACCTGCTTTGCCCTTCAGCGCGGCAAACACGTCTTTTGCCAGGCCCGCATGGCGGCGGAAATGCCCGAGGCCACCCGAATGTGGGAGGCTTCGCTTGCCAACCCGGAACTCGTCACCGGACTCTGCCCGGCACCGCACGGCATGAAGCATGGCGAGATGGTCAAAAAGCTTCTGTCCGAGGGAGCGATCGGCACGCCTCACTCCCTCGTCCTCCATGCCAGCTGCCCTGCCTGGCTCGATGCCGCCGCACCGGCGCACTGGCGGCAGCGGGTGGAGATCAGTGGAGCGCAAATTCTGACCCTCGGCATTTACGTGGAAGTCGTTCAGCGCTGGCTCGGCCACATCGCGGAGGTGAAGGCGAGCGGGAATGTCGTCATCCCAGAGCGGCAAGGATACATGGTGGAGACACCGGATTTCGTTCATGTACTGGGGCGCTTCCAAAACGATGTGGAGGCGGTCATGATGTTCAGCGGTGTTGCAGCCCATGCGCCAACGCCTTGCTGCTGGATCTTCGGAACGGAGGGAACAATCCGCTACGACTTCGACACCGATGAGGTCCAACTCGGCCGCGTCAAAGGTCCCTTTGAAAATGTGACCGTTCCCTACGAGTTCGTCCGGGAATGGACCGTGGAGGAAGACTTTTTCCGTGCGGTCATGGATCCCGCCGCACCGCGACCCAAGCCCGATTTCATGGAAGGCCTCTGCTACATGCGAGTCGTTGATGCCGTCTGGACGAGCATCGCCGAAGGTCGCGCCGTGGCCTGCGTCTAGGTTATCGGCTATCCAGACGCGTCACGGTCCATGCACCATCGGGGTCTTGTGGGCTGAATGCGGATCGCGCCTCCGTCAGACAAATCTCGCCATCCACCGTGGCGTATTCGGCGAGCCAGTAGGCGTTCGCCGCATGGTGCTCGACCAAGCATCGATTCCCCGCCTGAATAGCCTCGGTGATGGTCGCTTCCCAATTTTTGACGTCGATGCTTTCATCGAGAATGACGTTTGTGGAGGGGCCGACGATCTCAAACCGTCGCCCGTCGTCTCGCAAGGTGACCAGATTCTTCCAAGACGTGAGATCAAGGCCTGCAATGACGGCTCCCGGCGGAAGCGGTGTCGCGTCCACGACCCAAATGTCCGGGCTAAGATCGATGAGGTGCTGAAGGTGCGCTCGACGAAGACTGGATTCCCAAAGTCGCCTGAGGCTCGGCAGGCGCAGTAAGGCCCACACTTGCAGAGGAAGCTCAGGCTGACTCATGCCGTGAATTCGAAATCGCCTGCCCGCCTGAGAGAGCCCGACGACGAAGGGCTTGCTGAAATCGGAATTTCCAACGGGGGGCAACCAGCGTTTGAGGAACGCTGACTCGATGGGGGACAGCTTGCCTTTTTGGAGGCGGGTCTGAAGACTCTGAGCGGCACCCTCAAGCAGCGAAAGGTGGTGCCCAAGAGCCGAGAGTGCTTTCCTGGCCACTTTGTCCTCGACCGCTGGACCCGCTTCTTTCTCAGCCAGAGCCTCCAAGGCGGACTGGGGCATGGCTTGGCCGAACCAGTGCATGCTGGAATTGTCGCGGATCGAAAAGGTCACGCCTGTGAATACGCCACCCGATGCGCCGCCGCATCTTCAGAATGAAGCGGCGTGAAAACGGAAGGAACGAACCCAAATTTGGGAAAAAACGGCTTGAATATCGCTGTATGAGTCATATTTATTAGAATAATCGCACTTTTGAGATGAAAAACCTCCGATTACTCCGACCTTCTCACCGGTTGATTGCCGGCATGAGCCTGTTCGAGATGCTCATGGTGATCGCCATCATCGGTATCATCAGTTCCATGATTGTGCCCAATGTCTCAGGCACCGTCACCAGTGCGACGCGGGAGATTCACGACCGTCGCAACGCTCAGGAAATCGTGGGGCTGGCCATGAGTGCCCAGGCCGCTGACGCTCCGTATCTCGAATATGGAGACCTTCGTGCGACGGTCGAGAACCTGATCGAGGGTGTGGAAGCTCCCGATGGACCTTTCAGGGGCTGCGTCTTCCGTCTGGAGAATCGTCTCTCGGAAAGGGATCTTGTGGCCGCGATGAAGTTCCTTGAGCTCACGAGCGACGAATTGCTGCTGAGGATTCCCGGAAACGGTTATCGTTCGTAACCCCAGCCTGCTTTCGATGGCATCATCGATATTCGGGCTTTCATTCGGGTTGGATACGGGACAGAAGGGCAGGTCCCCGCCCGTTAGTCCATGGTCCAGATGCGCAGTTCCCTCACATGCCTCGTCGTCGTCCTGAGTCTCGCCGTCCAAGCGAAGGCCAAGGCGTCATCTTTGATCGACTTCAGTCGTCAGATCCGGCCAATCCTCTCCGAGAACTGCTTTTTCTGCCACGGCCCCGATGAGAAGAAGCGTAAGGCGGGGTTGCGTCTGGACGATGAAACTGCCGCCAAATCCGACAACGACGGCGTCATCTCGGTTGTCCCGGGGGATCCAGACAAGAGCGCTCTCTTTCAGCGAATCATCAGTTCCGATCCTGATGAGGTGATGCCACCACCGAAGCAGCACAAGACCATTCCGCCGGATCAGGTCGCGTTGCTCAGGCAGTGGATTGAGGAAGGCGCGGTCTGGGGCAATCATTGGAGCTACGAGCCGGTGAAGCGTCCGAAAGTTCCCTCGATTTCGGAGTCGGGGCTCCGGAGTGCCGACTGGAAAGAGTCGACCAATCCCATCGATGCCTTCCTCGCCAAGCGCCTTGGTCAGGAAGGACTGGAACCGACATCACCGGCTGATGCCGCAGTCCTTCTCCGCCGCATCGCCCTCGACCTCACCGGGCTACCTCCATCGCTCGACGAACTCGCACGGTTCAGCAAGTCCGTGGTCCACCATCCAGAATCCGTCATCGACCACTACCTTGCCAAACCCGCCTACGGCGAGCACTGGGCACGGCAATGGCTCGACCTCGCCCGATACGCGGACAGTTCGGGGTACCCAAGCGATCAGCCTCGCGAGATCTGGGCTTACCGGGACTGGGTGATCAATTCGCTCAATGCCAACATGCCCTTTGATCGGTTCACCATCGATCAGCTTGCAGGCGATCTTTTGCCGAACCCGACCGACGACCAGCTCATCGCCACCGCCTTTCATCGCAACACGATGACGCAGAACGAAGGCGGCACGAACGATGAGGAATTCCGCGTTGCCGCCATCGTGGATCGCGTCAACACCACGATGGCCGTCTGGATGGGCACCACCATGGCCTGCGCCCAGTGCCACACGCACAAGTACGACCCCATCACCCACCACGAATACTACGCCTTCTACGACTTCCTCAACCAGACTGCCGATGCCGACAAGAAGGACGAGGCACCTTTGCACTCCTTTTACACCGAGGCACAGAAAGCCGAACGGGCAGCGATTCAGTCGGAGCTCGACTCGCTGCAAAAGACGTTCGCCCAGCCCAGCCCCGCCGTGTGGAAGGGCCTTGCCGCTTGGGAGCAAAGCCTGCCCATCTCCGACATCTGGACTGCGATCAAACCAACCCGCGTCTCCAGTGCCGCCAAGACCGTTTTTGAAATCGACGAGAGCGGCAGGGTCTTCGCCTCCAAAGGATCGGGGAAGACCGACACCTACTCCGTGGAGCTTCCCTTGAAAGGCGGGCGCGTGGAAGGCCTTCGCCTCGAAGCCCTCGCGGATGAACGCTTGCCCAAGAACGGTCCCGGACATGCGAATGGAAACTTCGTTCTTTCTCAGGTCCGCGCCGAGTGGATTCCCGACGATGCCCAACCCCCAACCGCGCGTTTTGTCCGTATTGAAAAGATCAGCGACAAGTACGACTTCCTCGCGCTGGCCGAGGTGCAGGTCTTCAGCGGTGAAACGAACATCGCGATGAAAGGTACGGCCCGGCAAAACAGCACCTTCGTCGGTCAGCCGGAGGACAAACCGGAAGCCCGACTCGCCATTGATGGCAATACCGATGGGAACAGCGCCAAGACGAAGTCGGTCTCCATCACGGCAGGGGGTGACGATCAGTGGTGGGAGCTTGATCTGGGTGCCGAAAAACCTGTGGACCGCATCGTCCTCTGGAAACGCACCGACAAGGGGCAGGGCACCTCGATCCAAGAGTTGAAGATCACTCTGCTTGATGCATCCCGGGGCAGCGTTTGGGAAGCGAACCCCAAGAAAAAGGAGTTCGCTACGCGCGAGGAGGTGACGGTCAGCGGCAGACAGGAGCTGCAGCTCCGGACCGCCTTTGCCGATGCCTCTCAAAGCGGCTTCAACCCCGCCGATGTCGTTGCGGCCAAGTCCACCAACGACAAAGGCTGGGCCTTGGCCGGCCATGCCGGTGCGGATCATTCCCTCACGGTTCTGCCACTCGCGGCGCTGGAGACCTCATCCTCCGGCCTCTTGTTGGTGAAACTCGCACAGACTTCCAAATATGCCGGTCACACCCTCGGAGCCTTCCGACTGTCCACGACCGCTGATGCCCGAGTGTCCAAGTTGAGCGCGATTCCCCCAGCCGTTCTCGCCGCCCTTTCCGTTCCCGAAAAAGATCGCACGGCGGCGCAGACGAAGACCCTCCGCGATCACTACGCCAGCGAGGTCGCACCCGAACTGAAGTCCGAGCGACAGCGCCGTATCGCCCTGGAAAAGCAACTTGCCAGCATCAAGCCCGTGACCATCCCGATCATGAAGGAGGTGCCCGCCGATCAGAAGCGCGAGAGCCACGTCCAGCTCCGGGGCGACTGGCAATCCCTTGGTGACAAGGTGAGCGCCGACACACCGGCGGCCTTCCCTCCGTTGCCGCCGAAGGCCGAGCGCACCCGCCTGACCCTCGCCGAGTGGCTGGTGAGCCGCGACAACCCGCTCACCGCCCGCGTGATGGTCAATCGACTGTGGGAATCGATTTTCGGCGTCGGCATCGTGCAGACCAGTGAGGAATTTGGATCGCAGGGCGAGTTGCCGGTTCACCCGGAGTTGCTCGACTGGCTTGCTGCGGAGTTCATGGACAGCGGTTGGGACGTCCAACACATGCTTCGCCTCATGCTCACCAGCCGCGCTTACCGTCAGGACTCGGCCACCCCTGCAGAACTCAACCAACGCGATCCCGACAATCGCCTCCTCGCCCGTGGCCCCCGTTTCCGTCCCACTGGCGAATTGCTGCGAGACCAAGCGCTCGCCGTCAGTGGTCTCCTTAGTGCCAAAATCGGTGGTCCGCCGGTGCAGCCGCTCGCGCCCAAACTCGGCCTCAAAGCCGCCTTCGGTCGCGCCAACGACTGGGTCACCAGTGCGGGCGAAGACCGCCATCGTCGCAGCATCTACACCGAGGTCATGCGCAACAGCCCCTACGCCAGCTTCATGACCTTCGACGGCGTGAACCGGGAGGTCTGCACCATCCGCCGCAACCGCACCAACACACCCCTCCAAGCCTTCGTGACTCTCAATGATCCCGTGTTCATCGAGACCAATCAGGCCATGGCTCGCCGTCTTGTTCAGGAAGGCGGCCCGACGATCCAGTCTCGCCTTCGACACGCCTTTCAGTTGTGCGTCGCCCGCGATCCCTCCGCGCAGGAGGCCGCCACGCTCACCCGGCTTTTCAACGCCTCCCTCCAACAGTTCAAGGCCGACCCCGGCGGTGCCGAGAAAATGGCCACCGATCCCCTCGGCCCCGCCCCCCAGGACAGCGACCTCGCCGCACTCGCCGCCTGGACCACGGTCGCCAACGTCATCATGAACCTCGACGAATTCTTGATGCGTCGCTGACCTCGCTCCAAAACCTCGCCATCGAATTTAAGTCATGCCCCGCCACCGTTCACACTTCCTCTGCCTCGCCATTGGCATCGCCATGGCTTCATCGCTCCACGCTGCGGAAAACGATGATCGCTTTGAGTTTCTCGTCATGGGTTGCATGCCCTACCACATGCCCGCAGACGCGGCGCGCTTTGAACATGTGATCTCCACCGCCAACGACCTCGCTCCAACTTTCAGCGTTCACGTCGGCGACACGAAATACGGCATGGCTCCCTGCGATGACAGCGCCTATCCCGTCATCCTCGACCGGTTTGAGCGTTTCACCCACCCGCTCGTTTACGTTCCTGGTGACAACGAATGGACCGACTGCCACACACCCATGGGCGGTGGATTTGATCCCTTGGATCGGCTCGATCTCGTGCGGAGAATGTTCTTCCCTGCCGGGCTCAGCCTTGGGAAGCCGGCCCGCCCGCTCACCAGTCAGGCGACCAGTCAAGCGGGCTTCGAGCTCTTCGTGGAAAACAATCGATGGACCCACCATCTCATCGACTTCGCCACCCTTCACGTCGTGGGAAGCAACAACAACGCCCGCGGGAAAGACGCGGCCGCCATGAAGGAGTTCGCAGCTCGGGATGCCGCCTCCATCGCCTGGATGAACGAGTCGTTCAAGGTGGCGAGCCGTTCCGATTGCCGGGCGCTCGTTCTCTTCATCCATGGCAATCCCTTCGCCGAGAACACGCGCAAGACCGAGCCTCGAGGAACCGGATTCGCCAACTTCGTCCCCGCCTTGGTCGAAGCCGTTCAGGCATTTTCCAAGCCCGTGTATCTCTTCCACGCCGACAGCCACTACTTCCGCATCGACAAACCGCTCATCTCCTCCACGGGCCGGACTCTCGAGAACTTCACCCGCATCGAAACCTTCGGAGGTCACAACCTCCACCTCATCCGCGTCGTCGCGAATCCGTCCTCTCCCGAGCCCATCATCGCGTTTCCTCATCTCATCGACGCCAATCGCGTCGATCCCAACACGCCCCTTCCAGGGAAGAAGTGATGTTTGATTCCTTCACAAAGTCGTCGATTCTGGAGCCATGAGCATCGCACTTGATCAGATCCGTCAATTGCCTGTGGGCCAGCGAATTCAGTTGGTCGAGGATATTTGGAATACACTCGTGGACGAAGATACAAGTTTTGACCTGTCTCGGGAACAGTTGGAGGAGCTCGACCAGCGGCACGCCGAGCTGCTGAAGGACCCAATCTCCGCCATTCCATGGAGCGAGGCTCGGCGGCAATTGATGGCGGGAGACTGACCCTTGATGACCGCCTTTCTTTCCCCATTCGCTCTTCTGGATGCTCAGGAAGCTCGGCGCTGGTACGAAAGGTGCGAGGCTGGACTGGGTGAGGAGTTCGTCCACTCGCTAGACGAATGCCTGTCAGTGATTGAAAGCGACCCAGAACGGAACCGCATCGTTTCCCCACCCTACCGAAAGGCGCTGATGCGGCGTTTCCCTTTCCAAGTGATTTACGAAGTCCGGCCTGATGCCGTATGGATATTGGCCGTTTACCATGCCAAACGGGATCCCAGTCGCCTGCGCCAACGAATGAAAGACTGCTAAAGCCTGCCCCAACCCCTCCATGAACCCCGTCCTCCACGAAAAGCTCCAACTCCGCACGCGTCGGCAGTTCCTCGGCAATGCGGGGCAGTTCTCTCTCGGTGCCATCGCCATGCACGCGCTGGATGCCGAAGCGGCACCCAAGTCAGCCAACCCGCTGGCACCCCGTTTCCCGCACTATGGCGCCAAGGCCAAACGCGTGATCTACCTCTCGATGTCAGGGGGGCCGCCGAACTTGGACATCTTCGATCACAAACCGGAACTCGTGAAGCGCGATGGCCAGGACTGCCCGGATTCCTTCCTCGCGGGACGCACCTTTGCCTTCACCAGCGGCGTGCCGAAACTGATGGGAACTCCGCGCACTTTCGCCCGCTATGGCCAGGGCGGCCTTTCCATGTCGGACGCCTGTCCGAACTTCCACACCATCGCGGATGAGATGTGCCTGATCCACTCGATGAAGACGGATCAGTTCAACCACGCCCCGGCCGAGCTGCTCCTCTACACCGGGCACATCCGCCAGGGCCGCCCCTCCATGGGAGCTTGGGCCACCTATGGTCTTGGAACCGAGAATCACGACCTGCCTGGCTTTGTCGCTCTCATTTCCAGCGGCACCCAGCCGAGTGGTGGTCAGGCCTGCTGGGGCAGCGGTTTCATACCCAGCGTGTTTCAGGGGGTGCAATGCCGCTCCGAGGGCGATCCCGTCCTCTTCGTTTCCAATCCAGCCGGCATGAGCCGTGACCTGCGCCGCAAAACACTGGACGCGCTCAACGAACTCAACGCGCTCCAAGTCGCCGAGCTTGGGCATCCGGAGACCGTCACCCGGATGTCTCAGTACGAGCTCGCCTTCCGGATGCAAACCAGCGTCCCCGGCGTCATGGACATCAGCCAGGAGTCGGCAAAGACCCTCGAGGACTACGGGGCTACGCCGGGCGGCTCCAGCTTTGCCAACAACTGCCTCCTCGCGCGTCGCCTCGTCGAGCAGGGCGTCCGCTTTGTGCACCTCTTCGACTGGGGCTGGGACTTCCACGGCACCCGGGCGGACAGCGGCATCACCGATGGCCTAACGAAAAAGATGGCAGAGACCGACAAACCCGTCGCTGCGCTCATCAAGGACCTCAAGCAGCGTGGACTGCTTGACGACACCCTCGTCGTTTGGGGCGGCGAGTTCGGGCGCACGCCCTTCCGCGAGGGGCGCACCGCCAACAGCAAGGTCCTCGGGCGGGACCACTACCCCGACTGCTTCAGCCTTTTTATGGCCGGAGGAGGCGTCAAAGGGGGCTTCAGCTACGGAGAAACCGACGAACTCGGATTTAAAGTTGCCGACAAGGAAGTCCATGTCCACGACCTCCAGGCCACGATCATGCATCTCCTTGGCTTTGATCATGAGCGGCTTACGTATCGTTTCCAAGGCCGCGACTATCGCCTCACCGATATCCATGGCCACGTCGTGAAGGATCTGCTCGCCTAACGCCGACGAATCCGATTGGCGGGAACGTTGCGCGGGTGTAGGCTGCCCCTATGATTTTAGCGAATCGTTGGATCGAATGGGCCGTCCGTCTGTGCGTTTACGTCGCCCTCCTTGCCGTCACCTTGATTTCTTTGGGCATCAAATCTTGGTCGCTTCCAACGCCGATTCCATGGGTGGCGCTCGGTGCCGTTGTCCTGGGTTTTCTTGTCTTGGCCGTCATTGAGTACCGTGTTCGTCGCCATCGTTGCTGGGCCGTCACCAACGGATACGACTTCGATGCACTGCGCGGGTTTTTCAGCGAAGATCCCGCCCATCGGTACTTGCCGCTTCCAAGTCAGCGCGATGCTTTTGAAGCGAAAGCCAGGCAATCGTCGTCTCTGCAGTCCGTAGCGAAACCAGCGGCCGTCAAAGACAGCGTCACCAGCGAACCCAGCCCCACCCTGCCCAAAACGGAACCCAAATCCGAGCCGCCCCCGCCTCCGCTCCCAGC
>CAXBNA010000176.1:0-13674 GCA_963976915.1 uncultured Verrucomicrobiales bacterium
AACCAGCTCAACTTTTCAATAAGCGCCTGGCTCCGTTTCCCGGGACCACTTCACTTGTAGGTGTTCTCAAATTCAAGGGCATTTACGTCAAAAGTATATTTGGCGATCATCTCGCCGTACGTGATTGGCGTGTCAATCTTCTCGCAAACCGAAGCCGCTTCCTTCTCTGGCCAATTGTATGCAGAGTTTAGAAGGCCCAAAATGAATTTTGCCGTGTCAGCCCCTAGCTTCGAGGCTTGCTCACTTGAATACACCTTCGTTGGTCCAAAGTTGATTGACTCAGCCACACATTCACCCTCCGAGAGAACTGCCCAGATGACTCGACCCTGAAAATCGAAGGCTGCGAACGTCTCGGCGGACCCAAGACTGCTCCAAACAAAAGTAGGAGCACCATAACGTGACTCGAGTGCAATGATGTCCTCGTTCAGTCGAGCAAAGGCGCAGGTACTAGTTGCGAGCAGTATACAGAGGATTCTCATAGGTTTTTGGTTGGGGAAGACTCTATTTTTCGGGCTAAACTTGCTGATGGTTAATCGATCTATCGTGTACCACAAGAGCGCTATCGCCGACTGTACTGTTTCCTACCATCGAATTTTCCATTCCAT
This sequence comes from uncultured Verrucomicrobiales bacterium, assembly GCA_963976915.1. Taxonomy (GTDB): domain Bacteria; phylum Verrucomicrobiota; class Verrucomicrobiia; order Verrucomicrobiales; family Verrucomicrobiaceae; genus CAXBNA01. Next base: position 606 of record CAXBNA010000176.1, read on the forward strand.
GCTTGGGGGGATATGAGCAAATGCGCTTGATTGACAACTGGATTTCAGGGGTACAGCCAGTTTTATTGGGCTCCTCGAAGGACGCGCGGGTCGAGCCCTTGGCGTCCGGTGAGTGTGGTTGTATTCAAGACCGTAAGAGGTTTCAGGATTCACGGCAAGCACTCAGGCGAGCCTTCTCCCCCACAGAGCTATTCTGCCCTTGATAGACGCTGCGGAATGGCAAGGCCTCACCCAACGCCACCACTGCGACAAGGCAGGGATCAACTCCCCTTCCCCCGCAGTTCAAAACCCGGAAGCACACCCGAAGTCTGGCGACTTCGCCTACGGGTCCGCCACATCGCGCATCCACGCTTCGACGCTCGGCAAAAGCGCTGCGCTGCCTCAGCTCAATGACGGCACTGCCACCGCCGTGTCGGTGTCAGCCTCGTAGTCCACGCCATCGAGACCAAAGCCGAACAAGCGAAGGAAGCTCGTCTGGTAGCCCTCGAAGTCGCCCAACTCTGGAAAGTTTCCCGTGTTCACTTCCTCCCAGCGCTGACCCACCAACTCCTGCACCGCAGGCTTCATCTCCAGATCGTCCACGCGAATCCGCCCTGCCTCGTCCGCTTGAGGAGAACCACCGTAAAGTCGATCCCGGAACAGACGATCCATCTGCTCGATGCAATCCTCATGACTCCCCTCGGCCTTCATGACTTTGTAGAGCAGCGAAATGTAGAGTGGCACCACGGGAATGGCCGAACTGGCCTGCGTCACGAGCGCCTTGTTCACCGACACCCAGGCCTTGCCATTCAGCAGCGCCAGCTTGGCATCCAATGCCTGTTGAGCGCGTTCCAAGTCCTCCTTCGCGCGACCGATCGTGCCATTCTTGTAAATCGGCCAGGTCACCTCAGGCCCGATGTAGGAATACGCCACGGTCTTCACGCCATCGGCCAGCACACCGGCACCCTGCAGCGCATCGATCCACATCTCCCAGTCCTCCCCGCCCATCACCGCCACCGTCTGCGCGATCTCATCTTCGTTTGCCGGATCGATGGTGATCTCGGTCACCTCACCCGTTCCGGTGTGGAGATTCTTGTTCGTGTAGGACCCGCCAATCGGCTTCAGGACCGACTTGAACACCTCCCCAGAGGTCGGATGCGTCCGGCGGGGTGACGCCAGACTGTAGATCACGCAGTCCACCTGCCCCATGTCCGCCTTGATCGCCTCAATGACCTCCGCCTTCATCGCATCGGAATAGGCATCGCCATTGAAGGAGCGCGCATAAAGACCCGCCGCCTGGGCTTCCTTCTCAAACGCCGCTGAATTGTACCAACCCGCGGTCGCCGTCTTCGTCTCCTCGCCGGGCCGCTCAAAGAAAACGCCCATCGTCGCCGCGCCAGAACCAAACGCCGCCGCAATCCGTGAGGAAAGGCCGTACCCCGTCGACGAGCCAATCACGAGCACTTTTTTCGGGCCGTTCTCATTCATCCCGCCCGTCTTCACAACGGCGATCTGGTCCGCCACATGCTTGGCACAGCCTTCGGGGTGAGCCGTCGTACAAATAAAACCTCGGATCTTGGGAGCAACAATCATGGTGAATCCGAGACTGAACTGGAGCAGGCACCGCCGCAACTGCTTTTGAACCCCGTGTCGACCTGTCCTCTTGGAATGTGGTGTCCCACACGTTCACTCCGCCTTTGAAAAGGGGAGCCCTCCAGCATCAAACCCCAGCCAAATTCACCCAATGCATTGACAGAAGCGCCCCAGTTTGGTCGATTCTTTTTCAGCATGAAAAAATACAACGTCGGAGTCATCGGACATGGATGGGCAGCCAGCGCCCACATCGCGGCCATCAACGCCACCACTCAAGCCCAAGTCACTGCGGTCTATTCCTCCCGCCCGCTGACCGACAACGAGCTCAGTACCCAGTATGGCACGCCGATCAAGGCCTACCAAGACCTTGATGAGATGCTGGCCAATCCCGACATCCACATTGTCGACATCACTTCTTATCCCAGCAATCACCGCGACCAAGCCGTCGCTGCGGCCAACGCGAAGAAGCACATCATCCTCGAGAAACCGATGGCCAACTCGCTTCAGGAAGTCCGCGAGATCGCCGCTGCTGCTGCCGCCAATGGCGTGAAGGGCTGCGTCTGCTTCGAGTGCCGTTTCTCCAGCCAGTTCCTCGTCACCAAGGCCACCATCGATGAAGGCCTCCTTGGCGACCTCCACTACGGCGAGGTTGATTACTACCACGGCATCGGCCCTTGGTACGGCCAGTTCCGCTGGAACATTGGCAAGGAAAATGGCGGCAGCGCCCTCCTCACCGCCGGTTGCCACGCCCTCGACGCCCTGCTCATGTGCATGGGTAGCGAGGTCGAGTCGGTCACGAGCATGTCCACCAAGTCCGGCAGCGACATCTTCGCGCCCTACGAGTACGACACCTCCGCCGTCACCATCCTGAAGTTCAAAAACGGAGCCGTGGGCAAATGCGCCGCCATCGTGGATTGCCTCCAGCCCTACTACTTCCACACCCATCTCGTCGGCAGTCAGGGCAGCCTCCTCGACAACAAGTTCCACTCCAGCAAACTCCAGACCGACAAAGGCAAATGGAGCGAACTCTCGATGACCATGCTCGACTCCGGCGACGTCAGCGACCACCCCTACCAGACCCAGTTCCAAGCCTTCTTCGACGCCCTCGACGAAGGCAAGGACATGCCGCTCACCAGCTTCCCCGAAGCCCTCCGCACCTTCGAAGTCGTCTTCGCCGCCGACAAGAGTGCCGAACTCGGCGGACAGCCGGTGAAGGTTGCGGATCTTTGATCTTCATTACAAGTCGAAGCGGCAATCGACTATGTGACACAGATTGCTAGCCGTTCTGACGTTGGCATCTCAACTGCTGGCAGTGGACTCATACACTTTGAAGAACTACACTCTGCCTACACGCCCAAATTGTTCCACACAACGTTTGATTTTGATAGCAGATGAAAGTACACCGTCTTTTCTTTAGTTTCAAAACCACAGACAAGTCTCGTGTAGAGAAGCTAAGAAAAGGCATCTCGGAATTACTGCCAAACTTTCCTTTCGAAGACAGTTCAGCAGATGTTCCACACTCACAAAATTGGCAAGACCATGCCACTTCTGCAATTGCGATCAGCGACGGCCTAATCTGCGTGGTCGGAGAGACAACCCACGAAAGCAAACCGGTAAACTGGGAAATCGAAGAAGCCGTCCGATTGGGCAAGCCTGTTATTGTCGCGCGAAAAGACACATGCAAGCTACCCGAAGCCTGTGAACGACTTCGGCTACAGTTTGTCACTCCAGAACCTAGTCACGTTGCCGACCAGATTTGTGATCTCCTGATTCCAAGGGCACTATTGGATGGAGGCCAGTCATCTTTGCCTTCTGATCGCATCAATCAGTTGTGGAATCAATACAGTTTGATGGTCCAAAGCTGGGAAGCATTGATCGGGAGGCGTCAGACCGTCAACAACCTCTACCTTACAGCCAATACGACCCTCCTCGCAGGAATAGGAGTGTTCTTGGGTCAATTGAAATCAGTCGGTGCTGCGCCTTCGCTCTCTGGATCGACAATGCTTTCCGCTCTGGGTGCGCTACTGAGCCTAAACTGGATTCAAACCATTGTTTCGTATGGGACTCTGAGCCAAGCGAAGTCGAAGGTCGTCCTCGCTTTGGAGACCTACATGCCGGCAAAGCTCTTCGATACCGAATGGGCAGTTCTAGAATCAAAACGATACCGCTCCACTACAAGCAGCGACAAGAGAACTGCACAGTTCTTTTTTCTCCTGTTTCTCATTATTTTGGGCGTCGCAATCGGAATGATTATGGAGTGGATACCTCGACCAATCTAAGCAGCATCTCAAGGCACCCTGCTTTACTCCCCAATCGCGATCACCTCGCGGATCGTGTGGGCGAAAAGTCGGCCGTTGGCAAACGTGAGGCTCGCGCGTGTCCATGCATCGCCGAGCGGACCCAGATCGTTCATCGCCACGATGGCGGTCTCGTCAAATCGTTCGGCGTTCCATTTGAGCACATAGACGTTTCCGCTCATCGACGTCACGTAAAGATGCTCGCCGACCGCGATGGGTGATGGCGACGCGATGTGTCCCCAGCCATTGCCTTGGGAGCGGTCGTCTCCCATCACAAGGAAGCCCCGACTGTTCCTCACCGTGTTGTGCCGGATGGCCCACTCGTTCAGTTGGAGAGGGCGCGGCTTCTTTGCCGGTTTGAATGTGGGGATGGAATCCTCCGGTCCCCAGAGCTCCGACACTGCACCATCCTCCCCGACCAAGACCTGCACGGGCAGCATCAGATACTCCACTTCATTTGTCTTCAGGTTCACCCGACCCAGCAGATTGCGTTGAGAGCTGCGGAAAAAGCTGTAGTCGCCCACGAGCAAGTTCGAGCCTTGCGTGATTTCGCGCCTTGCCTTGCCCTCGGGAATCGTGATCGATTCGTCCGTCCATCCACTTTCGTGAAACACCCGCGCCGGAATGTCCTTCAGAATCGAAATCCGATCCGTGATCTCACCCTTCATCTCATCCACTTTCAGGCACTCGCCGCGATGATACACAATGACCTCACCGTTGTGCAGACTGAAGCTCATCGTGCTCATGAAACCTTCGATAGGCAGCGTCCACAGCGTGCTCCCATTCGCCAAGTCGACCATCGAGATTCCCTCCGGCTTTTCCGGCGGGCCGTGGCCACCACCCCGCCCGACCACCGCCACGACACGCCCATCTTGTCGCGTCTGAGGCAAGGGCAGGCAGCCCATGTTCACGCCGCACTCCGTCGTCCACACCGTGGTGCCCGTTTTCAAATCGAGGGCCTGAAGTTGCGTCCACTCCTCTTTCGGAGCGTTCTCGTGTTCGTGGGTGAAATTGCCGCCATCATCCGGCGGATAGATCTGCCGGATGAACACAACGTTCCCCTCGTGTAGAAACGGGATCGTTCGGCCCGCCGTCAGGATTTCTTTCGACCACAAAGGCGTTCCTTCCAGATCGAAGCAGGCGATTGTCCCCGAGGCATTGATGAAACAAACGCGTTCTCCGTCGGTCACGGCTGGCGGTGAGGTGCTGTCGCTGAAACATCCCGACAAGCGCAGGTTGTAGCGACCCGGAATCGTCCGCTGCCAGATCATCTTGCCCGCATCGGCATCCACACAGCATGCGACGATGTCATGCCCCACCGTCGAGTCCTCTTCCACTGGCACGTAGTGGGTGAAGTAGGCGCACCCCTTCGACACCACGACCGGACTCTGACCGGTCTCCGGCAGTTCCACGCGCCAGGCGATTCCCTCATCACGCACCACGCTCCACTGGACGGGTGCCTTTGCCTCTTCAAAAACGAAGCTCCCCTCCGGCCCACCGCCCTGCGGCCAGTCACCCGCTTGAACCGGCTGACCGACCAGCCATAGAAACGCGCAAAAATATCGAACCCGATGATCCATGGCCAGAGCTTCCACGGCCCGCAAGCCAACGACCAGAACTTTCTTCCACGAAAGCACTCCCAAAAATCAAAGCGGATCCGTGCGAAGCCAAGAACTCAGCCGGCCATTTTCCGCAGCTTCGCCAGTTCCTTGAGGAGAATCCGATATCGGCCCTCAACCGACTTTTCGGAGAGCAAGCCGCATAGCGCCGAGTCTGTCCGGACGAAATGGTAACTCAGGATGTCGCAGACCCGCTCCGGGTCATCAATCTCGTCCAAAGTTTCCCGAAGTACCCGCATGGATTCCGCGCACTGCGCCGTCGGAGCCGGGAGCAGCTCGATCGCCTCAGCACGCTGAGCGGCCAGTCGTTGAGGATCTTCACCCTCCGCCGTCGTTTCCGCATCGATCGTGGCAATCCGAAACGGAGCCTCCTGCTTCCAACCCGTGAACCTCACACGTTGCAAGCCATAAAGCATCACATGAGAGGTCCCGTCGTCCTGCTTCACGCTCGCCCGAATCAAACCCACCGTGCTGATGTGATGAACCCTCTCCGTCTGCCCCTCGCTAGGCAGTCGGCTGCCGACACAGAACATTCTGGGACCGTCCAGAGCATGGGCCAACATCTTGCGGTACCGATCTTCAAAAATGAAAAGGGGCAGGAAGCATCCGGGGAAGAGGTAGCATCCATCAAGCACCATCACGGGCACCTCTTTGGGAAGCTCAAGATGTTGGATGTCGGGGGCAGCGGGATCGTCCATTGGATTCAAGTCGAAGCGCGCAAGATCGCGCTCTGCTTCACTTACCTTTTACGCCCGGTGCAGGCGCGGGGTTCAACTCGTTTTCTCCTAATCATGAAGGTTCAGCGCCTTCCGTGGATTCGTATCCAACAGTTGGGTGAGATCGGCCTTACTCAGACCCAGGTCCTGCATTCCGTGAGTCATGATTCGTGGCAACGTGACCGTGGATCCCACGAAATGGGAGCCATCGGGAGACCTCGCCACCAAATCGTCGCCAATCTGGAGATCCCAGCCCGCAAGGGTGTATCGGCCCGGACCCAGTCGGGCCGCTGAAATCGCGTCGGTCACGAAGATCGAACGGTCCACACCGGCGCAGCGGAGGTAGTTTCGCAGGGCAAAGAAATCCACATGCACCCCGTCAGGGATGAAGCACAACCAGAGCCGGTCACTCAGCGCCAGAGCCCGTTGAATCACATTGTCATGCCGGTGCATCTGCATCGGACAGCCATTGCCCACATGGGTGAACATGCTCAACCCGTGGCCACAGGCCGCACGCAGTTGCTCAATGGAGGGGTTGCAGTGTCCCGCAGAGACGGTGATTCCGCTGTTGGCCAAGAACTCGGTCACATGAAAATGCGCATCATGCTCAGGAGCGAGTGTCACCAGCCTCGCCAGTCCCCCGGCCGCATCCAGGAGTCGCTTCGCATCCTCAATATTGGCAGGTTTGACGGCCGCTTTTGGGTGAGCTCCCACGTATCCCGGTTCAGGATTGATGAAGGGCCCTTCAATGTGAATACCCAGAATGAGCCGCTTGGCGAGATCATCCGCCTCCCGGAGCTCACGCAAGCGAGTCATCCGGCGCTCCAGGGTGCCAATCTCATCCGTGATGAACGTCGCGAGAATGGCATCCGCTCCATCCTCCTCCAAAGCAACGCAGGCATGGTGCAGCGCCTCTGCGGTCAGGTCGTCACTGTTAAAGTCCGTCCCTGCATACCCGTTCACCTGCAAATCCAAAGGTCTCATCATGACCCTGATCTTGCAGCGGCCTCCACAGGGAGTTCAAGCCCGGAATAGTGGAGTCCCTGCCAAAGTCGGCAAAACCTCCAACAACTCGAACTCAGGAGTCGCCCCGCTCAAGCCGCCAACTTCTCCATCTCGACAAGGGGCTTTGGCGCTGAGGCGCCGTCCACACCGTCCGCATAGATGTCCTTGGCCGCCCCGACGAGAAGCGGATCCAATTCCGCAAGCAGCGCATGATCCTTCCCTTCATAGGGAATCTTCGAGAGAAGAAAGGTCATCGCGTTCAGGCGGGCGCGTTTCTTGTCGTCGGAACGAACGACCGTCCAGGGCGCATCGGCGGTGTCGGTGTAAAACAGCATCGCTTCTTTGGCTTTCGTGTACTCGTCCCAGCGCCCCAACGACTCCACGTCCATCGGACTGAGCTTCCATTGCTTCAGAGGATCCTTCGCCCGGCCAAGGAAACGCCGGAGCTGCTCCTCACGACTCACTGAGAACCAAAACTTAAAGAGGCGAATGCCGCTGCGCGCCAGCATGCGCTCGAATTCGGGCGCTTGGCGCATGAACTCCAGGTATTCGTGCGGATTGCAGAAGCCCATCACATGCTCCACACCAGCGCGGTTGTACCATGACCGATCAAAAAACACGATCTCGCCACGCGTGGGCATCTGCTCCACGTAACGTTGGAAGTACCATTGACCACGCTCCGTCTCAGAAGGCTTGGCCAGCGCCACAACCCGTGCGCCACGCGGATTGAGGTTCTCCGTGAAACGCTGAATCGTCCCGCCCTTTCCAGCCGCATCGCGACCTTCAAAAATCATCACAATCCGCTCCCCGCTCTCCTTCACCCACGCCTGCATCTTCACCAATTCGATCTGGAGCTTCTGAATCGTCTTCTCATATCGACCACTCTTGATCACCTTGTCATAGGGATAGGTCGGACTGATGATCTGCTTCTTGCTCTTCACCGTCTTCACTCGGGCGACCAGATCGGCAGGAATGGAGGTCCGAACCTGCTCATCAATGACGGCCACCATCGGAAACGCCTTTTCCATCAATGAGGACTTGGGTGACGCTGCTTTCTCCTTCACGACTTTCGACTTCTTCGCTTTCACGACAGTATCCGATCTTTTCACCGACGGCGTCGTCTTGGACTTCACAGGCTTGGACGCCTTCGCCGTGGACTTCACTTTCTTTGAGCTCGTCTTCTTTTTGATCATAATCGATGCAGGCTGAGGTTGCTGTCAGCAATCGGGGCCACTCGTCTTTCCTGGATGAATCCCCATTGAACCACCAGCTAACGAAGCAGAACTCATGCCGGAAGAGGCTCACGGCAGACCTCGAACACCTTCGCCTTGGCCATTGGGGGCTCCGAGCAGCCCCCCTCAAAATCGACAAGCGCCTTACCCAAGGGGCTCAGACGGCTTCAGAGACGACTGTGAATGAGGCAACTGAGATGGAAGACGCATCCCCGCCCTGCAACGACGATCGTCCGAGCACGAACAATCCTGAATCCGGGGGAATTTTCTCACAAATTTTGATCCACCACCCGTTGCATCTCCGCTCGAAGGCGCTCCACGACATCGGGATGATCCGCATACACGTTGCGTTCCTCGCCCGGATCCTTGCCCAAGTCGTAGAGTTGCCCTTTCGGATCGCCGGGACCCGGCTTGACCTTTCTGGGTTCGGAAAAACCACCAGAACCCAGCGCGTCGATGTACTTCCAATCGCCGGATCGAATGGTCATCACGCCCCCTCCCGATTGAAGCACCAACGCCGAACGAACAGGCTCATCATCCGCCTGCTCACCCGTCAGCACTTTGGCAAAACTCACGCTATCTGGTCCGGCACCGGCTGGCCTTGGATCACCTGTCACCTCGGCAAGCGTGGCCAGCACATCGACGAAGGAGAGTGTTTGTGCCGTGCTCGTCCCCGCCTTCACAGTGCCCGGCCAACGCACGATGAACGGCATCCGATGCCCAGCCTCCCACGCATCAGACTTCATTCCCCGCAGTCCGCCTGAGCTGTCGTGCCCGAGACGCTCCACATCCTCCTCGTACCATACAGGACCATTGTCGGAGCTGAACATCACCAGCGTGTCATCGGCCATTCCGGCCTTGTCGAGTGCGGTCAAAATTCGTCCAATCTCGGCATCGACCATCATGGCGAAGTCACCATACATCCCGGCTTCGCTCTTGCCGGCAAACTCCGCTGACGGAAGCCAGGGCGTGTGAGGTGCGGGATAGGCCAGATACAGAAACATGGGATTGTCGGCTTTCTCGTCGGCGTGCTCCTCAATGACTTTCACCGCCTCTTCCGTAAATCGCGGGAGCACATCGGCGAGTTGCAAATTCGGAGCAATGCCCCCTTCCCTCCAAAAAGCACCTTGGATCGGCGACCAGCCCACTGATCGGTTCGCCTCAATGTGATCCGTCGGGGGCTCCACCGCTCGATCATTCCGAATGTAAAAATAGGGAGGGATGTCGGTCGATGCGCGGATGCCAAAGTAGGAGTCGAACCCACGATCAACCGGACCGCCCGTCAGCGGTTTGTCGTAGCCATCCTCATCAAAACCCAAGTGCCACTTCCCCACCATCGCCGTCCGATAGCCGCGGGCTTTCAACAGCGAGGCCACCGTGACTTGATCCGGTTTGACGGTCGCCTGAGTGGACCACTTGTGGGGTTCCCCCCGAAACGGATAGCGACCCGTGATCAGCCCATAGCGTGAAATATGACAGAGTGGCCCTGCCGCGTGCATGTCGGTAAAACGCATTCCCTCATTGGCCAACCGGTCGATGTTTGGCGTCAGGATCTTGGAGGCCGCGTTATAGCACCCCGGATCTCCATAACCCATGTCATCCACCAGGATGAAAAGTACATTCGGAGTGGCCGCCGCCGTCACCGCGAGTATCGACGGCAGCAAGAGCAGGGCCGCCAACAGCATTTGAGAGTGTTTGAACAGACGCATCCCCCATCAGAGAGCGATGATCTCCCACGGCAAGAAGAACCTGCGTTCCCTCTCACCCGAAAGCGCGTGCGTCAGCCAAAGGCAAACCTATCCATGGTCTCGCTTGCCAACTCCTCTCTCGTTTGGGAGACTAGCGGTTTAACGTCCCTCTCCTCCCGCGACTCCTCCATGCCCCAGCGATTCACGATTCTCGAAACACTGGAAGAAGACTCGATCAGTTCCTTGGTCCGAGCCGATGATGATCGCACGAAGGCAGAGGTCGTGGTTCGCCGGTTCAAGAACACCGACGCCACCGCCAAGGAAGGCCTCGTCTCGCTCTTCAGCGCCCTTCAAACACTCGGACATGACAACATCGAGATCGTGCATGAAGTCGGCGAAGACGATGAGGGCGTCTTCATTCTCACCACCGAACCCAAAGGCGAAACACTGCCCAAGATCCTCGAACGTGGGCCACTCTCAGCGGAAGAGTTTTCAGCGCTGACGGATCAGTTGCTCCTTGGACTCTCCGCCGTTCACGATCAGGCCATCATGCACGGAGCCCTTCGCGCCGAGCACATTCGCATCGACGCGGCGGATTCGAAGAACTGGAAAGTTCGCATCCATGGCTTCGGCCTTGGCTTTGGCCCAACGGAAGAGGGAGTGGAGCCCAGCACCGAGGTCTATTTGTGCGCAGCGCCCGAACAGTGGGAAGCAGGACAGGCGCGCCGAAGAACGGATGTGTATGCTCTGGGCTGCATCCTCTACCAAGCCGCAGCAGCCCGCGCACCCTTTTCCGCCAAAACCCTCAAGGAACTGCGTCACAAGCACATCCAACACGATGTCCGCCCCCTCGCCAAGCTGGCGCCGCAAATTCCAGCTTGGGCGAGCGCCTGGGTAATGCGCCTGCTAGCGGTCGATGCCGATGAACGCCCCCGCAAAGCCTCGATTGCCAAGGAGCTCTACGAGCAAAAAGACGCCGCCCCCAAGTCGAGCCCCCCGGCCAAGTCCGATCAGGGTCGGATCACTCAAGCCGTGTCTGCCACCGGCGCTCCACAAGTCCAAGGAACTCAACCGCTTGTCCGCAGCACGGCCTCTGTGGTTGCATCCGCAGGCCGCCCCGGAAGCGCCACCTCAGGGACCATCGCGGTTCCGCTCGGACAAACAGGCCAGGCCGCGATTCCAGCAGTGGTCGGTCGGCCGGTTCGCGCACGCACGCCAGCGGCCCAGGTTGCCCCGCCATCGAAACCCTCGATTTCACTCCCTCACATCCTTGGCATTGGTGCAGTCGTGATCGTCGGGATTCTCATCGTGGTCTTCGCCGGAGGAGAACCGGAACCGGATCCTGCCAAAGAAATCGCTTGGGGCAAGGTCGGCAACCTTCTCAAGCGGAAGGAATTGCAGCCACCCCGGCAGGACGCCTTGCCATACCCTCCCGACCGCCCGGCACCGGTTGGGGCGGATCGGCTCCTCCTTCACTATCGGGCCGATGTTGGGGTGGAGGACTTTTCAGGCACCCACGGCTCCCGGCCGGCCGAATTGCGAAGTTCCGTCGCCGTGTGGGGGGATCTGGGTCCAATCAACCGCGACAACGAACTTGCCCACTTCCCGTGGGTTCCCGAACGCTCAGGCATCACGCTCACGACTGTGGCCCCAAGCCCCGCCAACGGGCTCAAGGCACCACGAGCTTTCATTGATTTTTTGCCCAAGGACGCCCCGATCTCCTGCCTCAACATCGCGGCTTGCGGGGATCTGGCCAAGTGGCCGTTTGGCACCAAAGCCAAGCCCGGTCTCACCCTGGCCATGGTCTTCGTACATCCGAAGGCGAACCTTGAACACCTGATGGCCAGTGTGAGGGGAAAAAAGGGGGCCGTTACCGTTCGCTTCGACAAAAACAATGACCTTCGACTGTTTGCGGGACAATTCGGCCAAGACCTCCCCCCCGATGAAAAAGCCACCCCCATGCCCTCTCGTGACGTGGATGTCTCCGTCCCCAGCATCCTGATCTTCCGCTGGCGGGCTGACCCCCAGCGCATCCACTACACGCTCACCAACGCGAAGGGCCAGCGATTCGAATCCATCACCGAAGCTCGAAACTTCTCACCCGAGGTTTACGACTCGTTCTCGATCGGAGGAGGCCCACCTCAGGCTTACACCAATCCCAAGACCAAAATCGTGCCGTTTCGCGGCAGCATTGCTGAGGTGCTCGTCTATCCATCCGAATTGTCGGACGCCGACATGACGACTCTGGAGACGCAGCTCAAAGGTTACTACTTCAAGTGATTCGAGGAAGCATGCCCCGGTGCCTGCAATTTTGATCACCGGCTCACCCTCAGTCACCCAGCCACACCAAGGCTGAGTTGGTCAGTCGCCCCTCCTGATCAAACTCAACGCCTTCGGCTGCAAGCAACCGGACCTTCCTCATCACCTCCGGCCCGGATTTCTCTCCCGAATAGCCGCCCAGTGTCAGATCCGATTTGATCACGCGATGGCAAGGCACCGCCGGAGCGCCTGGATTGCGTTTCAGGGCCTGCCCAATGGCCTGGGCTGACCCGCAGCCCACTCCCTTCCCCACTGCAGCGTAGGTGGCAACCCGTCCTCGGGGAATCATGGAGATCCAGTCGTAAACCCGCTCCTCAAAGGCGGTCGGCGTGCGATCTTGGTGGCCTGTCATTCGGCACTCTCAACGGCGTTCTGCCCAGTGCACCCACTTTTCCCACAAAGGGGAAAGTGGCGGAGCGGACGGGGCTCGAACCCGCGACCTCAAGCGTGACAGGCTTGCATTCTAACCAACTGAACTACCGCTCCACACCCTGTTTAAGGGGCCGCGAAACTAGCGGCTCAGACTGACCTCGCAACTAAAAAATTTCACCCTCGTCACTTTCTTCCAGGGCTTACGCATGAAGCAGACCGAGGAGTTGGAGGCGGAAGGAGGGGTCGAGA